>JAQXUQ010000014.1 GCA_029224465.1 Bacillota bacterium | reverse complement strand
GGACATCTTCCGATGTCCTTCGAACATTCTTGGAATGTTCTGAATAAATTCATTAGAATGTATTCAGGGTTGCATTTCTGTTTGATTGTCAATATTTGATTTGGAAGATTCAGAAGCTTCTTTCGAAGCCCTGCGTCCTTGAGACGCAACTCGTTTAATATACAACAGCTTTTTGATCTTGTCAACACCTTTTTGAAAAACTTTCTCAAATTTTTCTATCAGGTCCAGAGTATGATCTGTTCTCTGTTGTCTGCCGCGTCCGAACTGTTTTAGAAACAAGCTCTTCTCGCGACGGCAAAATGAATAGTACCATTACCGAAAACGAATTGCAAGCATTAATTTTGCTTTTTGCTGTTTTTTTTACGCCGGCCAATATCTTGCGTCCGGTCCGCGCAGACAGCACAACCATTTTGTGTAGATTATACAAACGGCTGCTGCAAAAGAAAGTTTTTCAACAGGTATTCCAGAAGATACAGAACGCCGAAGCCTTCCAGCAGACCTGCGGCAAGCCCCAGCGCGCTGTCCAGCCAGCAGATGACGGGAAGTCTCGCAATCAGCCCGATTCCGCTGACAAGCAGATGCACCAGCCGGTATACTATGCCAAACACCACAAGCAGAATTACGCAGAGAATCAGGTTTGCTGTTCTGCCGGTGCGAAAGCCCGCAAACGCTCCTGAAAGAAGCATAATTACGGCGATGCCCGACCCAAGAGACAGAACAGCTTTCAGTTCCTTCGCAAAACCTCTGCGGATTCCATGGTTCATAAAGACAAGGAGAACGGCAATGGATACCGCGGCAATCAGAGCAAGGTAAACATTTACGCTCATAGGATCACCCCGTCATTCCAAAGTCATGGTCTCCAGACTGTTTTCCGTCACCAGAAGCATTTTATTCACCTGCCCCGCAGAAGGGATCAGTTTGACTACATCCATTCTGAATTCTCCGTCATACTTCTTCGTACCATCCATACTGTATACCTGCAGCTGCTGCGCGTTGTACACAAAGACATGCCCGTTCGCGATCTGCACATCGGTATAATCCATACTGAATGTAAACTGCGCGGTCTTCTCGCCCGCCGCATTGTAAATACGCATGGTATGCTGCGCCTTGTCGCCCGTTCCGGCAAGCACAACCGCTATCGATTTGCCCCCGGTATAAACCGCTTCGACCTGTCCGTCACCGAACGAATCTGTTTTGCCCTGTTCCGGAATTTCATCTCCGTTAAAAAACGCGATCTGCGAATCGGATACGCACACACTGGAGGATGCGTCCAGAAACGTCAGATAAGGAATAATCTGATTGTCAAAATTGAACCCCGCGACATTATTCTCCGACGTATTCTGCCCGACGGCTCCAAAATTATAAAACGCGACACTGCTGTTCGCCTGCGTGCTGCCCATAGTCAGATAGGAGACGCCCACGAGCTGTCCCTTCGGTGATATCGCGGCCGCGACGGGGTATCCGGACTGTTTCATCGTTGTTTTGAAATAAGCAATCTCCGATCCGTCCGCCTTATACAGGTAGATCCAGGTAGCCTTTGTATCCGCGAGAACCGCAGCCACCTCTCCGCCCGCAGAGGCATACAGCGCCCGCAGCGGCATGTTGGTATTGATTTTGCACAGTTCCTTCTGTGTATTCAAAACATGGATTTCGCTGCCATTATAATCTCCGATCGCGATAATCGTACCATTTACGGAAACCATCGGCTGCTGCATCTCATAAGTAATGCTCCAGACAGACTTCCCGGAAACATCCATGCAGGAAGCTCCGTCCGCGCTGTACGATACTACGCTTCCGCCAAGTGCCTCGTACCACGTTCCTTCCTGTGTACTGATATCCGTAGTTTTCGTATAAGAAGCGCCCGCGTAGCTTCTCGTGGCAGAAACATAGTAAATCAGAAAAGCGCCAGCGGCGAACAAAGCCGCCAGAAGCAGTATCCGCAGAAATCTTTTCACACGAATTCTCCGGACAGAACCGGCAGTTTCTTCTGCCGCGCCCTGCTCCGGTTCGTTCGCAAACACTTCTTCATCGAAGTCCATGCGGTCGTTATCAAATTGTTCCTGCCCGTCCGTCCGCCCGGGACGCCGGAATTGAATTACTGCCATGAAGCCGTTCTCCTGCCTGCTGCCCTCATGGGCAGAGCTGTTCCTGCGCCCCCGGCGAATCAGAGGATGTCAAACAGGTATTTTGTCATAGAATCGTAAACGCGTTCCCCGCCGAATACACACGACGGGAAATTCTCATGATGAATGGAATCCGGGTAGAACTGTGTCTCCAGCGCGAACGCGCAGCGTTTTCCGCAGTCTTTCCCGCCCTTTGCTCCGGGAGCGTTAATGAAGTTGCCGGCATAAAACTGCACGCCCGGAAGTGTTGTGTAAACTTCCATGACGCGGCCGCTCTTTTCGCTGCAGGCTTTCGCCGCAAGCCGGTAATTTCCTTCCCCGTCGTATCCGTCCACGACGAAGTTGTGATCATAGCCGCCGACCAGAAGCAGCTGTTCTTCGTCCTTGTCGATATCCTGCCCGATTTTCCTGGGTTTTGTAAAGTCAAAAACAGTACCGGCGACATTTCTGATCTCGCCTGTCGGAATCGCGCCTTTGACGACCGGCGTAAACGCGCTGCCGTGCAGTTCCAGAACGGTGTCCAGAATGCTGCCCGCGTCATAACCGTCGAGATTCCAGTAAGCGTGATTCGTCAGATTGATAATGGTAGGTTTGTCCGAAGTCGCGTGATAGTGAATGTTCAGAGCATTGTCTTCCGTTACCGAATAGGTCACCGAAAAATACCGGTCTCCCGGCATGCCGTACATCCCGTCCGGCACATGCGTCGTAAACGTGACAAAATCCTCTCCCGGCAGTGCCTTCCACATCGTCTTATGCAGACCGTGATCCTTGTCCGTGTGCAGATTGTTCACGCCATCGTTCGCCGGCAGATGATATTCCTTGCCGTCAATCGTAAACGAAGCACCTGCGATTCTGTTCGCGGAGGGACCGACAAGCGCGCCGAAGAAAGCAGGATTGCTTTCATATCCCTCCACATCATCATAGCCGAGAATAATATCTGCCAGATTGCCGTTCTTGTCCGGCGCGAAAACATTGACCAGATTCGCTCCGTAATCAATGACCCGGACGCTGATCGTTCCGTTTTCAATTACATAGGCGGTAACTGTCTCGCCCGTTTTCGTTACACCAAAAATTTCTTTCTTAACGCTCATATTAAACCCCCGTCTTATAGAAAAGTTACTGCCCCTGTCTGCCGCGGCAGCCAAGAAAATCCCATAAAAGCAGCGGCAGCCCAAGCCATAAGTATACTACATATCGGGGCAGAGTACACGGTCCCAGAAGCACGGTCAGATAAACGGCGCCAATGGGCAGATACGGAACCAGCATCGTCCGGCCTCCCCGGAGCGCGATTCCGGAAGCAAGAAAGACCCAGATCCAGAACAGAGCGCCCGGTGAAATCAGCCAGTGAAGAACCGGAAGCTTCTGCACCGCGGGATTCAGCGAAACCTCTCTGTAAAACCGGTCGATCCATGGAATATAACTGTGCCTGCTGCCGGGCTGCTCCGTTTCATAGCCAAAATACGAACTGTCCCCGTATGTGAACGTATAGACCGTATTGCCCTTGTAGCAGTCGATCATCCCGCTGCTGTACCAGTAACCATAGCTTGTCATCAGCCACGCGTTCAGATATGCGGCAGGGTGCGACAGACCGGTCCGCAGCCACAAAGACGCGTACTTCACCGGATTTTCATCGAAAACATCATTCCGGAAATGGAGTTTCACCTGATCCGAGAGCTTCGGATTGTATTTGTCCGCGATAGACGTATCGAAAAGATCCTCGAATGCACGCCGGTCTTCCGCAGAGAGCGAATCCCCGTCCAGCGCATAGACGCGGGTAAGCTGCATGATCGGAACGCTGAGCGCTTCCTGACGCTCGCCGCCCTTTGCGTCCACTGCCTTCGCAAGCGCCGTATTCACGCTCCACTGCAGAGCGAGCGCAGCCAGCAGGCAAAACAGCATCGGCCGGAGCAATTTTCTCCCGGCACTCCAGATCAGCAGAAAAATCCCGGCGAACACATAAGCATAAACGCCGTTTCTCCGGTAGAGCATCATCAGCGCGGAAGAGACGATGAACAATGTTTTCCACGGATTTTTCCCTGTAAGAAGCGCAGGTGTTCTTACGATTCTGCGAAGTGAAATGGTCAGAAGAAGGAGCGACGCTCCGAACAGTCCGTCCTTGGTGCTGCATAAAACGAACATGGTAATCGTCGGGCAAAACACCAGAAACAAAGCCGTCGCCGGCAGAAACCATTTGTCCCGGCCTTTGCGGCGCTCACGAAGCAATTCGGCCAGCATGAAAACGAAGACGGCATTGATCACGGCCGCCTGCAAAAGAAGGTACAGAAAGATCCCGGCATTATATGAGCCGGTCAGCTTGTGGACAAGCTGTAGAAAGAAGCCAAGCGGCAGCACATGAAACAGGGGATGGTGAGTTGTAAACATCCTCGACTGCACCATTGCAAGTTCGTCTGCCGCGTCATATACGAAAAACCCCGGGTAGACCCCGAGAAGAATAATCAGATCCGCTGTCATGAACAGCAGCCACAGCGCCGCGCGACGCCCTTTGGAAAGCTTCTCCCCGCGGCGTTCCGGCATCTCCTGATGCCGTGCGCTTGCGGTCTTCCCGGCAAAGCGCGGGCGGCTGTTACCGATGACGATGACAAAAAGGACAAACGCGATGAAGCCCCCTGCGGCTGAAAGAATTACCGCGTGCGGTTCCGGAGGGCATAGATACCCCTTCTCCTGCAGCGTACTGCCGAGGATCGTACTGATGCCGTACAAAACTGCAAAAGCCGCTCCTGCCTTGATTGTCGTCCGCCGGTTTGTTCTGCTCATAATTCCTGCCGTCCGTCGAGTGCGCGAAGCAGCGTCACTTCGTCGACATATTCGAGGTCGCCGCCGACCGGTACGCCGCTCGCGATTCTGGTTACCTTGACGCCCGCGGGCTTAATCAGTTTGCTGATATACATTGCCGTCGTTTCGCCTTCAAGGCTCGAATTTGTCGCGATGATCACTTCCCTGACGGTATCGCCTGCAAGGCGCGCGATCAGTTCCTTCAGCCGGATATCGTCCGGGCCGATGCCCAGCATCGGAGAAATCGCGCCATGCAGAACATGGTACACCCCTGTATATTTGCCAGTGCGTTCATAAGCCGCGAGGTCCCGCGGATTCTCGACGACCATGATCGTCGAGTGGTCTCTTTTCGGATCGCCGCAGATCGGGCAGACCTCGGTATCGGTCAGATTCTGGCAGTATTTGCAGTAATGAACGTGTGCCTTTGCGTCCGTAATTGCCTTGGAGAGGCTGTTCACCCGCTCGGGCGACATGCCGATGATATAAAAAGCCAGGCGCTGCGCCGACTTGGTTCCAATGCCGGGCAGCGCCGCCAGTTCATCAATTAAATGATTGATATGTCCGCTGTATAAATTCATAGAAATTACATGCCAAAGCCGCCGGGAAGTCCGCCGAAGAGCTTCTCTCCCGCTTCATCAACCTGCTTCATCGCCTCATTGAAGGCGGCCATGATCATCTCCTGCAGCGTCTCGACATCATCGGGGTCCACCGCATCTTTGGAGATTTCAATGTTTTTCAGCTTTTTTGCGCCTGTCAGGGTTACTGAAACCGCTCCGCCGCCGGCGCTCGCCGTAAATTCCTCTTCATCGAGCTTCGCGCGGCTCTCCTGCAGCTGTGACTGCATACGCTGCGCCTGTTTGAGCATATTCTGCATATTGCCGGGGATCATTCCGCCGCCAAAACCGCCGCCTCTTTTTGCCATTTTATTCCTCCGTTATGTCCATATCGATTTTCTTCTGCAAGTCGCGGATATCCACATAATTCTCCGTAAATTTCTGACCATTGTCAAGGAGTTTGTAGGTTACGGATATGCTGCCGCCGGCTTCCTCCGCGAGGTATTTTTCAAGAAGCTCTCTGTGTTCCGCCGTTTTCTCATCCTTTTCGGAAAAGGCAAGGTAGGCGTTTTCGCTCTCAAAAACCACCATCAGGCTTCCATCCTCTGCAACGGACGGCTTCGCCATCCGAAGCAGGGCCTTCAGATAATTCATGTGTGCCGGCATCCTTGCGATAACGCTGTTCCATCCAGCTGCGACTTTGCGGATTTCTTCGGGTATCGCAGCCGGCAGAACCGGCTGCCTTTTCCGCGCGCCGTCACCGCTGTCCGCGCCTGTCTGTAAAAATCTGCCGTTCGCCGCAGAACCGTCCGAAGCCGTAAGGCTGTCCGTCCCGGCTGTGAGCTGCGCATACGCTTCCTCTGATATCATGCCGGTTCGTGAAAGACGCTCGATTCTGGCGCGTGAGTCCGCCATCAGATTTTCCAGATTCCGGACGCGCTCGGTCAGAGAGTCAAACTGCTCCTGCGTATTTCTTGTGATATCCATCGAAGGCTCGCAGAGTCTTATCAGCGCAGCCTCTGTGAGGATCCTTCTGTTGGCCGAATAGCGGATCTGCTCGGTTAAGGCAGACAGGACATGAATATACCTGATAACCTGCGTCAGCTCTGCGCTGCGGGCGTCCGAAAGCAGCATTTCCCGCGCGTCTTCGGATACATCCAGCTTGTCAGCCAGCTTTTCCGAAGCCTTTAAAAGCATTACATTCCGCAGATATTCGATGAAATCCGTGATGAACTGGACAATTTCGCGTCCTTTGGAAAGGAGCTCGTCCAGAATTGACAGCGTTCCCGCGTCGTCTGCGCTGCTGATGCACCGGAAAAGCCTGCTGAAAACTTTGGGATCGACGGCGTTCAGCACTTCGAGCGTTTTGTCGTAAGTAAGACACGCGTTCCCGTAATTGAACGCGTTGCACTGATCGAGGATTGAGAGGCCGTCGCGCATGGATCCGTCCGCAAGACGCGCGATATAATTGATCGCCTTATCCTCAACTGTAAGGCCCTCCGCGCCCGCGACATAGCGCAGCCGGTCCTCAATAACCTTGACAGGGAGCCTGCCGAAGTCATACCGCTGACATCTCGAAAGAATTGTGATCGGCAGACGGTTCGGTTCGGTCGTCGCCAGAATGAAAATCGCGTAGGCCGGCGGCTCCTCGAGTGTTTTTAAAAGCGCGTTGAACGCCGCGGTCGAGAGCATATGAACCTCGTCGATGATGAAGACGCGGTAGCGTCCCTGCGTCGGCGAATAGGAGACCTGTTCTATGATGCCGCGGATATCATCCACGCCGTTGTTCGATGCGGCGTCCATCTCCACGACATTCAAATCCGCGTCTTTAGATATGGCAAGGCAGGTATCGCATTTCCCGCAGGGATTGCCGTCCACGGGATGCTCGCAGTTGACTGCCTTGGCGAAAATCTTGGCAATCGTTGTTTTGCCGGTGCCGCGGGTTCCGCAGAACAGATAACTGTGCCCGATTCTCCCCGAGCTGATCTGGTTTTTCAGTGTCCGTACGATCGCATCACGACCGCAGACGTCGTCAAACGTCTGCGGCCGGTATTTGCGGTATAGCGCCAAATAATGTGTTTCTGTCATCTTCTCAATCGCCAAAACAAATTCCCAGCAGCTTCGCCTCCTTGATGATATCCGATTTCGGATCGAGAGTCTTGAGCTTGCCGGCTACTTCCGCAAGCGGTACCTTGACCATTTCGCGGTTCTTATAACCTACCATATAACCGAATTCCCGCTTGAGAATCAGCTTGCCGGCCTCGGCGCCGAGACGGCTCGCGAAAACGCGGTCATACGGACACGGCTCGCCGCCGCGCTGCACATGGCCCGGGACAGTTACGCGGACTTCACGGCCTGTCTTCTTGGTAATGAGATCCGCGATCTCATACGAGACAGAAGGATACTTGTAATTTTCCAGTTTCTTCTTATAGTCTTTCTTGCTGAGTGCCGCGTCCGTCTTGGAAATCGCGCCTTCCGCGACAACAATAATCGTAAAGCGGCTGCCTGCCTTGTCCCGCTCCTCAATCTTGTCGACTACCTTGTTAATATCGAACGGAATCTCCGGGAGCAGGATGATATCCGCTCCGCCCGCGATGCCTGCATTCAAAGGAAGCCATCCGACCTTATGCCCCATGATCTCTACAATGAAAACACGGCCGTGAGAGGATGCCGTTGTATGAATCTGATCAATTGCCTTTGTTGCGATATCCACCGCGCTCTGGAAGCCGAAAGTCATATCTGTTCCCCAGAGGTCGTTATCAATGGTCTTCGGGAGGGTGATAACGTTCAGCCCTTCCTCGGAAAGCAGATTCGCTGTCTTATGAGAGCCGTTTCCGCCCAGCATGACAAGGCAGTCCAGCTGGAGCTTGTAATAGTTCTGTTTCATCGCGGCGACTTTGTCGAGACCGTTTTCATCCGGATCATGAATGGTCTTGAAAGGCACGCGGCTCGTGCCGAGGATCGTGCCGCCGCGCGTCAGGATGCCCGAAAAGTCCTTTCCGGTCAGCATACGGAAACGGCTGTAAATCAAGCCTTTGTACCCGTCTTCAAAGCCATAGATTTCGACCGGTTCCTTACTGTTGTTCAGAACGCATTTCACAACGCCGCGCATGGCCGCGTTCAGTGCCTGGCAGTCGCCTCCGCTTGTCAGCATACCAATTCTCAGCATAGTTTTCCTCCCGACGGATAATCCGTGATCCAGCTTGTCCCTACAGCCTCCTGCGGCAGGCCGGGCTGGCGGCGGACCTGCCGTACATAAAAACGTACTATAATTATACAATAAAACCGGCGCGGACAATAAAAGATATTTGGGATTGCCAAAACACAACCCATGCCCTATAATAGGCAAGTACTGGAGAGTTACCCAAGCGGTTCAAGGGGGCGCACTCGAAATGCGTTAGGCCGGGTGACCGGTGCGTGGGTTCGAATCCCATGCTCTCCGTGATGTGGGAAAGCGTAGAAACGTTGAGTTTTCAACGGTTTTACGCTTTTTTCTTTTGTTTTCAGCCTGATTTTATTGCATTTTTTGTCAACGAAAAATCCTTTAAAATCAAGGATATTGCTGCACATTTAATGTAAATGCAACACGAAATTCGAAATACTCCTTCAGTTTTTATCACGCACTATAATAGGTGCATTTAAGCGGTTGATCGTTGCTCCGGTTTTCTCCGCAAAGCGATGGACAATACTATCTGTTTCAATTTGCTGTTTTAAGTATTCCGTGTATGTGCCCTATTGAAGTGTTGTGTATTTTGTGTATGTTATATTGAAAGGAATTCAGATGCCTCCACTTGATCAAGCCACAAAACACTGAAGGGATCCGGTTATGAGTTTGCTTGGTTGTAGCAGAAGACAACTGTGATCCGATAAATCCACCATCACCTCAAGGTCAGTTCAAAGTGCCTGAAGGCATCATAAAATCTCTTATTCAGATTGATACCTTTTAATATCGATCTCAGACAGATGTCCGTTCTGTCCGTAAAAATTTTTCCTCCCGGCATGGATACCCGTTATGGCTGTTAAACGTCATATAAACTGTTCACAGGTTCTCCAAGAGGGATTACTTCAACGATTAGGCTGAATTTCTACAGATTTCTCCAGTTGTGTGCGTTTGTCCATTGAGAACCCTCTACTTGTTGCCGCCTGCACGTGCCTGTCTCGATTATTCTTTCGTCCCCACATCTCCAATACAATGCGCGCTTTACACACAATTTTGCATAAATTTTCCAATACAAACTAGAAAGTGCGAGCCCTATAGCATAGATTTTGCTCATTTCTATGCAATAGGAGCACGCGTTGTTCATTTGTCTTGAATTCTTCATGAAATATCGCGGGATGAAGGCATATTGCATGAAGAGTATGGGTAGTGGAATGGGCAGAAAAAATCTCTCAGACATAAAATAAGTTTAACCAGACTCTTATAAGGTTATTCAAAACCATAGTGTCTGGATTAGGCAATCAATATTGTATAAAAGAAACGTCTACCCAAATAGTGACAAGAATTTGATTTTAAAGATTATCTGAAACTTAGAATACAATTAACGGTCCAAGGAAAGAAAGAGTATAATGATCTTGTAGAGCTTTTTGCTTATACCATAGAATCCGAACGAGGATTGACTGACAATAAGTTATCTTCAGAGATACTTAAAATTGTTCGCGGAGGACTTTAATATGCAGCAGATGCTGCCAGAAAGGCTTAGAGCAGAGTATCAAAGGATTATTGATGATTATTGCGCAGGGGATTGCAGCGAAGACCCAGAACAATATTTCCTTTCACATGCGTCTAATGAACTAGCTTCTAAATGGAAAGAGACGAATACATTAATAGAAGAGGAAAGAGCTTCTGGGGCTATGGTGTAAGCGATAACGATAGAGCCAATAATTAGCTAATTTTTGGGGAGTAAATATGCCTGCAATTATTATACCCAAAGACATAAATGACAAAATTGACGAGGTGGAGCCCTATTTAATAGGGTGTCATCTTAGGAATGATGCGCCAGAAGACATTAAGAAACTTGATAAAGAAATAGACGACTGGTTCGGAGAACAGACGGACGGGTTTATGTAAGAAGCCACCGGCCATTGCGGCTGGTGGTTTTTTCATGCCAGAATGTTATGAAGCTAAACTCCTTTCGGGAATGTATCATTTTATTGTTAACTGACAGAGGACTATCCTCTCATTGCACGACAATTGAACAAAGCATCTAGATCATTATCGATATTAAACGAATAGCGGAGGTTGATGCCCTTCGCGCTCCAAAATAATTAAGAACAACCGCAGACAATTCATCTTTATGAGAGATATTGTTGATCATTTCCAGAGTCTATGGTAACTTGGCAGCAGGAGCGTATTCGTCAAGCGGTTTATCCAAATGATGGGTGTCAGCAGGCACAGCGCTCCTATTGTTTTGCCTTCACATAGGCTGTATAACGAATGCTGATAACATTAGAAAACAGGCTGTTGTCTGAGTTTCTCCACGATCTTCTCCGGTCTTTATTAAGCCAAGCCCGTCAATAATTATCTGTTACATATTGTACATGAGACTGCTTTCATTCTGGATATTCTTCTAAATCCTTACGCATGCGCATCTCGCGAGGTACGACTTGCGAAATAAGAATGGACGATACCCATAAGACCTGGACTTATGTATTAGCAGGGAAGCACTTCGGGGGTAATCATCAATTTATAATTGTATAGCACAGTCCTTAGGTTTCTATTTATACGCCCTTCGTGAAGAACGGCAACATCGTTCTTGGCTGTGCTGCGTGCATGTACGAATTTATGAACAGTTGCCAGTTGTTGCGATCCAAGTGTCTGATCCGAATCAGCCTCACTATGTGCGCTGTTAAAACTGCCCGCCGGTCTGATTTCACGCTTTCGATGTTGAAAGGCCGCACCACGCCGATTCGCTTTCACACTTTCAACGTTGCGTTTCCGCAGCAAATGGCTGTCACAACGCAATAGCGCTTCCTTTCCCCGCTTTGCATAGATTTTCCAAGACAAACTAAAAAGCGCGAGCCGTATTGCATAGATTTTGCCCATTTCTATGCAATGCAGGCTCGCGCCGCTCATTTGTCTTGAAATATTCATGCAATATCGCAGGATGAAGGTGTATTGCATGACGCGGAAAGATCGCCGGCAGACTGCGGGCGATCTTTCCGGTGTTTCTGCGTGTTCCCGCCGCGGCAAGTCCCGGGGAGCCCGCCCCGCGATCCGTCACGATTCGTGAACCAGCTTTCCCGTCATATGTTCCACCGAGAGCGCCAGTACGCTGAACCGTCCCTCGGTGTCACGCAGCACTTTCTCCACACTTTCTTCGGTCGGATAATATTTAAATCCGATTTTCCTGCACTGCTCCTTGATTTTTGCAGGATCGCTCAGTATACTGACGCGGCCGCGCACGATAATGGATGTCGGATAATACGCCCAGTCGCCTTCCTTCTGAAAGCCCTGCGTATAGACAACGAAGCAGACT
Organism: Bacillota bacterium; assembly: GCA_029224465.1. Lineage (GTDB taxonomy): Bacteria > Bacillota > Clostridia > Lachnospirales > Lachnospiraceae > CAG-791. The sequence goes on along the minus strand of JAQXUQ010000014.1, from coordinate 106,041 downwards.
CTGTCATCCGCCTGCAGACAATCCATTTTTGCGCCTTCTTCTGCGCCATGGAAATAGATCCTGCCATCCGCCTCGTCATAGAAGAAATTTACCGGCAGTGCATACGGATATCCGTTTTCTCCGTTAAGGGCAAGAACGCCTCTCTTTTCATTTCGAAGGACTTCCAGGCACTCCTCTTTGGAGATCTGCTGCCGGAAGCGTCTCATTTTCCGCCATTCCAATGTGTTCTGCTCCTTCCACGTATGCAGGGTGCGTCCCGATCTGCGTCCTACAAATTCAGATCGTATTTTACCACATCCATTCTTGCTTCACCAACTGCATGGAAAGAAATCTGATCCGCTTCCTGCTCCGTGAAAAAGGTAACCGTCATAACCTTCTCCCCGTCCTGCAGGAAAATCTCGGCGCTGAAGCGGTCCAGAATGAGGCGGAACTTCAGATGCCCGTCCCGGGTTCCCGGAACGTGGCACTCCCTTACATGCACAAGATCCCTTCTTGATCCGCAGAAAGAACGGTCCACCGTAACCGTTTCCTCAAATGGCCTGAAAACAAATTCCGTATAATGCCCGTTTCCTTCTGCAAAGCGGATGGCGAACTTATGAAACAGATTTTCCTGATCAGCAGCTTTCATCTCCGCTTCCAGATCAATGCATCGTCCTCGGATGCCGTCCAGGGATACTGTGCCGTTTACGGAAATATTCTTGTACTGCATTTTTCCGGTCCGGTACTGCGAGAGCTCCGTGATCGGACGCTGATACAGCTTATCATCTATGATTTCGAGTTCACGGGGCAGTGTCATCTGTCCCGACCATGGCGCATCCGGCTCCCGCATGGCGCAGGCATCCCAGTTCTGCATCCAGCCGATCATGATACGTCTTCCATCCGGCGTCTCCAGCGTCTGCGGTGCGTAGAAATCAATGCCGTAATCAAGCGTCTGATCACGAACTTCGGTAAACTTTCCGGTCTTCTCATCGAAGTCTCCGATGAAGCACGCGGTTCCGTTCCCCGGATGATACTCCGTTCCGGCCTGCTGCATGTCCTGCGGACTTGTTATAAGGACCCGTCTTCCATCCAGCAGGAAGAAATCAGGACACTCCCACATCTTTCCGAAGCGGTTATGGTTCTGATCGAGAACGGACTTGAAATTCCAGCGAAATCCATCCTCACTCGTGTATAAAAGGATCTGTCCGCTGCCATCCGCCGGCCTGCTGCCGATCACGCAGGCCAGCGAACCGTCATCGAGCCGGAACATTTTGGGATCACGAAAATCTTCCTTGCTGCTTCCTGCCGGCAGGTCGCGGGAATCCAGGACCGGATTCCCGCTGTATTTTTCGAAGTTCAGGCCGTCTCCGACCGCGAGGTTCTGCGTCTGACAGATTTGCTTCTCTCCGTTTTCCGTCCGCTCTTCGACTGCCGTGTACATCAGCAGCAGCCTGCCGTCTTCCAGCGGAACCGCGCTTCCGGAAAAGCACCCCGCGCCGTCATTCTTCCCATCCGGCGCAAGCGCCGCCGGCAGGTACTTCCAGTGCAGAAGGTCTGTGGAAACCGCATGTCCCCAGTGCATGCTGTCCCAGTGCGCCGCGTACGGATTATACTGATAAAACAGATGGTACTGACCTTGATACTGGCAAAAGCCGTTCGGATCATTCATCCAGCCTGACCACGGCGTTAAATGGAAGGCAGGCCTCTCATCGGAACCGACCTTATCTCCGTGTTCTTTTTCAAATGTTCTGGCTTTTTCCAGCATCGAACTCATTACTTTGCTGTCTCCTCGTTCGCGTAATATGCATCCAGATATTTCTGCAGAATAGAAAGCTGTTCATCAAGTCCATAATCCTTCAGAGACTTCTGGAAGCTGTCCCAGTCCGCATCTGTAAATCCGTTCATAACGGCATTTGCCTTGAAAGTGTTGATTGTCTTTGTAATATCCGCTGTCAGGTCGGAAAGCTTCTTGGTATCTTCGGTATTCATGAACACGTTCGGATACACATATTTGCCGTGCATGTCAGGTGTATAGATATCTTTGATCCAGTTCAGACGGTACTGCGCGTCATCCGGGCATGTTACATACACGTTATAGTAATCGTCCAGCACTGCGAGCGGTCCGCCTACACACTGCGCTTCACGTACTTCCACCGGGGAAGCGTCTCCAAGCGGCGCGTGTTTGAGCATTTCTCCGCCGTCTTTATTTTTGCTCATTTCAAAGATATTGAAGCCTTCATCACCGTACGTTCCCCAGTTGTTCTGCGGAGACTGCAGCGGATCATACATCTGGTCCAGCCAGGAGCAGACAAGCGCGGGATCTTTCGCGACTGCCGTCACGACGCATCTGCCGCGGTCAAAGCCGCTTGTGAAGGACCCGTTCTGTGGCGTTATATTCTTTACATCGGCCTTGAGCGCCGGCAGCGGCTCCCAGTCTTCCAGATTGTCGACGTTCGCCACATCCCAGGTAAAGCAGACGCCGTAGCGGCCGGATTTTCCTTTCGATACGTAGGTTGACCATTCCTGCGTGAATGCTTCCGGGTCAAGCAGGTCCTCGGTATCCAACTTATGAAGCCATTCAAGGCCTTTCTTGAAACCTTCCTGTGTAGCTGTGCTGACAACCTTGCGGTCATCCGTTACAGCGATGTGTCTGCCCGCATCCATATCGCCGATACCTTCGCCGAATCCGTTGATCAGAATCATGCAGTCCTGATCGCCGTTGTTCATAATGAAAGACATCGGAATTACGGAGCCTTCGATATGGAACTCATCCTGAAGCTTTTTCGCGTTGTCGCGGAACGCGATCAGCACTTTCTCAAGCTCATCCGTCGTTGTCGGCATTTCAAGGCCGAGGAAATCCAGCCACTTTTTATTGATGTAGCTCATGCCGCCGACCGTCTGAATGGCTTCCTTTCCGGAGCCCAGCTGCTCGATCCACGGAAGCGCCCAGATGTGTCCTTCGGTGTCGGTGCACATCGTTTTGTATTCCGGGTATTTGTCAAATACAGCCTTCAGGTTCGGCATACAGGAATCAATATAGTCTTCAAGCGGAAGGATCGCACCCTGTTTGCCATACTTTAACAGATCGCTGTCACTGAATCCCGCCGTAAAAACAAATTCGGACATCTTGGAAGGATCCGACATCGCAAGACCGATCTTGTCGCTCCACTGGTCCGCCTGAATGGCATTCCATTCGACATGGACATTTGTTTTATCTTCCAGCCGTTTAAAGATCGTTCTCTTGTTCGGATCCGACTCGGTCCCGGCGGGATAGCTGGTCATGCCGGTAATCGTCTTCTTCTCGGACAGCGGGAAGGATACCGCTTTTGCGTCGGCCGCGTCTGTTTGGCCAGCCTTACCACCGTCCGGTGATCCGGAGCCGCAGGCTGCCAGCGGCAGAAGCATTGCCGCGGACAAAACAGCGGCCGCAACCTTACTCAAAAATCTTTTTTTCATAATTTTCCCCTTTCCATTTAAGAAGCGGTCCCTGCCCGCTTCCTTTTTATAACAACGCGGTCTGCAGAAGCCCCGCTTTTCAACCTTCTACGCCGCGGCGCTCCTGTGCGCCGCATAAGCATTTCTCCTTCGTCCGGCGTGTATCACCCTTTGACAGATCCGACCATGACGCCGCTGTCAAAATACTTCTGGAAGAACGGATACATAATCAGAAGCGGGATACTGGAGATAATGATCGTCGCGTATTTGAGCAGTTCCGCAAGCTGTGCCCTCGCCGCCGTGCTCTGAATATCCGACACCATGCCGGGCTGCGGCTGGGACTGGATCAGGATCGCTCTGAGCACCAGCTGGAGCGGCTGTTTGGCTTCCGAACTCAGATAGATCATCGAATCGAAGTAACTGTTCCACATTCCGACGAACTGCCAGAGCACCAGCACCATGATGACAGGCTTGCAGACCGGCATCATGATTTTGAAGAAGTAAACAATATCATTGGCTCCGTCCACAGAAGCGGCTTCCCGCAGTTCCTTCGGAATTCCCTGATAATATGTTCTCGCGATGATCATGTTCCAGACACTGAAGGCTCCCGGAAGGACGATCGCCCAGATCGTATCCAGCATACCGAGCCGGCTGATTAACAGGTAGGTCGGGATCAGACCGCCGCCGAAGAACATCGTAATGATGAAAATGACGTTGAAAAACTTCCTTCCGCGGAAATCCTCGCGGGACATCGGATAGGCAGCCATCAGCGTAACAATGACCGATATGGCAGTAAATACGACGGAATAGACGATCGAGTTGATAAAGCCCACCCAGATCATTTTATTTTCGATGACACGTTTGTAAGCAGTGATCGTCCACTTGCTGAGATCGAAGGTTACGCCCTTGTTCTGCAATGTGACCGGATCCATGAAGGACGCGATCACGATGTATACCAGCGGAACGATGATGCATAAAACAAACAGGAACAGCAGAATATCGCCGCAGACCGTGAACGTCTTGTCGAACGTGCTCATCTGGGAAAACTTCGCTTTACGGCCGCTGCTCTGCGCGGCCTCTTTGACTTTTGCTCTCATGACGGTCCCCCCTTCTTTAAATTCCCTTGCCGTCATTCATCTTCTCGACGATCTTGTTGACCAGAATAAGAAGAATGACATTGATTACTGTATTGAACAGGCCGACCGCTGTAGAGAAGCTGTAGTCGCCGTCCAGAAGACCTTTCTTGTAAACGTAGGTGGCTATGATCTCGGAAGATCGAAGGTTCAGGTCTGTCTGCAGTGCATATGCCTTTTCAAAGCCGACACTCATGATGTTGCCTGCCTGCAGAATGAACTGAATGACGACGATGTCTTTAATTGCCGGCCAGTCAACCGCCTTGATCTGCTGCCAGATATTGGCGCCGTCGATGATGGCTGCCTCGCGCAGCTCCTGACTCGCGTTCGCAAGAGCCGCAGTGTACATGATCGATGCCCAGCCGGCTCCCTGCCAGATGCCGCTGATAATGTAGATCGGTCGGAAGGCTTCGGGGATGGTCATGAAGTTAATGCTTGTACCGAGAAGATTGTTCAAGGGTCCTGTTACGGAAAGGAGAATTCTGACCATACCGCAGAGGACGATGACGGAAACGAAGTTCGGAAGATACAGGACAAGCTGAATGTTCTTTTTGAGTCCCACACTCCGGACCCGGTTTAAAAGCAGCGCCAGAATGATCGGAACCGGGAACCCCCAGAGCAGCCCGTAAATACTGAGCTTAAGCGTATTGCCAAGATACTCGAGGAAATCCGGCGACTTCAAAAAACGTGTGAAATTGGCAAGCCCGACCCACTCGCTTCCCATGATGCCTTTAAACGGATTATAGTCAACGAAGGCGATCAGGATGCCTCCCATCGGGAGATATCTGAAAATGATGGTCAGCACAAACGCCGGTCCCAGAAACAGGATGTAGAGCTGCCAGTGTCTGATGAAATACTGCCAAAAGCTTTCTTTAGGTTTTGCCGGTTTTACGGCTGTTCTGCTCCGAGCTCCCATGATAAATCCCCCTTTGAACAAATCGTATGAAATTTAGTAATTTTACATTTGCATCATTTTGTTGTCTGTTTGTTTATCACTCGTGGCCTAAAGATATCATTATATGTATCATTTGTCAATTGATCGAATTTTACATTTGCATCATTTATGTCACAAAAATGATCCTTGGTTTTTGTGCAATTTTGTGGATGCCGTTAACTGAAAAAAGAAATGCTTATAGAAAATGGATGATTGGGCGGATTTGTAAGATCGTTACGCATAGATGCGCAATCCGATATTTTACATTTGTAAAAGCATTGCCTTTACGATATAATGATGGAAAGTCTCTGACACCATTCAAAACATCATATGCGCATACAGATCAGGAGGAAATATGTCCGAGCGTGTAACAATTCAGGATATCGCGGACGCACTGGGCGTCTCCAGAAATACAGTTTCCAAGGCCATTAACAATACCGGTATTCTCGCGGAGAGCACCCGGCAGAAGGTCCTTTCAAAAGCCATCGAGATGGGATACAAGCAGTTCAGCTATCTGGACCCGGACAATCTTCCGGAAAAAGAGCGTCGGGGTAAAGGAGAAATCGCGATTCTTTCGGCCAGCTTTTTAGGGGACTCGCATTTCGCGACGACCATGCTGGATAAGTTCCAGCGGGAGTCGACGCAGAACGGCTACTCGATGACCATGCACAGAATAACGCCGGAGAATCTGCGGGACAGGACGCTCCCGGAGACACTTGTTCTGAACCGCTGCGCCGCAATCCTGTGCGTCGAGGTTTTTGACTACGAATACAGCAGGATGCTCTGTGATCTGGATATTCCTCTTCTTCTGGTCGATCACGCGGTCAGCATCGGCCGGCCTCCTTTGAAGGCAGACAAGCTGCTTATGAATAACAGCGACTGCATTCAGGAACTGATTGGCATCATGAAAGGCCGGGGTATTACAAAGATCGGCTTTATCGGTGATATTATGCACTGCCAGTCGTTCTTTGAAAGATATATTGCATACCTGATCGGCATGCGCTTCTGCGGGTTGCAGGCGCAGGAGCGGTACATGCTCACGGATTCGATCGAAGGCAAGGGTTTTGTTTCTTATTCCGATTATATAGAGAGCAGGCTGCGCAGTCTGGACAGACTGCCGGAATTGTTTGTGTGTTCAAATGATTTCTGCGCGATTGACCTTCTGCAGGCATTGAACCGGATGCAGATCCGGGTGCCCGAAGATGTCATGATCTGCGGCTTTGATGACTCTTCCATGGCAAAAATCGTGTCCCCGCAGCTGACCAGCATTCATATTCATACGCAGGTCATGGGATTTACCGCAATGAATCTGCTCGAAACCAGAATCAAAGAGCCCGGCATGAACTACCGCACGGTATATTCGGAAACGAATCTGGTCCTGCGCGGATCAACCGGAGATTAACTGCGTTTATTCATCCTGTTTTACAACATATTTGCGCACATTCTCCGCAGTCACCTTTTCGTACGGCAGGTAAAGATATTTACCGTCCTGCAGTCCGAAGCCGTCCAGACTGTCTCCGTGAAAGAGCGCGTCGCAAAGCTTTGCCATCTGCATGGCCTGCCCGTTCTTGTCATTGTAGACAGTCCCCGCAAGGCGGCCGTCGATGACGGCGGAAAGTCCTTCCTTTGTTCCGTCAATTCCCAGAAAAACAGGCCGGTTGCTCTCCGTAATCGTCAGCTTGTTGTATGCGTCGATGGCGCCGAGCGCCATCGCGTCGTTATTGGCAAGAACCAGTTCAATCTGGTTCCCGAACTGTCCGATTAACTGTGTCATCTTGTTGGCTGCCTGCGCGCGGGAGAAATTCGCGATCTGATAACGCAGCTTGTCCAGAGACACCCCCTTTTCGATCAGCGTCGCGACAGCCCTGTCCGTGCGCATGATCGTATCCTGATGGCCGGGTTCGCCTTCGAGAACGACGTACTGGATTTTACCGTCGCCGTTTTTATCAATCCGGGAATTCGACCGGATTGCGGCCGCCGCGAGTTCTCCCTGCATGCGCCCCGACTGCGCGGCGTCCGCACCGATATAGTACAGCCGGCTCCAGAGATTCATATCTTCCCTGACCGGTTCACGGTTGAAGAAGATGACGGGGACATCGGCCTCCTTCGCCATATTGATGATGTTGGAGGGAACCCCCCGGTCGACCAGATTCACACACAGAACATTGCAGCCGTTGTCCAGCAGCTCACGCACCTCGGCGTCTTCCGTACGCTGCGAGCCCGCCGCGTCCCGGATCAACACCGCAGTCTCTTCGCCGTCTCTCCGGAGGCTGTTAACATCCTTCTGAAAAAGCTGCAGAAGCTCCCCTAAAAAAGTATCTGTCTGATTGTAGACAACAACGCCGATTTTCATGTTTCTGCCGCGGGATGTCTGCGCCGCACAGCCTTGCAGTGAAAGCACGGCTGCAGCAAGAACACAGAGCGCGCAAAGCACGGAGAAGGCCTTGATTCCTCTCCTGTCTTTTCGTTTCCTTCGCATATGTCACACCTTACCTGCCCGCTAACGGCTCATCAGATACATCAGGGAGTCATTCTCTTCCGCAAAAAGCGTCGACGGCCGCAGTACTTTGTACGGGATCGTCTGCGGAGCAGGACGCCGTCCGCGTCCGAGTGCCCGCGCCGCTTCCTGCACGCTTTTATATCCCATCGTGAATTCATCCGGAAAAACAACGGCGCGCAGCGCCTTCTTCTCGAGAAGATGCAGATTTTTCTCTGATTTACCGATGCCGTAAACCACAGCGCCGTGCAGATTCCTTGTAAGGGACAGATCCCCCGCGATTCCGAGGTTGTTATCATCAAGTGCAGCGACAATATCCACCCACTGCTGCCGCTGCACGGCGTCCGCCCCTTCGGTATTTGTAAGGGAATTTTTCACTTCGTAAAGGATTTTCACGCCGCTCCCGTCCAAAGCGTCCTGAAGGCCCAGGAGCGCCTGCCGCGTGTCCCCTGATGATTTTTCGGGCAGCAGAATGCCGAGCGTCTTGCCCGAAAGGCCGGATTCATAATCCGCGCGTATCTCTTCCCCGACACTGTACCCCATCGCGTAGTTGTCCGGCGTAACGCTGCAGACGGACGCGTCCGAAGCGCCTGCAAGAATGACCGGCATTCTCCCGGAAAGCGTCTGCAGCAGTTCCAGCGAAGCGCCGTCCGTTACCGGCTTTGCGATGAGCGCAGCGGCGCCGGAAGAGACGGCGTCCTGCACTGTTTTTTCGAAATCGGAAGCCTGTGCAAGGTTCACGTTTTCCGTGACCGAAAGAACGACATCCTCATCTGCCGCGGCCGCCCGCGCGCCGGACAGAAATCCACGCCAGGAGCCTTCCGCGGACTGATGGATCACAACGCCGATCACCTTCTGCGGCTTCTGTCTGCGGTCCAGCACAAGGCCCAGAAGCAGAAAGGACAGCACCGCCGCAAGCAGCAGCTCGACGAGCAGAAATCTTCTTTTCTCACTTGCCATCGCCCTTTCCCTCCAGTTTTCTCCTGTTCTCTTCGGTATACGGGATCTTCGGAAGATGAACGGTAATTCTTGTACCCTTATCTTCCTCGCTTTCAACGCTGAGCCCGTACTGCCCGCCCATCAGAAGCCGGATGCGGTTATGCACGTTGACGAGGCCGACACCCGATCCGTGCTTGTGCACACGCTCTTCCTTCGTCAAAACAGCTGCCGCCGTTTCCGCAGACATCCCGAAGCCGTTGTCCTCGACGCGAAGGTAGATGCCGTTTTCTTCTTCCCCGCCGGAGACGATGATCTTACCGCCGTCGTCCACATCCAGATCGCCGACGCCATAATAAATCGCGTTCTCAAGAAGCGGCTGCAGAATCAGCTTGACCGTGCAGCAGTCCATGATGTCCTCCGGCACGAGGAATTCCACAAGGAACCGGTCTTTGTATCTTGCCTTCTGGATATTCATGTAACTTCGCGCGTGCTGGATTTCATCGCGCACGGGAATAATCGTCCTGCCTTTGGACAGGCTGATCCGGAAGAGCTTGGCAAGCTCGGAAATCATGAAGACCGCCTCGTCATTTTTCCCGCCTTCGATCATCCAGGTAATGGAATCGAGGGTATTATACAGGAAGTGCGGATTGATCTGGCTCTGCAGAGCGTCGATCTCGCTGATGCGCCGCAGGTTCTGTTCGTTCACAATCTGCTGCATCAGCCGGTCGATTCTTTCATACGACGCCTGTATGGAACATCCAAGATGCCGGATTTCCATGGAACCGCCGGGCTCTATGTGCGGCGCGCCGCCCGCTTCATATGCCTTCACGGAATCATTTAATTCCATGATCGGCCGGGAGATTCTGCCGGCGACGACACGGTTTACCGCGAGGACGATCATGCCGGCCATTAAAAGCAGAATTTCAATGAACAGCCGGACATTGAGCATGCCAAGCCGGAAAGAGCTGTTCGGAATGACACTGACCATTTTCCAGCCGGTATAGCTGATCGAATGGATGATCAGCGTCCTTTTCGTTCCGTTTGCGGTTTCTTCGAGAATTCCGTCCGGGTGCTTCGCGGCAACGGATGTATCTTCGGAAAGAAGTCCCTCCATGATCTGTGCCTTTCTGGGATGCGCGATCAGATTCCCGTCGCTGTCGCACAGATAGTAATACTGCCCGTCGAGAGGCCCCGAGAGCTGCTGCATCATCTGTTCGATGTCCGAACTTGAAAAATCAAGGAGAAGAACGCCGGTTTCCGGTTCGTCCCCCGCGTTCAGATCCACCGACCGGGAAAGGCTGATCACCCGCTGATACGAATCCGCGTCAAACAGATTCTGTACATGCGGAAGAGAAAAGTGCGGATTCTCGATTCCCTCAACCGCCGCCCGGAACCATTCCTGTCTTGTTACGTCCGGGTCTGTTTTCTGGTTGGCTACCGGCTCCGCCGCAAGCAGGCTCCCGGTGCTGCTGTAGACCGCAATCGTGACAATGGACTCCTTATCCGCCTCGTACAAAAGGCTCAGTTCTTCCGGGAGCCTCCGGCTGCCGATGTCGTTCTCCCGGATCGAGCTGTAATATGCCGCGTCGGAAACATGCCGCATGCCGTTCAGATACTGTTCCAGTGTCTGGCTGCTCTGCGAGAGCGTTTTCTGCGTGGCTTCAATCGCGTTCTGACGGGCAACCCTGACAAAGCGTCCGTACAGGGTGAGCCCGATAATCAGCATGATCGCGACAAAGATTACCGTAAACGTAATGTTGATTGTCGTCCGGATGCTTCGAAGTCTTGTACCCGCGGCTTTCCGGATCGGATGAAGCCTGTTTCGCAGTGCCAGAAGCTTTTCGCGAAATCCCTCCGGCTTCTCCTGCCCGCCCGTTTCCGGCGCGCTCATTCCTTCTGCTCCATATGTTCACTCCTGTATCTGGACGGAGACTGTCCGAAAGTCCTTTTGAATACATAGCTGAAATAATTCGCGTCTTCATATCCGACGCGCCGTCCGATGACATAGCTCTTTTCCGAAGATTCGAGAAGAAGCCGGGCGGCCTGCTCCATGCGGTATCCTGTCAGATACTGGACAAAGGACTGGCCTGTCTCTTTCTTGAACAGAGACGAAAAATACGAATTGGAAAGTCCGAGCGTCCGGCAGACCAGATCCAGTGAAAGCGCAGGGTTATCATAGTGATCGCGCACATAGTCCCGCGCGTCCTGCACCAATGAATGCCCCTGCGAGCTGCGGGCGCTGCTGAGACTGTTGTGGAAGAAAATTGCCTTTTCGATCACTTTGTCCCGCAGCTCGGTGCGGTCCATCTGCAGCAGGCGGTCGTACTTATCCTCTCCCGCGCCGGGTTCTCCACTGGTATCAATATCGTTCATTGCGGCAAAACGGTACATGGCGCCGAGAAGCTCCATGACCATTGCGTGATACTGCTGAATGCTCTTGGCCCCCGCAAGCGTCTCGTCAAAATAACTTGTCAGCGAGCTTTTGATCTCTTCCGGCGTCCCTGTATGAATCTCTTTCAGAAGCTTATGAAGGCCGGAGTCTCCGACGTCCTGATAGTTCTTCTCCTTCGGCGCGATCTCCATGATACTGATCGCGCGCCCTGTTCCGTACAGAACCCTGTAGGAAACCGCTTCCCGCGCACCGCTGTAAGAGTCCCGCAGGCCGCCTATGTCTTCACAGACATCGCCGATGCCGCAGGTGACCTTTGCTCCCGCCAGACGCAGCATAGTTTTGGAAAACCGGTCGCAGTCGTCTGTCAGCTCGGTCTGTTTTGCGCCGTTCTCCATCTGCGCGATCATGATCGTGTCCGTAAGATACGTGAAAAAGCGCGCTCTCCAGGCCTTCCCGAGTCTTTCCTGTGCTTCGCGCTGCACGGACATGGAAAGAAGGAGCGGTGTCATGCCTTCCGGCACATCCGATGCCGAGGTATGAATATCCACGCAGCACAGCACCGGTCCCGTAAGGTCAATCTGATAGTCGTTGATATATTTGGGTATATCCGATTTCGAGATTCTGCCGTCAATCAGAGACGAGTAGAAGTTAGCCTGCAGCAGCGGCAGCGATTCCATGTAGTAATTCTGCAGCTTGCGCACGTTCTGTTTCTCCGCGCGTTCTTCATCGAGCGATTTACGGAGCCTTTTAAAGCTCTCCGTCAGCTCCTGCGCGTTCACCGGCTTTAGAAGGTACTCCTCCACCTCCAGATGCACAGCCTCCTTCGCGTATTCAAATTCGTCAAAACCGGTGCAGAGCAGAATCCGGACCGCCGGATACTCGTGCTTGAGGCGTCTTGCCAGTTCCAGCCCGTCCATATACGGCATCTTAATGTCCGTCATCACGACGTCCGGCTGGCACTCTTCCGCCATTTCCATAGCGAGGACCCCGTTACCCGCGTGCCCTGCGATCGTGAACCCCAGACCTTCCCAGTCAATCTTATCCATGATGACGCGGATCGCTTCTTCTTCGTCATCCACGAGCAGCACACTGTACGCCATATCCCTCATCCTCCCGGCAAAACATCATACGCCTATTGTACCTTTCCACCGGATATTAGAAAACCCGGAAAACGCAAAAGGAGCTGCGGTTCTTCCGCAGCTCCCGAAATCTTCCGGAATAATCGCCGTATTATTTCTTCTGCACATACTTGAGGCAGTCCAGCGTTACCGCTGCCAGAATGATGATACCTTCAAATACGAACTGGAGGTTCGTATCAATACCCAGAATCGTCAGAGAGTAGGTCAGGGAGGTAAAGATTAGAACACCGACGACAACGCCCGAAATCTTACCGATACCACCTGTGAAGGATACGCCGCCGACGACGCAGGCTGCGATCGCGTCCATATCCCAGCCCTGGCCGTACGCCGCGGAACCGGAACCGACCATTCTCGCGCATTCAAGCCACGCGCCGAAGCCGTACAGGATGCCCGCCATAATGAAGGCGCCCATCGTTACCGCAAAAACAGAAATACCCGAAACCGAAGCCGCCTCGGGATTTCCGCCGACAGCATAAAGATTCTTGCCGAAGGTTGTTTTGTTCCAGATGAACCAGACGATGCAGATCGCCGCAATTGCCCACAGGATAATTGTGGGGAAGCCGTTAATCTTCGGAATGATCATGCCAGGAATGTCGGATTCAATCGCGCCGAACGACACGCCCTTGGTCGCGTAAGTAACAAGGCCGAAGATGATCAGCATGTTCGCCATCGTCGAAATGAACGGATGCATCTTGAACTTCGCGGTGAAGAAGCCGGCAATCGATGTAAAGCAGGTCGTGAAGATGATGCACATGATCAGCGCCAGCAGTACACGAAGCGGTGTCGGCATGCCGGTGAAATCAAAAATATGTCCGAACACGGCACCGGTGTTGATTCCCTTGTGCATGATGATTGTCGCAGTAACCATGCCCATGCCGACCATACGGCCGATCGAAAGGTCAGTACCTGTTAAAAGAATCAGTCCCGCAACGCCAAGAGCGAGGAACATACGGGGCGATGCCTGCTGCAGAATGTTCAGGATGTTGTTCATCGTGAACAGGGAGGTATGCTTGACGATCGGGGTGATGATGCCCAGCATGATGAAAATCAGGACAATGACAATGTAAAGTCCGTTCTTTAACAGGAACTGCTTGACGTTGAAATTGTATTTATAGTTTTCCCATTTCTGCGCTCTGTTCTGTGCGAACGTAAAGCGGGAAAGCCGCAGCATATCGATATAATGATAGCGGATCGAAAACGCGTCGTGCTGACGGCTCTTGATATCCTGCAGCTCGGTGTCAAGCCGCATCTTCGCATCAAAGAGCTTGTTCTTGTAGACGTAATTCTCATCCTTGATTTCCGCCTTGTCCGTAAGCTTTGACAGTGCTTCCTGATGCTCCTTCGTGATCTGGTCGACAAGCGCCTGATTCTTCTTCTGCGCTTCGGACTTTGCTGCCGCGCAGCTGTCCTTGACTTTATTGAAGAAGTCTTTGTCGAAGTGTTCCCTCAGGTATGCCTCGCCTTCGGCAATCAGGCGGTCCACTTCGGGTTTGTTCTTCTTCTCGATCTCGGCCGCCTTTGCGATCGCGGCCTTGTCCTTTTCGATCAGCTTCGGGCGTTCGTCTTTGGATATGTTCTTGTCCTCGCGGACCAGCTGGATATGATTCCGGCGCGCGATGACTTCATCGGTGCCGGACACACGAAGAGCGTCAATCTTTTTCTGAATTTCATTGATATGCGCCTCAATAGGCTCGAGAAGCTTCTGCTCTTCCTCCGCTGTGAGGATCTTACTTGTATCAGCCATTTTACTCACTCTCTCCTTCCATCATCAAAGGTACTTCGCGCTAAGACGCAGGAGCTCTTCCTGATTCGTTTCCTTTGTGTTCACAATGCCGGCCAGGTGACCGTTGCTCATGACGCCGATCCGGTTAGTGATGCCGAGAATTTCGGGCATTTCCGATGAAACGACAATGATTGTCTTGCCCCTTTTGGCCATCGCGATGATCAGCTCGTAAATCTCGTATTTCGCTCCGACATCAATGCCTCTCGTCGGATCGTCCATCATGAAGATTTTCGGATCTCTTTCGAGCCATTTGCCGAAAATGACTTTCTGCTGATTGCCGCCGGAGAGTGAAGAAATCAGATCGTCCGGGCCCATGCACTTGGTGTGCATGATTTTGATTTCATCCGCAGTCGCGCGGACCATCTTCTGGTCGGAAAGCGCAATGCCGGATTTGTAATGGTTCATGTTGGCAATCGTCGTATTGAAGGTCAGATCGCCCTTGAGGAAAAGGCCGTTTGCCTTGCGTTCCTCTGTAATCATCGCAAAGCCGTGTTCCATGGCTTCCTTCGCACTGGCGAAATTCATGAGTTTTCCGTCGTAGTAAACGCGGCCGGCAGCTCTTGTCCGGACGCCGAAGATGGTCTCCAGAAGTTCCGTACGGCCGGCGCCGACAAGGCCGTACAGACCGAAGATTTCTCCTTTTCTGACGTCAAAACTGATATCCTGCAGATGCGGCGCGAACTTCGTGGAAAGATGCTGCACCGAGAAAATGATGTCGCCGGGCGTATTGTCGACAACGGGGAATCTGTTTTCCAGAGAGCGTCCGACCATGGCGGCGATCAGCTCGTTCATGTTCGTGTCTTTCGTGCTCTTTGTCATGACAAGACTGCCGTCACGCAGAACGGAGACTTCATCGCAGATCTCAAAGATCTCATCCATCTTATGCGAGATGTAAATCAGGGAAATCCCCTGCGCTTTGAGCTTACGCATCATGTTGAAGAGCTTGCGCACTTCCGGAACAGTCAGGGAGGAGGTCGGTTCGTCAAGTACGATGATCCTGGAATTGTAGGAAATCGCCTTCGCGATTTCGCACATCTGCCGCTGGGAAACGGACATGTTCCGCATGGGCTGTGTCAGGTTGACAATCATGCCGAGCTTGCGGAAAAGGTCCGCTGCTTCCTTTTTCATCCGCATCTCATCGATTACGCCAAGAGAATTAACCGGATATCTGCCGAGGAAGAGGTTGTCGACGACGCTTCGCTCAAGGCACTGGTTCAGTTCCTGGTGAACCATGGCAATCCCGTTCTCAAGCGCGTCCTTGGGCCCTGAAAAGCTGACTTCCTTTCCGTCCAGATAGATATGGCCTTCATCTTTCTGATAAGTGCCGAACAGACACTTCATCATGGTTGACTTTCCGGCGCCGTTCTCTCCCATAAGGCCCATGATGGTCCCTTCCTTCACATCCATGTTGATGTGGTCCAGAACCCTGTTACGGCCGAAGGATTTGCACATGCCGCGAATCGATAAGACAATTTTATCTTTCTTATCTTCTGCCATTTTCTTACCTCTGCATTTTCACTTTAAAAGAGGGATTGCCAGGAAGAGACCTTCCTGACAACCCCTCCTTTCGTTTCTGAATTACCAGATTGACTTACTTCCAGCCATGCGGATTACTGATTCAGCAGGGATGTGTAAGCTGCCGCGTTATCTGTCTTAACCATGTTGATCGCGAATGCGTCATACTGGCTCGGATTTCCAAGGCGGTTCGTGATGTTGGACTCTGTCTGGCCGTCGCCGCCGATGTAGTCTACATCGAGGTTGAGAAGGTCATCATAGTTCTGCAGCAGAGGCTGATAGGTAGCGCTCAGGAAGTTATCCGCCGCGTTGTAGATATCAAGCCATACCTTCTTGGTCGGGTGCTTGGACGCATCCAGCTGGTTGGAAACCGGAGCATAAGTCTTTGTGGCATCCGTGAAGTCCTGATAGTTGTCTGCTGTAACTGCTACGTTCAAAGCATAGTAGGAACGGGCGTCAGCATCATATCTGTAAACATCGTCTGTAAGTACGTTGCCTGCCTCATCTGCCGTGCCGATACCGGTATCAATATCCACACCGTCAAGAGCATTGCGCAGTGTGCGGAGTGTCAGATAAGCCTGTACGTCCGCGTGCTGGGAAATCGTTCCGCCGTAGCCGTCCGCGATTGCCGCAACCGCATCGCTGTTTGCGTCATAACCGAATGTGGGAACCTTCTTGTCCTTGCTCCATGCGTTGAACATCGACATGCCCATGCCGTCGTTGTTGGAAACAACGATATCGATCTGATCGCCGAACGAAGAAGACCATGTTCCGATCGCGTTACCAGCCGTAGCCGCATCCCATGTAGCGCCTGCGGAGTTCTTCATTTCCTGCGAAGCCAGCTCACGTACCTTGAAGGTCTTGTCGCCGACTTTCAGCTCTGCGTCCTGAACATCGGTTGCTGTGCCATCTACGTTTGTGCCGACCGGTTGGGAATCAACCGCGCCGTCCTTCTCGACAGCGGTTCCAAGAGCCTTGCGGACGCCTCTTGTACGTGCGATGGAATCGTTATGTCCGATATCGCCGATTGCAAGTACGTATCCGATGACGCCGTCACCGTTGCGGTCGATCGTGTCTGCGTGCGCCGAAATATAATCAGCGACCATCTGGCCCTGCAGCTCGGCACCCTGATTTGCGTCGAAACCTACATAATAGGTGTTCGCGTTGTAGTTCAGAGCATCCTTGTCAAGCTCGCCTGTAGAGCTGTTGGACGGCTGCCGGTTGAACCATGTAAGAGGCTTGTCCTTGTTGGCTACATCGCCGGAAGGAGCCGCTGCCTCTGCCTGTGTGGAAGCCGATGCAGCTTCGGTTGCCGCGGTATCAGCCTTTGTCGATGCCGCGGGAGCGCTCGAATTGGAACCGCAGCCTGCAGCGCCAAGGCCGAGAACTACAGCGGTC
Source organism: Bacillota bacterium (assembly GCA_029224465.1). Classification (GTDB taxonomy): domain Bacteria; phylum Bacillota; class Clostridia; order Lachnospirales; family Lachnospiraceae; genus CAG-791. The sequence continues at coordinate 88,897 of JAQXUQ010000014.1, read as the reverse complement.
GCAATCGATAACATACCTTTTTTGTTCATAATAAGTAACCACCCTTCTATCATTTTCGGAAGCCCCGTTGCTTCCCTTCGTGATAGCTACATTGTACGTTGCTTCCCTGCGTAGAAATATAGATAATTTTAGGGTGTTCATTGAATTTTTTATGCTTTTTGCACGTATGATAAGAAATCAGATGTGTAAATTCATACGGAATGACGGCGTTTTGTCGGATGTGTGTAATTATGTGCTGTCATTTTGTGCATGTTGTCAAAACAAAGCAGTCATACCGCACTGCTTTCCCCTTAATGGAATAGTCCGGTGTTCTGCCGGCCAGATACGCGCCTTTGAGAGGGCGCTTTACAACGATCTTCCGCGGCGCCGCGGCAAACGCGGCGCTCAGCAGTTCCTCCTCTTCATCGCAGGGCTGCTCGATGCAATGAATCAGCTGGAACTTCTTGCGGACCTGACTGCTGCCGCTCCGTTCCGGAAACATCGGGTCCAGCAGAACAATATTCGGGCGCAGAGAAGTTTCCTGCGCGGGCAGAGCGGTTTCCGGGCCGGGAACAACGGAAACCGCGGTTTTCCGCATGACGGGAATACTGTCTTCCTTATGCAGATGCATTCTTGCCGTGATGCCGGCAAGCTCCGGAACGCACGCCGCCCTGCGTAGACCGTCTTCCAGAAGTGCCGCGATAATCCTGTCCTTTTCATACATTTCCACTGTATAACCCGCGGCGGCCAGAAGCAGCGCGTCTTCTCCAAAGCCCGCCGTCGCGTCAACAGCCAGAGGATTGCGCTGCATTTCTTTGTTTTTTGCGGCACGGACCACGAGTTCATGCGTCAGATTGTTGTAGCGCAGTCTTGGAAGAAGCTTTGTCAGATCGCACTGCAGCCGCATTCCGCCCCGGACCAGAGAAAGTCCGTACTCATCCTGGCGCAGCTGCAGGATTCCGTCACTGTCATCTGATATTGTATCCGCAGATGTGAACGGGATATCCAGCCGCGACGCCAGCTCCTGCGCCGCCCTCCGGTGTTCATCCGCCGCTGTGCACACAATGTTCTTTACGCCCCGCATAAACTATGACCTCTGTTCCGATTCAGGCAAACAAAAGCAGTACCGCATGCACGATAAACGCGACCACCCATGCCATGACGCACTGGAAAACAACAACAAAGGCCGCCCACTTCGCGCCAAGCTCGCGCTTGATCGAAGCGATCGCAGCAACGCACGGCGTATACAGCAGGCAGAAGACAAGCAGTGCGGCCGCCGATGCGGTGGAAAGTGTCGCGGTCAGCTCCTGCGTGCTGCCATACATAACATTCAAAGTCGCGACAACGCTTTCCTTCGCGAGGAAGCCGGTAATCAGAGCGGTCGTGACTTTCCATGTGCCAAAGCCAAGCGGCGTGAAAACAGGCGAGATGAAGCCTGCAATCGCCGCGAGAATGCTCTTGCTGGAATCGCTCACAAGACTGAAATTCAGTCCGAAGCTCTGCAGAAACCAGATCACAATCGAAGCCATGAAGATAATCGTGAAAGCGCGCTGGAGAAAGTCTCTGGACTTTTCCCACAGAAGCTGCAGTACATTCTTTGCACTCGGCATTCTGTAGTTCGGCAGCTCCATGACAAAAGGCACCGCCTCTCCCTTAAAATACGTATTCTTCGAAATCAACGCGGTCAGAATACCGACAAGAATACCGAGGAGATACAATCCGACCATGATGAGCGCACCTTTTCCCGGGAAAAACGCCGCTGTAAAGAACGCGTAGATCGGGAGCTTTGCCGTACAGCTCATAAACGGAACCAGCAGGATGGTCATCTTGCGGTCTCTGTCCGAAGGCAGGGTTCTGGCAGACATAACCGCGGGGACCGAGCAGCCGAAGCCTACGAGCATCGGCACAATGCTGCGTCCAGAAAGGCCGATTTTCCGGAGCAGCTTATCCATGACAAAAGCCACCCTTGCCATATATCCTGTGTCTTCCAGGAGAGAAAGGAAGAAAAACAGTACTACGATCAGCGGCAGGAAGCTGATCACGCTGCCGACGCCGCTGAAAATACCGTCGATCACGAGCGAACGCAGTCCGTCATTTACGTTCGCGGCGCGCATCGCGGCATCTGTAAGCGCTCCCAGCTTTTCAACGCCAAGTTCCATCAGGCCTTGCAGATAAGCGCCGATTACGTTGAAGGTCAGCCAGAAGACGAGCGCCATGATACCGATGAAAGCCGGTATTGCCGTGTATTTGCCGGTCAGAATGCGGTCGATTTTCCGGCTTCTTTCATGCTCCCTGCTTTCCTTCGGCTTGATGACCGTTTCGCGGACAAGCTTTTCAATGAAATCAAAACGCATGTCGGCAATCGAGGCCGCTCTGTCAAGACCGCGCTCTTTTTCCATCTGCAGGATGATGTGATCAATCATCTCTTTCTCATTCTGCTCGAGATGCAGCGCTTCCAGAATCCTTTCATCTCCCTCCACCACCTTGGTCGCGGCAAAACGGACCGGGATCTGCGCGCGCTCCGCGTGATCCTCAATCAGATGCATGATCGCGTGCAGCGCCCTGTGCACAGCGCCGCCATCCTCCTCCGGATCACAGAAATCCTGCCTTCCGGGTCTCTCCTGATATTTCGCCACATGGATCGCATGCCGTACCAGTTCGTCAATGCCTTCATTCTTGCTCGCCGAAATCGGCACTACCGGAACCCCGAGCATTTCCTCCATCCGGTTGATCAGGATGGAGCCGCCGTTTCCCTGCACTTCATCCATCATATTCAAAGCAACAACCATCGGCACATCCAGCTCCATCAGCTGCATTGTGAGATAGAGGTTGCGTTCGATATTGGTCGCGTCCACGATATTGATAATGCCGGTCGGCTTTTCATCGAGTATGAACTGTCTGGAAACCAGCTCTTCCTGCGAATAGGGGGACATCGAATAGATACCGGGGAGGTCTGTCACTTCCGTGCCGGGATGTCCCTTGATGACCCCGCTCTTTCTGTCTACCGTGACGCCCGGAAAGTTGCCGACATGCTGGTTGGAGCCGGTCAGCTGGTTGAACAGTGTTGTTTTGCCGGAATTCTGGTTGCCTGCAAGCGCAAAGGTCAGTTTTGTTCCATCCGGGAGCGGGTGTTCGCCCTTCTTCACGTGGTATCTGCCTCCCTCTCCAAGTCCCGGATGTTCACCGGCTCTGGTAAAGGGCAGCTGCGCCGCGTCGCGGTCAGAGCCCAGCTGTCTGTCAGCGTCTGTTCTCTCTCCCGTCTTCTCTTTCCGGATCTGTATTTTCGCCGCATCGTCCAGACGGAGCGTCAGTTCATATCCGTGTATCCGAAGCTCCATGGGGTCTCCCATCGGGGCGTATTTCACAAGTGTCACACAGGCGCCGGGGATCACGCCCATGTCCAGAAAATGCTGCCGCAGTTCTCCTTCTCCACCTACTTTTTCGATTACCGCGCTTTCTCCGATTTCCAGTTCTTTCAGTGTCATTTTGTCCTCTTCTATTATGTCTTCCACGGTGTTTCGTATTGTTTGTCTGCGCTAACTAGTATAGCATACGTTGTCCATAGTGCAACCGGAATCTATGTTGCCGCCGCGTAAAAGGCCGCGGCAGAAAATGCTCCGCCGCGGCCCCGATGTATGATTTATTTCTTTTTCAGGTGCTGTACGAAATAATAGGTTCGCCTTGAAATGTAACCCGCTAGCACAATAATCATGCTGATCAGCACTGTTGCGTAAAACGAAAAGCTTCTGGACAGCAGCTCCAGCTGCAGCGCGGATTCATGATCCGTGATGACGCGCAGACCATTGTACAGAAGGTAATCCGCGACGCCCATGCCGCCGGGAATCGGTACGCAGATCGAACCGATCGTAGCAAAGACCTGCGTCGCGAAAACGCGGCCCATGTTCCGGAGAAGCCCGCCGGTCGCCGCGTAGACAAGCGGCGCAATGATGGTCTGGCACAGTCTCTGCGCAATGTTCAGTCCGTAGACCTGCAGCATTGGACGGATCTTTTCCCTGCAGAACATTTCCTTCACACACTTGCTGTAATCGGCAAGTGTCGCTGCAAGTTTTTCCTTCCAGTACTGATCGCGCTTTACGATTTTCTTCCGGGTCAGCCAGTCGATGATGCGGCAGCCGGTACGGTAGATCTTCTTCTCCATCCGCAGCAGCATGACGAACAGTACCGCAAGACCGGTGATTGTAACCGCCCCCAGCAGGATGAGGAGCTTCGCAGGAATGGAAAAGCCCGTGAAGACCGAAGGCCATAATACCGGCGTCAGTATTCCGATCGTCAGTGTGGAAAAAGTATGGAGAACCAGATACATCATCAGGATCGCCGTGATATATCCGGTCGGGATACCGTCTCTTCGCATGAACCATGCAGCGACCGGCTGCCCGCCGGTTGCCGAAGGTGTGATCGCGGAGCAGTATATATCCGCCGCGGCATAAGTGGTTGACTGCCCCATGGTCTTACGGAAGCCGGACGCGCGGAGCAGGATCCAGAGCGCGATGCCCTCCATCAGAATATAACTGATCATACTGAGCGCCGCGAGGAAGATCCAGCCGGGCTTCGCGTCAAGCACGAGCTTTCCGATCGCGGAAAACGTCAGCTCCTTACTCTGCCCGACAACCGCGGAAATCGTCAGAAGCGCGATGAGGAAGGTCAGGATTGTCCATAATAGTTCTTTGTTTTTCTTCATGGTTTATCAGTGTAACAGGTTCCGCGGCAAAGTTACAGCTCTTCATGAAAATTTCAGATTCCGCTTTGTCCCGCCTGTCTTGTGATATCCTCATTGATCTTTTCGGTCGCTGCCGCGGCTGCCCTCCCGCCGTTTCCCGTCTCATCGCTGATGCAGGGGTCCTTTTTAACGGGAGGCTGCGGCTTCGGTGTTTTGTCAACAGCGGTGGCATCGCCGATGCCAAGCGCTTCTCCCGCAACGCCCAGCGTACCAATGACACCGGTCAGATCGGAAGGCATATAAATCTTGGTCGCGCGGCCGTCCGAAACCGTCTTGAGCGCTTCCAGTCCCTTGAGTTTAATAACCTTGTCCGAAGGATTTGCGGCCGACAGTCTTGCCAGCCCGTCCGCCTCTGCCTTGTAGACCAGCTCGATCGATTTCGCCCGGCCTTCCGCAAGCGCGATCTGCGCGTCTCTTTCCGCTTCCGCGGCGAGAATCTTGGCCCGCTTGTCGCCTTCGGCTCTCGAAACGACCGCTTCCTGATGTGCCTGCGCTTCCAGAACCGTCTGCCGGCGTTCACGCTCGGCGCGCATCTGCTTGGTCATGACTTCCTCAATTTCGCGCGGCGGCTGGATATTTTTGATTTCGACGCGAGTGACCTTGATTCCCCAGGGGTCCGTTGCCTCATCCAGCGTCGTCTGCATCTTGCTGTTGATGATTTCCCGGGAAGTCAGCGTCTCATCCAGCTCCATATCGCCGATGATATTACGCAGTGTAGTTGCCGAAAGATTCTGCAGACCGGCAATCGGATTATCCACGCCGTACGTGTAGAGCTTCGGATCGAAAATCTTCATAAAGACAACGGAGTCGATCTGCATCGTGACGTTGTCCTTTGTAATGACCGGCTGCGGCGGGAAATCCAGCACCTGTTCCTTCAGACTGATGTTGCGGATCACACGCTCGATAAACGGCGTCTTCACATGAAGGCCCGCCTGCCAGGTCGTTTTGTATTTGCCCAGATGTTCAATGACAAAAGCATGCGCCTGCGGAACAATGCGGATATTGGCTGCAATCAGCACAATAACAACAGCCAAAAGGATAATCAGAACTGCGATAAGCATACGGTTTACCTCACTTTCCAGTTATGCTGCGCGGCGCTTTGCCGCTCCCCCCGGGCCGGCGCGGTCTTCCGCGGCTGCCCGTGACTTCCCTTAGGACAGGCCGGTAATCTGCGCGTCCTTCGTGACATTGATTTTCTCGGCTGCCGGTACTCTCGGAAGGCCGGGCATCTGAATGATCTCTCCGGTCAGAACAACGACGAAGCCGGCCCCCGCACTGACGTAAGCGTCGCGGACCGTAATGTTGAAGCCTTCCGGCCGTCCGAGCTTCTTCTGGTCATCCGAAAGCGAGTACTGCGTCTTTGCGACACAGACAGGAAGTCTGTCGAAGCCGAGATCTGTCAGTGTGCGGATCGATTTTTCGGCAGCGGCGGTGTATTCGACGCCGTCCGCGCCGTAGACTTCCCGCGCGATTGTCTGGATTTTTTCTTTCAGTCCAAGATCCAGAGAATACAGTGGCTTATAAGCGGAAGGCTTGTTTTCCAGCGTAGACAGAACCTTCTGCGCCAGATCTTCCCCGCCTTCGCCGCCTTCCGCGAAAACTTCGGTGAGCGAGAACGCGCAGCCCCGCTCTCTGCAATATGCTTCAATAAACGCAGTTTCCGCGTCCGTATCAGAAGCAAACCGGTTGATCGCGACAACAATCGGTACGCCGAACTTCTGCAGGTTCTCGATGTGCTTGCCGAGATTGACAATGCCTTTCTCCAGAGCCTCCAGATTTTCTTCTCGCAGCTGCGCCCTGGGAACGCCGCCGTTGTATTTGAGCGCCTGCACGGTTGCGACAAGGACAGCCGCGTCCGGGTGAAGTCCCGCCATCCGGCACTTGATATCCATGAATTTCTCGGCGCCCAGATCCGCGCCGAAGCCGGCCTCCGTAACAACATAATCCGCAAGGCCGAGCGCCGACTTCGTCGCGCGGACCGAGTTGCAGCCATGCGCAATGTTCGCGAACGGCCCGCCGTGCACGAGTGCCGGCGTATGTTCCAGCGTCTGCATAAGGTTCGGCTGCATCGCGTCTTTTAACAGAGCCATCATCGAACCGACGACCTTGAGGTCACCGGCGGTTACCGGCCTGTTATCATAGGTGTAGGCAACCACAATCCTCGAAAGCCGTGCGCGCAGATCTTCGAGATCGTCGGCCAGGCAGAATACCGCCATGATTTCGGAGGCAGCCGTTATGACAAAATGATCTTCGCGCACCGGTCCGTTGATATGTCCGCCGAGTCCGACCGTGATATTGCGCAGCGCCCTGTCATTCATATCCATGCAGCGCTTCCACACAACTCTGGTAGGATCAATGCCGAGAGCGTTGCCGAAATGCAGGTGGTTGTCAATCGCGGCAGCCAGAAGATTATTCGCAGCCGTAATCGCGTGAAAATCGCCTGTAAAGTGCAGGTTCAGGTCCTCCATCGGGACAATCTGCGCATACCCGCCGCCGGCTGCCCCGCCTTTCACGCCAAAACAAGGCCCTAGAGACGGCTCCCTGAGAGCGAGACAGACCTTTTTGCCAAGACGATGCAGCGCGTCGGCAAGACCGATGCTGACCGTTGTTTTGCCTTCGCCCGCGGGCGTCGGATTGATCGCGGTTACAAGAATCAGTTTCCCGGACGGCGTCCGCATGGCTTTCTGCACAAATCGTTCCGAAAGCTTCGCCTTGTATTTTCCGTAGAGTTCCAGGTCTTCGTCTCCTGCCCCGATCTCTTTCGCGACCTCCACGATCGGCTGTTTAAAGGCTTCCTGAGCTATTTCAATATCTGTCTTCATCGTGCCTCCCTGATGCTTTTCTGTTACGAGCGCTTACGGTTTTTGAAATCCCGGTACTTCCAGAGCGCCAGATACTGCAGATAAAATCGAAGCGGTGACTTCTGCTGCATCGACATATATTTCTGCTCTTCGGGACTTGTCCTTGCCCTGTAATACGGGTTGTCCATAAAATCCGGAAATGTCTCCCGCATCTGCCCGGCAAGGGAAGTCACGAAGGCGTATCTTCCCTTTTCCTTCATCGCGCGCATCGCCGAAAAGAGTGTGTTCTGGTAAAACAGAACCGTAAACGAATACTCGATCTCCGGCCGGAAGCGCTCGAAGTAGCCGTATCTTTTCGCCTCGGAGAGCATGATTCCCGCGCTCTCCATGCGGTCCTGCAGCCGCTTCTTTGTTACGGTATGCACCGTGGATGCCGCGTGCTGGTAGTAGAAATACAGCGGCTCCGGTATATATTCAAAATGTTTAATCCTGCTGATCCATGTTTTGGCGAGGGCGTTATCCTCATAGAAAATGTCCTCCGGAAAGCGGGAAGGACATTCAAGAATGATTTCGCGGCGGTAGATTTTCACGCACAGAGAGCCGAAATCAATCATCAGAGAGCGGTATTTCGGCTCGTCCAGAACGCCGGTCTGGGATAATTTGTTATTGTGTACTACCGTCCCCGGCGTCATCGTATGGCTGTACACAAGGCTGTAGTCGGTTCCCACGCAGTCCGCGCCGGTTTCCCGCGCCTTTTGCAGGAGCCGCTCATAGAAGTCCGGCACAACCCAGTCATCAGCGTCAATAAAGCCGATCCACTCGCCCTCCGCATGAGAAAGGCCGATGTTCTTCGCGCCTCCCTGATGGTGATTTGCTTCACTTTTAAAAGCGCGCACACGGCCCGGAAAACGGTGTTCGTAATCCTTTAGTATCGCATAGGATTCGTCGGTCGAGCAGTCGTCAACCGCGAGAATCTCCAGATCCTTCTGTGTCTGCCGCACAAGAGAGTCCATGCAGTACGAGAGCTTGTTCTCCGAAGCCATGTTGTAGACAGGTACAATGACACTCAGTTTCATAAGAAAAGTATGTTTCCCGCGCGTTATACGGCGTAATACCGCGCGATCTTTGTCACCGCCGCAATCACATCGTCCACATCCTGATCGGACATCGCATAGTAGAGCGGAATCGTCAGCATCTCGTCATAGAGCTTTTCCGCGTTCGGGCAAAGCCCCTTCTGATATCCCAGCTTCTCATAGTACGGGAAATAGTAGACAGGAATATAATGCACGTTGCAGAATACATTCTCCGCGGCGAGCGCCTCGAAAAAGCGTTTCCGGTCGATCCGGATATGATCCCTGTTCAGACGGAGTATATACAGATGCCGGACCGTATCCGAGCCTTCTGTCTCCTGCTGCACCACAAGCCCCGGAAGCTTCGCGAACGCCTCATCATACTTCTTTACAATCGCTTTCTTCCTTGCAGCGAAAACAGGGAGCTTGCGCAGCTGGCTCTCGATCAGCGCCGCCTGCATATCCGTGATGCGGTAGTTGGGTGCGAGCGCCAGCATCTCGTAGTACCACGGGCCATCCGGCTCATGCACCATCTGCTGCGGATCTCTGGTGATGCCATGCGTGCGGTAAAGCAGAAGCTTTTTATAGTAATTCTCGTCATTGGTGACGACTGCGCCGCCTTCTCCGCCGGTAATAGTTTTGACCGCATGGAACGAAAGCGTCGTCATGTCCGCGAAGGATCCGTTCGGCTTTCCCTTATAGGTCGTTCCGATAACGTGGGCGCCGTCCTCAATATAGACAAAGCCGTACTTTCTCTTCAGCGAAAGGAACGCGTCCTCGTCCACCGACTGGCCGCCGAAATCGACCGCGACCACAGCCTTTGTCTTCGGTGTGATGTGCGCTTCAACCGAAGCCGGGTCCAGATTGTAGGTCAGGGGATCAATGTCCGCAAAAACAGGCGTCGCTCCGACATACAGCGCGCAGTTGGCAGAAGCGGCAAAAGTGATCGGTGTTGTAATCAGCTCGTCGCCCTCGCCAAGGCCTGCCGCCATGCAGGCAATATGCAGCGCCGCGGTGCCGTTCGCGCAGAGTACCGCGTATTTCGCGCCGGTCACTTCGCAGAGCTTACGCTCACAGGAGTCGATATCCGGGCCGGTTGTCAGATAGTCGCTCTTTAAAACACGGACGACCTCCGCGATATCGGCGTCATCGATATACTGATGGGAATAATGGATCGGCGTCTTCCGGACGGGTGTTCCGCCTTCGATCGCCGGCAGCATTTCGTGTTGTTTCTCACTCATGAAATCAGTCTTCTTTCACGGTCTGAAGGAGGGTACGGATCTCTTCGACACTCAGCCATTTCGTATTGGTTCCCGAAGAATAAACGAAGCCGTCCGGAACCGGCTTGCCCGAAGGGTCCTTCACCTGTTTGGAATTAAATGTAATCTGCGGATAGATAATGAAGTTCTTCTCAAACTCCAGCGTATTGGGCGCGTCTTCGGCTGTCACCATCACCTCATGCAGCTTCTCGCCGGGGCGGATGCCGGTCTCCACGGTCTTGCAGCTGGGCAGCAGTGCTTCCGCGAGGTCCTTGACATAAAACGAAGGGATCTTCGAAATAAAGGTTTCTCCGCCTTTCGCTTCTCCAAGCGCCTTGATCACCAGCTCGACCGCCTCGTCGAGGCTGATCCAGAACCTTGTCATCCGGTAGTCCGTAATCGGAAGGGTCGTCTCACCCTTTTCAATAAGACTTCGGAAGAACGGGATCACCGAGCCTCTGGAGCCCGCGACATTGCCGTAGCGCACAACCGAAAAGCTGATGTCCTTGTTTCCCGCATACGCGTTCGCGGCAATGAACAGCTTGTCGGAAACCAGCTTGGTGCCGCCATAGAGATTGACCGGGTTCACCGACTTGTCGGTGGACAGCGCGACGACCTTCTTCACGCCCTGATCGAGCGAAGCGTCAATGACGTTCATCGCTCCGTGCACATTTGTCTTGATCGCCTCGGCAGGGTTGTATTCGCAGGCGGGAACCTGTTTGAGCGCGGCTGCGTGAATGACATAATCCACGCCCTCCATCGCGCGCTCCAGCCTTTCCTTGTCGCGCACATCGCCGATGAAGAAGCGCATGACTTTCGCGTTTTCCCTGTACGGGGACTCGTTGGACATCACGAACTGCTTGAACTCATCGCGGGAATACACAATGATCTTCTTCGGGCTGTAATGCTCCAGCACATGCTTAATAAAACAATGTCCGAAAGAGCCTGTTCCTCCGGTGATCAGAATAGTTTTGCCATCCAAAAGTCTTGAATCTGTCATACTGCCTGCTGTTTCCTTCCGTTAGTTCTTTTCAGCCATCCGGCTGTTGTAATACGCCTTCAGCTTGTCAAATGTATCATCGTCGATGATGTGCTCGATCCGGCACGCCTCGTCCACCGCTTTCTTTTCCTCGACGCCGATCGCCTCGAGCATCGTGCGCAGAAGTTCATGACGCCTGTAAATTCTTTCGGCGATTTCCATGCCCTCTTTCCGAAGCGTAATGTACCCGCCCGAATCCATGTCAATCAGGCCGTTCTCCCGCAGCTTTTTCATGGCGATACTGATGCTGGGTTTGGAATACTTCCTCTCATTTACAATGTCGATGGACCGGACGGAGCCGTTCCTCCTCTCGAGAATCAGAATCGTTTCGAGGTAATCCTCCGCGGATTCATGAATTTCCATATTGCCTCCTTCATGGGACCGGCGTCTTCGTCAGAACGCGGTTTCATCCGCGGATCATGCCGGCCGCCCCGGTCAGAACTCGAAGATCAGGGCGCCGTATGCCGGAAGATCAAAGGCAATATACTGCGGCTTGTAGTCACAGTCTCCCGCTTTGGAACGGATCGAAGCCGGAATCTGACTGTGCACGATGCTTCCGTACTTCTCCTCCGCACTGTTGAGCAGCAGCTTATAAGTGCCCTTCTCCGGTACGCCGACGCGGTAGTCCTTGTACTCGACCGGTGTCATATTCAAAACAAACATAAGCTTCTTCGCCTTCGGGTCCGAAGCCTTCCGGAAGAAGCTGTAAATACTTCTGTCCTTGTCGTCCGCGTTAATCCATTCAAATCCTGCCCAGTCGTTGTCGATCTCGTACAGGCACGGATGTTTGCGGTAAATTTTCAGCAGCTCCGCCACATACTTCTGCATGCCGCTGTTGAGTCCTCTTTCAAGAAGGAACCAGTCGAGCTCTCTCGCCTCGCTCCACTCTCTTTCCTGGCCGAATTCCTGCCCCATAAAGAGAAGCTTCTTGCCGGAATGGCCAAGCATGTACGTATATCCTACGCGCAGATTCGCGTACTTGTTCGCCTCATAGCCGGGCATCTTCTCGACCATCGAACATTTCAGATGCACAACCTCGTCATGGGAAAGCGGCAGAATGTAATTCTCGGCGCTGTTGTAGCTCATCGCAAACGTCAGCGAATAGTGCGAGCCGCTGCGCATCAAAGGGTCGAGCTTCATATATTCGCAGAAGTCATGCATCCAGCCCATGTTCCACTTGAACGAGAAGCCGAGGCCGTCCTCTTCAACGGGTCCCGTGACCTTCGGCCATGCCGTGGATTCCTCCGCGATTGTGACAAAGCCGTGGTACATGCCGCGGACGACCGAATTCAGATGCTTGAAGAATTCGATGGCTTCCAGATTCTTGTTTCCGCCGTATTTGTTCGGCAGCCACTGACCGTCCTTCTTGCCGTAATCCAGATACAGCATCGAAGCCACCGCGTCCACGCGGATGCCGTCCACATGGAATTCGCGGATCCAGTAGAGCACGTTCGCGATCAGGAAATTCTTGACTTCGGGCTTTCCGAGATTGAAGATCTTCGTTCCCCAGTCCGGGTGCTCGCCGCGGCGCGGGTCCGGATCTTCATAGATGCACTGCCCGTCAAAACAAGCCAGTCCATGCTCATCCGGGCAGAAATGCGCGGGTACCCAGTCGAGGATGACGCCGATCCCGTTCTTATGCAGCGTATCCACGAGGTATCTGAAATCATCCGGCGTCCCATAGCGCGATGTCGGCGCATAGTATCCTGTCACCTGATAGCCCCACGAGCCGTCAAACGGATGCTCGGAAATTCCCATCAGCTCCACGTGTGTGAACGGCATCTCTTTGAGGTACTGTACAATACGGTCCGCGAATTCCCTGTAGTTGTAGAATCCGTCCGGCGTTCCGTCCGGATGTTTCATCCAGGAACCGATATGACACTCATAGATGGACATCGGCTGCTTGAAGTAGTCCTTTCCGTCGCGCGCGTCCATCCAGCGGCTGTCGCCCCATTTGTAGGAAGAGCGGCCGACCAGCTTCGACGCGGTTCCGGGCCGCAGCTCCGCGCTGTTCGCGTACGGATCGGCCTTGTAGATTTTGCGCCCTTCCGGCGTGAAAATCAGGAACTTGTACAGTTCTCCGGCGGAAATATCCGGTATGAATGTCTCCCAGATCCCGCCTTCTCCGACCTTCTCCATCGGATACATGTCCTCGTTCCAGCCGTTAAAGGAACCGATGACATGTACCGCTGCCGCGTTCGGCGCCCAGACCGCGAAGTGAAAACCCTTCATTCCGTTTTCGCGGGATTCATGCGCGCCCAGTTTCTTGTAAATATCGTAATGCGTTCCCTGTCCGAACAGATAGCAGTCGTCACTGGAAATAAAAACCCGCTCATCCTGTGCCTTCAAAGCACCCGCAGCCGCAACTCCCTTTTTCGATCTTGCCATAAGCTTACCTTCTTTTCCCCAGATTGATGAAATTCCTGTCTGCATACCCCGGCAGAATTAATCTTCGTCCGAAGGATTCTTTTTCTTCCCTTCAATAAAATCCTTCTCGTGGAGAATAATTCTGTCCTCTTTATCATAACGCTTTCTGGTGATGATTTCCCAGAGCGTATGAAGCGATTTTTTCGAAGCGCGCGCGATTGCCGTGTCGACAATCTCCTGCACTTCATTGATCGTAGGATAGTGCCGCGGCACATTCAGCGCGGCGATCCGGCTCGCGAGCTGGAGCTCCGCGAACGTGTCCAGCACATAGTCCTTGGAAAGAGCATATTCCTTGCCGTACGCGGTGAGTGCGCGGACGCCGAGCGGACGGATGTCGATTCTTGCGTCAAAGCTCTGCATCGTGCCGCTGTTCTTTGCAAGCAGCGTGTCCATTGCCCTTCTGGTATCCATCAGAATCAGGATGATTCCATGGCTGGCACTCAGGGACTTTTTCAGTCTTGAGGCCGCTTCGTCCGTCAAAACAGACGCGTTCCCGATCACCAGCGCCCCGCCGTCAATCTTGGCGAGGATCTTCTGCATCTGGCCTTCCGGCAGGGCGTTGATGCTCTTGCCGTTGGCCTTTGCTGTTTTGCCGCTGAAATTCGGGTCTGCCGCATGCACGATCTCGAGGATGCTCTGCGCGGTCCGCTCGCAGAAATTGCGCGGGCCTGTAATGATCAGATTTCCGGTGTCCGGTTCAAGGCTGATCTTATCCAGCGCGTCAAAAACCTGCCTCTGGTTCTCCTTCTGGCGGAACATCGGGCCGAACATGTGCTTCTGCTCGTCGGTCAGCGCTTCTGCAAGGCTGCCGGGTCTTAAAGGTGCGGCTTTGCGCTGCCTGTCTGCCATTGCGGGCGCAGGGCGCTTCTGCGCTTCGTCCGGCTCCGCGGGCGCAATCTCTTCCGGTTCTTCGTCCCTCTCCGCAGGCGAAGTCTCTTCCGGCGCTTCGTCCCTCTCCGCAGGCGCAGTCTCTTCCGGCACTTCGTCCGCCTCCGCGGGTACAGGCTCTTCCTCTTCTTCATCCGGCGGCATTTCCGGCGCTTCTGCCGTCTCTTGCGGTGCCTTTCCGGGAGCTTCCGGCTCCTCCGGCTCTCTTCCGGAGACTTCATCCGGCACCTCGCCGGCTTCCTCTGCAGGACATTCGGAATCCGCTTCCGGTTCTTCTTCCGGCTTCTCGTCCGTGTATTCTTCCTGCGCTTCGTCCGCCTCGTCCGTGTATTCTTCCCGCGCTTCGTCCGCCTCGTCCGCGTATTCTTCCGGCGCCGCATCCCGGTACGTTTCGTCGCAGGAATCCCCGGTATCAAGTTCTTCGCCCTGTGTGAAGTGCTGACCGCTTTCCGCGCCGGTCTCCTCCAGCGAAGTACCATATGCTTCCCGTTCCGCCTCCGCAGCCTGCCGCGCGGCTCTCTCAGCGTCCAGCCTCTTTCTGGCCGCCTCAAAGCGCGCCTGCTGCCGGCTCATCGCAAGGCGGACTTCACCCGGATCCCAGCGTCTTGTACTGAGGTCATCTTCATCCGTGCCATCCTGCGGCGCGTTCTCATCGGCCGCCGGCTGCCGGCCGGCGTCGTCTGCAGCTGCATCTTCCCCGCCGTCATGCACAGCGTCGTCATCTGCCGTATCGCCGCCTGCCGTTCCATGATCCGCCGTGTCATCATACACCGTGTCCGCCTGCGGCGTACCTGTATGATCACCGAAATAAACTACCGTGCCGGTTCTGTCACCTGCAGCTTCTTCCGGTGCAGGCGCTTCCTGTTCTTCTTCCCGCGAATCCTCCGGCTCTTCCTCCTGCGCAGGATAGGCTTCCTGCACTTCGTCCATGGGATACGTCTCATCGGCGCGGTAGTCCGCGTCCGCTCCCGCATAGGAATAGGAATCCGGCGCAGTGTTCCCTGCATCTGCATCTACGCGCGCATCCTGTTCCAGCGGCTGCAGATCATTGAAGCGGTTTCCTGCCGCGGCTGCTGCGCGTGCCCTCTCGCTTCCCGTCAGTCCGTCCGAAACCGGCACTGCAGCGGCGGCGCTTCTTGCCGAGCGGATTGCCTGATTCGAATTCTTCTCGATGTCTTCCAGAAGGCCATGCCTTGCAGTCTCGTCAAAATCCCGCATGATCGGGCCGGTATCTTCGAGAATCCTCTGCGCCCGTTTCTCGTCATTGGCGCTGCGGATTCCCCTGCGGACCTGATCCCATTCCTGCATCACCTGGCTGATGGAGCGCTGACTGCCGTGCGCATCCTGCGCAGTCCTGCCGCTTTGCTCCTTCCCTGTTTCCGCAGTGCGGCTCTGGCCGCGCTGTTCCCTTTGGTCCGGTGTTTTTATCAGCGCTTCTTCGCGGCTGAAATCCTGCTGCGGAACATCATAAGCAGAACGGTTGTACCCCTGCTCCGAGGCTGCATATGCGTCTGCTTCCGGCTCCCGCGCAGGCGCCGGTAAAGGCTCCTGCGGTGCGCCGTTCCCGCCGCGGTAGATATCCCGCATGCCTTCCGCCACATTTTGCTGCAGATGGTCCTGCGTATCTGCGGCAGTTTCCGGAACGCTCCCCTGCATCTCATCCAGAAGATCCGCGGCTTTGTCCGCGTATTTACCCGAAAACTGAGCAGTAATATCAAGGCACTCCTTTACGGCATCCTCGTCTCTGCCCGCCTGATGATACAAAAGCGCGAGCTCGTATCCCCAGCGCTGGGTATGCTTCTCCTGCCGGAGTTTCTCGAGAATCGCGATCTTTTCGTTCATGCTGACCGGCGATACCTGATACATCTTATACTGCAAAACAAGGCGCTTCGGATTCTCCGGCTGAATCTGCGAATACTCCTGCACGAGCGTCAGCGCCGAAGCCAGATCGCTCTGCAGATTGTTCCTGCCATAAAGGAAGATCGTCAGCTCGCAGAGATTGTAAATCACCAGCGCCTGATTCTTCTCGAATTCCTCCTGCTGTTCCCGCGTGTCCGGCTGCGGCATGATCTGCAGCCGGCGCAGGGCAACCTTCATGACAGAGCGGGCTTTTTCGTATTCACGGTTAATTTTATAGACATCGCTGACCATGCACAGCGTTTGAATGGTCTTGACTTTATTCCAGTCAACGGTATCCGCAAGACGCGCGGCCTCATCAAAACGCCTTTCCCCGATCAGCGCATGCAGTTCCTGAAGAGTAATCTTGTACTCATACTTATCCAAAGTCTGGTCCCTCGAGTTTATGATTCTGCTGCCGGCAGTCCGGTGCCCGATCAAAGCATGATACTCCCGAGCATAATTCATGAAAATTCTAGCATACTTTGAGTGCTTTTGAAAGTGCGGCAAACTGGGCAAGCGAGAGTTTCTCCCCCCGCACGGCTTTGTCCAGAGAAAGCTCCGAAAGGGCCTTTTCCACGTCTTCTCTTGCAAACGTCCTTCCTTCAAAGGAAAGGCCGTGGGACAGTGCGTTTGCCAGTGTTTTGCGCCTCTGGTTGAAGGCTGCGCGGATGATTGCGAACATAAATTCCTCATCCGCGTCGACGGGAGGCTCTGTATAGGCATTGAGCCGCAGAACCTGCGAATCCACACCGGGACGCGGGATAAAGCAGCGGGGCGGCACGGTCAGCACCGCTTCCGGCCGCGCGTAATACTGCACCGCAAGAGAAAGAGCACCGTATTCCTTATCCTCCTGTGTCGCGCAGATGCGCTCGGCGACTTCCTTCTGAATCATCACCGTAATGTTGTCAAAACAGTTCTTCTGCTTCAGGAGCTGCAGCAGAATCGGCGTTGTGATGTAGTACGGAAGGTTCGCGACACACTTCATGGGCCTGCCCTGATTAAACCGGCTGCAGAGAGCGGACAGATCTGTTTTTAGGATATCCTGAAACAGGACCGTCACATTCGGACATTCATCTAACGTGGCGGCCAGGACCGGTTCCAGCGACGTGTCGATCTCCACGGCGACAACATGTCCCGCGGCAGCGGACAGTGCCTGCGTCATCGTTCCGATGCCCGGTCCGATTTCCAGAACGCAGTCATCTTCCGTCACGCCGGCTGCCTCCACGATCCCGTTCACAATGCCCTCGTCAATCAGAAAGTTCTGCCCGTACTTTTTCTTCGCACGGATACCGAACTGATCCAGCACACGCATCGTCGCGTATGGTTTTGTCAGAAGCTCACTCATCTCAAATATTCTCCATATCTTCCCCCGGGGACGTTCTCCCGGTTTCCGCTGCCGAATCTTTTCTTTTCTCCAGCCGGTAAAGCCGTTTCGCGTTCTCATAAGTCACGCGGATGACTTTCTCTTCCGGTATCTGCAGGAGCTGCGCGATTTCACTTACGACGAGCGGCAGATACAGCGAGCTGTTGCGTTCTCCTCTGTGCGGCACGGGTGCCATATACGGGCAGTCCGTTTCCAGCACGATGCATTCCAGCGGAATGCGCTGCACGGTTTCCTTCAGGCGCCTGCCGTTTTTGAACGTTACCACGCCGCCGACGCCGATGTAAAACCCCATCCGTACAAACTGCTCCGCCATTTCCGGACTGTAGGAATAGCAGTGAATGACGCCGCCGCTGAAATGCGCCTGCTCTTCCTGCAGGATCTGCATTGTATCCTGCGCAGCGTCTCTCGAGTGGATGATGACCGGCAGGTCCGCCTCCTGTGCCATGCGGAGCTGCCTGCGGAACCATTCCTTCTGCACTTCCCTTTCCGGTTCATTATAATGATAATCCAGTCCGATCTCGCCGACCGCGACAACCTTCGGTTCATGAAGTTTGTCCCGGATCGAAAACAGCCTTCTCTCCGTAAGAGGCGCGCAGTCGGACGGATGTATTCCCAGTGCCGCGTAGAACTGCGGATATGCTTTTGAAAGTGTCAGCACCTCGTCAATGCTGGAAAGATCCGAAGCGACATTGACCGCGCCGCAGATGCCGGCCTCCGGAAACCGCCGTACAATAGCAGGGAGGTCATCCAGAAACGCTGCATCGTTATAATGACTGTGTGTATCGAATATCATATCCTGCCTCCATTCTATCATCATTTAATGCGCCGCCCCGCGGATTGTAAAGGATTTCGTCCTCCGCTTGCAATGCAAACGCCTCTTCCGGCTCCGAAATGGTAATTATCGCCAAAACGCAGCCGATCATGCATAATAAACCTGTGCAATATTTTTTTAAAAAATACTTGATAAATCACCCCGGGTTTCATATAATAACATTCGTCGCGGGAAAACAAATGCAGAGAGCTGCTTCCACGGCAGACAATTTCAGAATATGCGCTTTTAGCTCAGCTGGTAGAGCACCTGACTCTTAATCAGGGTGTCCAGGGTTCGAGTCCCTGAAGGCGCACGCGGAGCACTGTTTTTGTGGTTTAGCCATGGGGACGGTGTTTCTTTTTGCGTGCAGATAAAACAATGCCGGCAGGTGTGTGATTCCGCCAATGCAAACATGCCGGCGGCAGAAAGCCGCGCAGGCATATCCTTTTTCTGCCCGCGCGGCTTTCTCTTTATTTATGTTCCCGCCTGCACACGCTCCGCTGTTCTATGTTTCAGCGCAGCTTAAAAAGAGTACGCATGATCCCTCTTCCAAGACTCGCGCCGAGGTTCCCTCCGAGTGTCTTTCCGAATTTACCAAACATCGATTCCCCGACGCTCTTGCCGACTTCGCGGCCGACCGTTCCCGCGACGCTGCTGCCGACGGATTTCGCGGCCTGTTGATAGGTTCTGCTCCGCGCCTTCTGCTCTTTTTCCTGCTCTTTCTCTCTGGCCCTTGCTGCAGCCTCTTCCTGTTTTGCCCGCTTAGCCTCTTCCGCCTCTTTCTGCTGCAGAGCCGCCTCTTCGCCGAGCTTTCTCTGCAGGAACTCATACGCGGAATCCGCATCCACTGCCTTCTCATA
This sequence comes from Bacillota bacterium, assembly GCA_029224465.1. Classification (GTDB taxonomy): domain Bacteria; phylum Bacillota; class Clostridia; order Lachnospirales; family Lachnospiraceae; genus CAG-791. Next base: position 69,742 of record JAQXUQ010000014.1, on the reverse strand, counting down.
TTTCTTTGCAAGGCTGCTCCGGTTCATCGCCTGCTGCCTTGTCAGATCATCAATTGCGCCGATTCTGCTCTGCGGCGGGAGCACAAAGGTCTTTTCGGCAATTCCCGGGACACCGTCCGGCCCGAGAAGAGAGACAAGCGCCTCTCCGATGCCAAGCGAGAGCATTGTTTCATATGTGTCAAATGCAGGATTCGCCCGGAAAGCGTCTGCCGCCGCCCGCACCGCCTTCTGCTCGGCGGGTGTATACGCGCGGAGCGCGTGCTCGATCTTGTTGCCCAGCTGTGCCAGCACGCCGTCCGGAATATCTTTCGGATTCTGCGTGCAGAAATAAACGCCGACACCCTTGGAACGGATAAGTTTGACTACCTGCTCGATTTTATCCAGCAGTGCCTTCGGCGCTCCGTCAAACAGGAGATGCGCTTCATCAAAGAAAAAGACAAGTTTTGGTTTCTGAAGATCCCCTGCTTCCGGCAGTACCTCAAAGAGCTCGGACAGGAGCCACAGAAGGAACGTGGAATAGAGCACGCCATTGGAAATCAGGCTCGAAGAATCCAGAATATTGATGATGCCGCGGCCGCTTGGATCCGTCCGCAGAAAATCCCGGATATCGAGCGCCGTTTCTCCGAAGAACCGGTCGCCGCCCGCGCCTTCCAGTGCCGCGAGGGAACGGATGATGACCGCGACCGAAGCCGGGCTGATTCGCCCGTAGCTGCTCTCATAGGCTTTCCGGTTATCGTTTATATAGTTCAGCAGTGCCTTCAGGTCCTTGATATCGATCAGCAGAAGGTTTTCGGCGTCCGCGATCTGAAACGCAATGGAAAGCAGCGCCGACTGTGTATCGTTCAGTGAAAGGATTCTCGAAAGCAGAAGCGGCCCCATCTCCGAAACCGTTGTGCGAAGCTGGATTCCGCGCTTTCCATAGATATCAAAGAATTCCACAGGGTATTCCTTGTAATCGAAGCCCGCCTCTGCAAGCCCGAACTTCTGTATACGCTGCCGCATATCCTCCGAGTCTGTCCCGGGGCTGACCATCCCCGCGAGGTCCCCCTTGACGTCCGCCAGAAAAACCGGTACGCCGAGATCGCTGAAAGCCTCGGAAAGGACCTTCAGCGTCACTGTCTTCCCGGTGCCGGTCGCTCCCGCGATCAGGCCGTGCCTCGCCGCCATCTCCGGCAGAAGATATACTCTTGTGCCGTCTTCTCTGCTGCCGATCCAGATTTTTCCTTCCTCTACCATAGTTCCCTCCGATGCGGAATATATTTCCGGCAGCGTACACTGCCATGTAAAAAGTATACAGCAATCTTGGACAGTTCGGGGATTTTGTTGCGTTAAGAAAATACGGCGCGATGATATACTCAAGGGGTTATAATACGTGTTTATTCCGGAGGTCAAATGGACACTTATCTGATGAAAAAGGCCATGATCGAGGCTGCCGTCACGCGCGGCATCCGCGAGATGGAGGAAGATCCCGAGCGCAGCATCCGCAGACTTGCTGATCTCGGCAGACAGTTTTCCAAAAACCGGTTTCAGGATCAGGTTTTCTCCATCATCCAGGAACTGCTCGACAACGAAAACAGTGCCTACTACGATATGATGCATAACCTGCTCAAGAATTCCGATCACGAAGCGCTTCGAAAGTTCGGCGTCAATTTCGGTTACATGAGCTGGGCTTACGGTGCGGCGACGATCCGCGGGCTCGAAAAAAAAGAGGGATTCTGTATTCCGTGGAGCATCCGTCTGCGTTATGACGCGTCCGAAAACGAAAATCCGGACGCTGTGAATACGGAAAAGCTTGCCTCCTTAATCGAACAGGGACAGAAGCTCGGCATTTATGTCTATTTTATCCGGCAGAGCGGAAGTAATACCGACTCCTATGCGCTCCTGGAACTGCTCGGACGCTACAATGACTGCGCTTTTGTCTGGTTCAAGGAAGACGGACGGCTGACCGCTGCACAGATCCAGATGCTCAAAGTCTGCAAGAACACTGTTGTCTCTCTTCCCGCAGGCGTCCATGAAGCGCTTCTGACATCCGAAATATTAAGAGACCAGAAAGTGATCTTCGCGATGCACATGCTCTACGATGACAATATCTCCGACGACCAGTTCCACAATGTCATGGAGCATGTTCTGACCAGTGAAACCGCTTTGTTTTTCTCGATTTCCAAAGACGGTACGAAAAACGTCGCACGCCAGTACTGCTACGATTCCAGGCTCCGGCAGGAATATCCGTGCGTTGAAATGGACTACTATGGCGACGGAGAAAGCATCAGCGGCGTTCTGGCCGAGCATCCTTATCTTCTGGAACTGGATGAATACGGAAGAGTCGTCCGGCCGGACGGCTCGAAAGGAACAGCTTTTTCCTTTGACCTGCCTCTTCCCGAGGCACTGCGGCAGGTCATGCCGCCGTTTGAGGGATAAAACAGGCTTCTGCGAAGTTAAAAGACCGGCGTTTCCGGGCAATCTGCCCTGGAAACGCCGGCTTTTCTCATGATTCCTGTCTACCGGACAGGAGCCATGCTTCCGATCTGCATGCTGATGTCCTTGATCTTTGCAATATACTCGTCCGCTCCGATCTCACGTCCGTAGCCGTCGGAAAGCCAGCGCACAAGAGAAGTTAAAAGCGCGTCGGTGACAAACGCGACGACAAAGCTGTCATCTTCGTTATGCGGCAGAATGTCTTTTAAGAAAAATTCCGCAAGCGGTGAAACCGTCTCGATCAGGTAATCCTTGAAGGAATTCTGCCCCTCGATTTTCAGGGCGGCGTTATAAAACTCCTTCTCCCTGTAAAAATACTTGCACATGTCGCTGTACATATCCCAGCCGCTGTCATAAGAGTTCACATCCAGCTCGCCGATGAAGCCGACATAGAAAATCCAGTTTACCAGATCGTATTTGTCCCTGAAGTGGTAATAAAAGCTTTTCCGGTTGATCCCGCAGTCTTCGCAGATATCCGAGACGCTGATCTTTTCAAAAGGCTTCTTGCGCATGAGCTTTTTCATGGACGCTGCGAGAGCGTTTTTCGTTGCGTTGGAATCAGCCATACCGCATCCTTATTTGCGTTCACAGTCCGTTCTGGCGCACGCGCCGCAGACTTCCGAATTATTGGCGGATACTCTTCCGTCGGCAGTCCCGTTCTGCAGAAGCGACTCCACCATTTCCTTCATTGTGCGCCAGCCAAGCGTCGCGCATTTTACTCTGGCAGGCATATGGGAGACTGCCTCCAGCGAAGCCGACTCGTCCAGTGCCTCTTTCTGTTCCTGCGTCGCCGTTCCGCGGATCATGCCCATGAAATCAGCGCACAGTGCCAGCGCTTCTTCCTGTGTCTTTCCGATAATCAGATCGCACATCATATCCGCGGAAGACTGGGACACCGCGCAGCCGCTTCCGTTAAAGGCGGCGTCTTCAATAATACCGTCTTTGATCTGAAGCTGCAGATTGATGTCATCTCCGCAGCTGGGATTCACACCGTTTAACACCATGGTCGGAGTATCCAGATCATGCTTGTGCGACGGGTGAAGATTATGTTCGTTTACGATTTCCCTGTATAAAGATTTAATATCCAAGCCAGCCCCTCACTTTCCCCGCGGCGGCAACGAAACGGTCCACTTCTTCTTCCGTATTGTAGAAATACAGGCTCGCGCGTGTCGTCGCGTTCACCTGCAGCCACTTCATCAGAGGCTGCGCGCAGTGGTGGCCAGCCCGCACCGCGATGTGTTCGGTATCGAGTACCGAAGCCACATCATGCGGGTGACACCCTTCAATATTGAAGGTCACGATGCCGCAATGCTTCGCGGGATCGCTGCTGCCGTAAGCCGTAATTTCCGGAATTCCCGAAAGACCGTCCATCAGACGCGCGGTCAGTTCCTCTTCCGTCTTTCTTATTGTATCAAATCCGACGTCCTGCAGGTAGTGAATTGCGGCGTCAAGTCCGACAGCACCCATCGCGTTGACAGTGCCTGCCTCGAATTTCTCGGGCACATCAGCGAAAGTCGCCGTCTGCCGCTCGACATACTCGATCATTTCGCCGCCCGTGAGGAACGGAGGCATGTCTTCCAGAAGATCCTTCCTGCCGTACAGAACGCCGATTCCCATCGGGGCGCAGAGCTTGTGTCCGGAAAACGCGTAGAAATCCGCGCCGAGCTCCTTCACATTTACGGGGATGTGCGGTGTCGACTGTGCGCCGTCAACGACAACGACCGCGCCGTGCGCGTGCGCCGTATCCGCGATTTTCCGGACCGGGTTCGTGACACCAAGCACGTTGGATACGTGGCCGATTGAAACAATTTTCGTCCTGTCCGTAATCTTCGAACGGATTTCCTGCTCTGTCAGCGTACCGTCCTTTTCAGGCTCCATGTAGATCAGCTTCGCTCCGGTCTGCCGGCAGACCATCTGCCACGGCAGGATATTCGAGTGATGCTCCATAACCGAGATGACGATCTCATCACCTTCATGGATGTGGCTGAGTCCGTAGCTGTATGCCACAAGGTTCAGGGATTCCGTGGTGTTTCTCGTAAAAACAATCTCGCAGTCCATATCCGCGCCGATGAACTGCGCGGCGGTATGTCTTGCGTCCTCATAAGCTTCGGTCGCCCGGATGCTCCAGTCATACAGGCCGCGGAGAGGGTTGGCATTGCAGGAATCGTTGAACCGGCGCATCGCGTCCAGAACCTGTGCGGGCCTCTGCGTCGTCGCCGCGTTGTCAAAATAAATCACGTCATTTCCGTCAAAAATCGGAAAGTCCTTGCGAAAACGGTTCATGCCTGAAATGCCTCCTCAATATAGTCCCGCACCTCTTCGCGCAGCTCTTCCTGCGGCAGATCTCTTGCAACTGCGCCGAGCCTTGCGCGGACCATCAGCTGCTGCGCGGCCTTTTCATCGATGCCTCTGCTCGCAAGATAAAACAGCATGTCTTTGTCCAGCTGCCCGATCGTCGCGCCATGGCTGCCTTCCATATCCTCCTCTTCGCAGAGAATGACAGGAAGCGATTTGTTGACAATTTCGTCCGAGAGAAGCAGCACGTTCTCTTTTTCGTGGCCGTAGGAGCCCTTCGAGCCTCTGCGGAAGTCGATGGTGTCGGACAGGCGCTTTACCGCGCCGTGATCCAGCACGCCGTCAAAGCTCATCTCGCAGTTTGTCTTTCTGCCCCGCTGCACGACGTTGTAATTCATATCACTTGTACCGTCCTGCGCGATATATCCGACTTTTGCCTGGAAGGCAGAAGCGTTTCCCACAAGCTCTGCCTGCGCGCCTGTATAGGAGTTCGCCGCTCCGAGCTCCAGACTGATGAACTGCATCGAAGCCTTCTCTAAAAGTGCGGCGCCGAGATCGGCAAAGTGGGTATAGCCTTTTCCGAGAAGCTGTACCTTTGCGAGTGTCAGCTTTGCTCCCTTTTCAAGGAGGACTTTCGTCGAAACCGCCGCTGTCCCATGTGCCTTGCGGCTGCTGCGGCTGGTCATGGTCAGCGTAAGGGATGCTCCCGATCCCACGTGGATAATCTGCGCGGACGCAGACTGATTGCCGCTGTAAAATGTCTGGTCCCAGGACACCGGCGTCTCCACCTGCGCGCCGTCCTCCACTTCCAGAAGATGGACTTCCTGCAGGGATCGGCTCATATATGCGTCAAACTCTTCTCCAAGGCCTGTCGCGAATGCCTGCGGGTGATAAATCGGCTGTTTCGACGCGACGACCTTCTCCGGCTCTTCTTCCGGAGCGTGCGCCTTCATCCATTTCGCGGCTTCCTCCGGTGTCATTGTTTTTACGGAAACGCCTTCCGGCAGCTCTGCAAAAGTCGTGCCGACGGAAACGTCAAGAACCGGCGCCTTTTCAATGACCGCCTCGTTCGTTTTCAGGCGGTGCCATGTGATGGAAGGGATATGTCCCACCTGTATTCTGTCCATTACATTCCCTCCATTTCCAGTTTGATCAGGTTGTTCATTTCCGCCGCGTATTCAAGCGGAAGCTCCTTGGATACCGGGCTCGCGAAACCGGACACGATCATCGCGCGCGCCTCGGATTCACTGATTCCGCGGCTCATCAGGTAGAAAACAGCCTCGTCGCTGATTCTGCCGATCTTCGCCTCATGCCCGACATCCGCGTCCGCGGTGCGTACATCCATCGCGGGAATCGTATCGGAACGGGAGATGTCATCAAGCATCAGGGAAGCGCAGTCGACGGACGCCTTCGCGTGTTTTGCCGTCTTTTCAATCACGACCGAACTTCTGTAGGTACTGATACCGCCGCCCTTCGAAATGGACTTCGTGTTGATGTACGAAGATGTATTCTTGCCGATATGGATCATCTTCGCGCCCGTGTCCAGATTCTGCCCGGCGCCCGCGAATGTAATGCCGGTAAACTCGCAGTGTGAATTATCGCCCTTTAAAATCGTCGTCGGATACAGATAGGAAACGTGGGAGCCGAACGATCCCGAAACCCATTCCATGCGTCCGCCTTCCTCGACGATCGCGCGTTTGGTGTTGAGGTTGTACATATTCTTCGACCAGTTCTCGATCGTAGAATAGCGGAGTCTTGCGTTCTTCTTGACATAAAGCTCCACGCAACCCGCGTGCAGGTTCGCGACATTGTATTTGGGTGCGGAACAGCCTTCGATAAAGTGCACATCCGCGCCCTCATCGACAATAATCAGCGTATGCTCGAACTGTCCGGCGCCTTTGGCGTTCAGACGGAAATAGGATTGCAGCGGGACCTCCACATGCACGCCTTTCGGGACATAGACAAACGAACCGCCGCTCCATACCGCGCCGTGCAGCGCCGCGAACTTGTGATCGGTCGGCGGCACAAGCTTCATGAAGTATTCTTTCACCATGTCCTGATATTCGCCGGATACCGCGTCCTCGAACCCGATGTATACAACGCCCTGGTCGGCGACTTCCTTCTGCAGGTTATGGTAGACAAGCTCGGAATCGTACTGCGCGCCGACGCCGGCAAGAGACTCTCTCTCCGCCTGCGGAATACCCAGCTTGTCAAAAGTGTTCTTTATTTCCTCCGGGACATCCTCCCAGTTTCCCTTCATATCCGACTTGCTGCGGACATAGTTGGTGATGCGGTCCATATCGAGACCGTCAATGGAAGGGCCCCAGTCCGGCACTTTCAGTGAATTGTAAATATCAAGACATTTCAGACGGAACTGCCGCATCCAGAGGGGATCTTTTTTCTCCTCTGAAAGCTGCTCGACAATTTCCTTCGTCAGGCCTTCTTTCATGCGATAGAAGCCTTTGGATTCGTCATCCTTGAAATCATAGAAGCTTCTGTCGACTTCCTGTATTTTCTGGTCTGCCATTTCGTTCACCCCGCTTTTACTGATCGCCTGCGCCTGTGAATCTTTCGAAACCGCGTTCATTGATCTCGTCCACAAGCTCCGGGCCGCCCGTATGCACGAGTTTTCCTTTTACAAGGATATGTGTATAGTCGACTTTGAGCGCTTCCAGAATCTTCGTGCTGTGCGTAATAATCAACAGCGCGCCGTTTTTCTTCTTCTGGTATTCCTCAATACCGCGGGAAACTGTGCGGACAGCATCTACGTCCAGACCGGAGTCAGTCTCGTCAAGAATCGCGAGCCTGGGGCTCAGCATCAGGAGCTGGAGAATCTCCGCCTTTTTCTTCTCGCCGCCCGAAAAGCCGACGTTCAAATCTCTGTCCGCGTAAGATGCATCCATCTGCAGCAGTGACATCGTCTCTTCAAGCTGCTTCTTGAATGTAAAAATCTTAATCGGTTTACCGGTCTGCTGCCGGATCGCGTTCCGGAGGAACTCCTCAAGCGAAAGTCCCGGAACCTCCAGCGGATTCTGGAACGAGAGGAACATTCCCTTTGCCGCGCGCTTATCTGTCGTCAGCTTCGTGATATCCTCACCGTCAAAAACAATGGACCCCTTTGTAACCTTGTACCCCGGGTTGCCCATGAGTGTATAGCCGAACGTGGATTTGCCGGCGCCGTTGGGTCCCATCAGAACATGGGTTTCTCCGGCGCGGATATCCAGATCAATGCCGTGCAGTAATTCGCCTTCCTCAATGGAAGCGCACAGATCGCGTACCTGTAATAAAGGTGCTGCCATAATATCCTCCTGAAATGTCTCTGTGAATATCTTCTCAAATTACAAAATCATTGCCGATCATTGCCTGCGCCTGATCCTTGAGATCCTGCAAGGTTACGCTGTCAACATAGTTGTTGATGACCTTCGCGAAATTCTTCCAGAATGGAAGCACCGCGCAGTCCGCGCTCATGTCGCACATGCCGGCTTCCGCCACGCAGGCAACCGGATTGAGGCTTCCTTCCATGACGCGCAGAATATCGCCGACCGTATATTCCTTCGGCTCCCGTGTCAGCTTATAGCCGCCGTTGTTTCCTCTCTGCGAACGCACAAAGCCCGCTCTTGTGAGTACCGTAACGATCTGTTCCAGATATTTCACGGTAATGTTCTGCCTCTGCGAAATGTCTCTGAGACTGATGAATTCCCCCGTATCATGCAGGGAAAGATCCAGCATCATCCGCAGCGCGTACCGTCCTTTGGTCGAAATTTTCATGCAGCGTACCTCTTCGTTTTCCGGGGCGCAGCCTATCGCATAACATTATCACGTTCGTGAAAACACTGCAACGTAATGCCGGCCGCCGCGCCCGTATCTTTCTGTTCCGGCAGGTGATCTGCCGCTTCTTGCTTCCGTCTTTATCCCTATTGTATACTGGTGCCCGGAAGCGGCTTGTAACACAAGTTACAGCCCGGAACAAAATTACCTATTCCTATCGGATCTGGGTTATTTGCTAATCCCAGTATAACGGTAGATTTTGGAATTTCAAGCCTGAAATGAGAACTTATCCTAAAATCCTTGTAAAATCGGCCCGGAATCCGGCCGCGGAGACTTCCGCGGGTTCCATGCGGAAATCCGCAAGGGAACGCCTGGATGAAAAATATATGCTGCAGGCGATAAAACAGGCCGAGAAAGCCATGGCACTCGGCGAAGTCCCGATCGGCTGCGTGATCGTTCAGGGCGGAAAAGTCATCGGCCGCGGTTATAACCGCAGGAATACCGATCACTCCACCCTCTCGCATGCGGAAATTACGGCGATCCGGAAAGCCGGCAGAAAGACCGGCGACTGGCGGCTGGACGGAGCCGTTCTCTACTGCACGCTGGAACCCTGTCCCATGTGCGCCGGCGCGATCGAGCAGGCGCGCATAGACCGCGTTGTGATCGGAGCGCCGAGCGACAAGTCCGGCTGCTGCGGCTCTATCCTGAACATTGTCGACAACCCGCTCCTCATGCATCAGTCCGAGGTGACGCGCGGCGTTCTGCTGCCGCAGTGCAGGGAACTGTTAAAGCGTTTTTTCCGCCAGCTGCGTTCTTCCGCATCCGGGACTTGAAAAACCGCGCCGGATTGTATATAGTCTTACTGTCACGTCATTGTGACCGACGGATATTTCCGCAGCCTTGCCGGGTCTTGCGCAATGAATCCTGCGAACCGTGTCAGATCGGGAACGAAGCAGCACTAAGCAGATCCTTTCATGTGCCGTAAGGGTGCCTGGCAGGGCTCCGGAAGTGTCCGTCTTTTTGTATTGTTTTGTGAGGTTTAACTGATGCCGAGAGAAGATACTCCATCCGGTATATTGGATCTTTCGCACTGCGTTCTCTGTCCGCGCGAATGCGGCGCGGACCGTCTGCACGGGAAGACGGGAAGATGCGGGGAAAGCGCGCGCCTGCGTGCGGCGAGAGCCGCGCTTCTGTATTATGAAGAGCCCTGTATCAGCGGAAGACAGGGGAGCGGCGCGGTCTTTTTTGACGGCTGCAACATGGGCTGCGTGTTCTGCCAGAACCATATGATTTCCGGGGGCTCTTCCGCTTCCCGTCCCGCATGGGGGCTGACCGGAGAGGATCTTGCGCAGATCTTTCTGGATCTCCAGACACAGGGTGCAGCGAACATCAACCTGGTCACGCCTTCCCATATCGTACCGTTTCTGATTCCGGCTCTTTCAATGGCGCGGGAAAACGGTCTTTCCATTCCCGTCGTTTACAATACGGCGTCTTATGAAAAGGTGGAAGCGCTTCGTGCGCTGGACGGGCTTGTGGATATCTATCTGCCGGATCTGAAATTTTATTCCGGGGAGCTTTCGACGCGGTACGCAGGCACGGAAGACTATTTCCGGTTCGCGGCAGCAGCGATTGACGAGATGGTGCGGCAGCAGCCGCTGCCGGTTTTTGCCGACGGGACACACGCTCTTGATGAAGAAGATGACAGGAACGACCCTTTGATGACAAAAGGCGTCCTTGTGCGGCATATGGTTATGCCGGGGCATACAGACGATTCCAAAAAGGTGATCCGCTATCTGCATGAGCGCTACGGAAATCAGATTTTCATCAGCATCATGAATCAGTATACGCCCATGCCCGCGGTAAGAGAGGATCCTCTTCTTTCGAGGACGGTTTCAGAAACAGAGTATGAAGAAGTCGTGGACTTCGCGGTTTCGATCGGTGTTGAAAACGGTTTTCTTCAGGAAGGGGGAACCGTGTCCGAAAGCTTTATTCCTGCATTTGACGGCACCGGTGTTTCCCGTTTCAGTAATCCTTCTTCTCCAGATATTTCAGGTAATTCATAACCATCAGCGCGATTTTGAAGGTCATCGCGTCGTCAAAAACGCGGATATCCAGCCCCGTCGTCTTCTGCAGCTTCTCTATCCGGTAGACCAGTGTATTCCTGTGAATGAACAGCTTTCTGGACGTTTCGGAAACGTTCAGGCTGTTCTCAAGAAAAGCGTTGATGGTCGAAAGCGTCTCGTTGTCGAGATCATACGGCACATTGTCTCCGAAGACTTCATGAATAAACGTCTCGCACAGGTTCGAAGGCAGCTGGTAGATCAGCCGGCCGATACCGAGCTCCGCGTAGGAAGTAACCAGCCGCTCCGCGTAGAAAATCTTGCCGACATCGAGCGCCATTTTCGCTTCCTTGTATGATTTCGAGAGGTCGTTCAGATCCAGAATGATGCTGCCGAACGCCGCGCGGGCTTTGACCATGGCCTCCGTATTCAGCATGTCTACCGCCGTCTGCGCCGCCGCGTTCAGGCTTTCGTAATCATCTTCACGATCAAGTGATTTAATGACAATTACGCTGTTCTCATCAACTTCAGTCAGATAGTCTCCGTTCTGCGTTGTGAAAATGCTGCCGAGCAGCTCGCCCGCGACCGAATCTCCCTCCGCCAACGTTTCAACAACAATGACGGCGCGGGGGCCGGTGCAGCTGATATGGAGCTTTTTCGCGCGGTTGTGGATATCCACCTGCAGCAGATTGTCGAGCAGCAGGTTCTGGAAGAAGTTGTTCCGGTCATACTTCTCCTTGTAGGCGATCATCAGGTTCTGGACTTCGCTGACCGCGATTTTGGCGACCATCAGTGTATGCTCGCCGCGGCCGATCGCCGTCAGAATATAGGAGACTTCATCGTCCTCGAATACCTTCATCAGATAATGGTCTCCGATGATCTGCGAATCCACGGAAGAACCCGCAAAGCCCGTTACCGTCTGCGTGGAAGGAATCACCGCGCCGGACGTCATTGCGAACAGCTGACCGTTCAGATCCTGCATGCAGAATTCCACTTTTGTAATCGCCGTCAGTTCTTCGAGACATTGTTTCACGATTTGTGCCGATACCATAAGCTGCCCCTTTCTGTCTGTAAGGTGAACAGATTTTCATGCCTGTTTTGTCTGTCTTTTGGTTCTATTTTACAATTTCATGCTCGTGAAAACAACACAAAAGGCACCCGCCCTGTAAAGGACGAATGCCTTGTGAATACGCATTTGATTTCGCCGCGGCATGCAGCCGGCCGGAAAGAGTTAGTTGGTGATGGTCTTCTCTGTTTCTTTGTCGAACAGATGGATCTTTTCGATATCGAAAGCGAGCTTGATTGTGTCGCCGACCTGCGCCTTGGTTCTGGGATTGACGCGGGCTGTGAAAGGAGTGTTGTCGATATCAAAATACAGGAAGACTTCAGCGCCCAGAAGCTCACGGACATTGATCTTGCTCTGGAAAACAGGAGCACCCTCTTCCGGAATCGTCTCCTCGTCCAGATCCGCGATATGCTCGGGACGGATGCCGACGGTAACGGTCTTGCCATTATAGCCGCCGTCAATGACTGCCTTTGCCTTTGCGGGGGTAAGCGGAATATCAACGCCTGCAACCGTAACGCATGCCTTGCTGCCATTCACCTTGACAACGCCGTCAACAAAGTTCATCTGCGGAGATCCCATGAAGCCCGCTACGAAGAGGTTGCCGGGATCATCATACAGGTGCTGCGGTGTGTCGACCTGCTGAACAACGCCGTCCTTCATAACGACGATTCTGGTACCCAGTGTCATAGCCTCGGTCTGGTCATGGGTTACATAGATGATTGTTGTGCCGAGTCTCTGATGGAGCTTCGCGATTTCGGATCTCATCTGAACACGGAGCTTCGCATCCAGGTTGGAGAGAGGCTCGTCCATCAGGAATACCTTCGGGTTACGGACAATGGCACGTCCCATCGCGACACGCTGTCTCTGGCCGCCGGAAAGAGCCTTGGGCTTACGGTCAAGGAGCTGTGTCAGATCCAGAATCTTCGCCGCATTCTTGACCATCGTATCGATCTGATCCTTCGGAACCTTGCGGAGCTTTAAGCCGAATGCCATATTGTCATAAACGGTCATGTGCGGATACAGCGCGTAGTTCTGGAAAACCATCGCGATATCACGGTCCTTGGGTTCTACATCATTCATGACCTTGCCGTCGATCTTGAGCGTGCCGCTCGAGATGTCTTCAAGGCCTGCAATCATACGCAGCGTTGTAGACTTTCCGCAGCCGGAAGGTCCTACAAAGATGATGAATTCCTTGTCTTCGATATCCAGATTGAAGTCCTTGACAGCTTCAAATCCATTGGGATACTTCTTGTAAATGTGCTCCAGATTCAGACTTGCCATTGATACCCTCCCCGAAATATACGGAATATTTCTGTTCCAAACTGATAACAGTATATCGGAAATCATACGCGTGGTATACGTCGCATTTGCCCAAACTTTTTCTGATTTTCATATGAAAAAATGCGGCATTCCTGCCGCATTTCCAATTCACATGGACATTTTCCACAACGTTTTCACAGATTTGCGTTCAGAATCACCAAATCACGGATTCTGCTCCGTCCGGTCCTCATCCCAGGCGCTTTCCTTATCTTCTTCCATCTGCCTTCGCAGTTCCAGATAAGCCTCCTCTTTTTCCTCTTCCGAAGAGACATCCTCTGCGCCGCCTTCCTCCCTGTCTTCCGGCTCGAACTTCTTAAACACCGGGCTGTACATCAGCGCGCATACATAGGCCGGCAGCGAAATACCGAACATCAGAAGTACCGGAAACGCATATACAAAAAAGGCAAAAACCGCGGCCGGCGCAGCCCAGATCACCGTCATAAGCAGCGTTCTCGGAAGCTGCGCAACCATCAGGAGAATCGCGTTCTTGACGTTTACGCTGACGGGATTCTCGAACCGCATGATCAGCGGAAAGATCCACTGCATGGTCATGAACAGCACGATTGCCGCCGCGGACAGGATATAGATCATAAAATGCGGCAGCACATCCGGATTCTGCCGGATCAGCATGATATCCACAATAAAGAATGCAAAGAGCACGAGATAAAACAGCCAGACGGCCGTTGCCTGTTTGAAATTATCCTTGAATGCCTTGAAATAAGATTTGACAATGTAGCCGTCCTCATCTCTGGCCATCCGCAGCAGGACGTAGTGCATTGCCGTAATCGCGGCTCCTGCCGTAAATACCGGAACGCAGCAGACAAGTGTCAGCACATTGAGTATCATCAGATTCGCCGCCTTGGTCAGAAACTTTGTCAGAGGACTGTCCAGTCCGAAAATTTTATCCATACCGATTCCTTCTTTGCTCCTTTCCGCGGTTTCCTACAGCTTGTCGATCATGGAACTGATCATATCCTTCAGCCGGTCTTTCAGAGATTCTTTCGCGTCATCAACAATTTTCTGTGTCTGTTCCTGTACGGCTCCGCCTGCCTTTTCGATCATCTGACTTCCCGCGATGCCGGCCTGCTCGACAAGCTTCTCGCTGGCGTCTCCTGCCTTCTGCGCAAGGCTGCCGCCGGTTTCCTTTGCCTTCTGCGCAAGACCGCTTTCCTGCCCGGCGGTCTCCGGCAGCTCTCCCTTCACAGAATCGTTCTGTCCGCCGGTTTCCTGTAAGCTGTCCGTATCCGCTTCCGCATCGTCCGTTTTCTGCCCGCGGCCGGTCAGCGTATGTACAATGGCAGACGGAGAAAGGCCGATCTCATCCAGCCGATCCATTGCTTCCAGAAATTTCCGGCGTTCTCCCTCGAGAAAACTGTCGGTATTCTTTGTCGAAACGTTCTGCGAGCCGGAGGGCGCATGGATTTCGGCGGATACCGTAACAGGCGGAAAAGCCGCAGCGACCGTGAGGGCCACTGCAGCAGTCATCATCCGCATTTGGAATTGTCCGTGCTGTTTTTTCATAAATAGTCAGCTGATCAGAGATCCCGAAGAAATGTTCCGGCCTGCGTCAGGCGTCATCAGCGCCAGCGTACCGTCTTCCTCTTCCGCGCAAAGCAGCATGCCTTCCGAAAGTACGCCGGCAAGCTTTGCAGGCTTCAAGTTGCAAAGGACCATGACTTTCTTTCCGATCATCTCTTCGGGAGAATAACTGCCGCGGATGCCGGATACGATCTGTCTTGTCTCGCTTCCGATCCGTACTTTGGAGCAGAGAAGCTTTTTCGACTTCGGAACCGCCTCACAGGCAATGATTTCACCGACACGGAGCTCAAGTTTTGCGAAATCTCCGATCTGTGTCTCCGGTTTATGTACTTCTCCGCTCTCCTTCAGGGCGCTGCCTTCCTTCTTCGCGTCACCCGTCTCGCCTCTTGCTGCTGCGGCTGCGGCTTCTGCCTTCTGCTTCTCCACAATGACGCCGACCTTTTTCATGACTTCTTTCTCATCGAGTCTTGCAAAGAGCGTCCCGGGATTCTCCGTAACCTTCATTCCCGAAGGATACAGGCCGAACGTATCCAGCGTGTCAAAATCACGCAGCTTTGTATTCAGCTGCAGCGCGATCTTTCCGGCCGTCTCCGGCATGAACGGTGCAAGAAGGGAGGCACCGATGATGATGCCTTCGGTCAGATTGTACATCACAGTCGAAAGCCTGTCCGCCTTCGCGGGATCCTTTGCCAGAATCCACGGCTCTGTCTCGTCAATATACTTGTTCAGGCGCTTGAATACTGCAAAGATATCCTTTAACGCGTCGGAAACGCGAAGTCCGTCCATATCCTTCGAGACAGTCCTGTACGCCGCCGTGCAGACCGCTTTCAGGTCGTCGTCAACCGGTTCGTCCGCGCCTTTATTGCATGTAACGCCGCCGAAATACTTGTTGCTCATCGACACGGTTCTCTTGACCAGATTGCCGAGCGTGTTCGCGAGGTCGCTGTTGAAGCGCTCCGTAACAAGCTCCCACGTGATGACGCCGTCCTGTTCGAAAGGCATATCATGCAGGACAAAATAACGCACGCCGTCAACTCCGAAGATATCCGTCATATCGTCCGCGTAAATAACGTTTCCTTTGGACTTGGACATCTTCTCGCCGCCCTGCAAAAGCCACGGATGTCCGAATACCTGTTCCGGAATCGGCAGGTCCAGCGCCATCAGAAAGATCGGCCAGTAAATGGTGTGGAAGCGCATAATATCCTTACCGATCAGGTGAAGATCCGCCGGCCAGTACTTATTAAATTCATCCGAAGAATTGCCGTCCGCGTCATAGCCGATCCCCGTGATATAGTTGGTCAGGGCGTCCAGCCAGACATAAACGACATGCTTCGGGTCAAAGTCTACGGGAATTCCCCACTGGAACGAGGTCCTTGAAACGCACAGATCCTGCAGTCCGGGCTTGAGGAAGTTGTTGATCATCTCGTTTTTTCTGGATTCGGGCTCGATGAAATGCGGATGCGACTCAATATAGTCCATGAGTCTGTCCGCGTATTTGCTCATCCGGAAGAAATACGCCTCTTCCTTTTCTTCATGCACCGTGCTGCCGCAGACAGGGCACTTGTCCCCGTCAACCAGCTGCGACTTCGTATAAAACGCCTCGCACTCAGTACAGTACATTCCATTATAGGAGCCGAGATAAATGTCGCCCTGATCATAGAGCCTGCGGAAAATCTTCTGGACCTGCTTCTCATGGTCTTCATCCGTCGTTCGGATGAAACGGTCATAGGAAGTGTTCATCAGATCCCAGATTCTTTTGATCTCGCCGGCCTTTTCATCGACAAAAGCCTTCGGCGTCATATGTGCCTGCGCCGCGCGCTCCTCGATTTTCTGGCCGTGTTCATCCGAGCCGGTCTGGAAGTGCACATCATAGCCGTCGGCCCTCTTCCATCTGGCAATGCTATCCGCCATGATAATTTCGTACGTGTTGCCGATATGCGGCTTTCCGGACGTGTAGGCGATTGCTGTCGTAATATAATATTTTCCCTTGTTCTGCATATTTGCCCCTTTCTCCTGCCGGGCTTTCCGTCATCAGTACGTAATCAGTTCGTATCCGTCGTCCGTGACAAGGACCTGCACTTCCCACTGCGCCGACGGCTTGCCGTCATCCGTATAAATGGACCAGCCGTTGCTGTCGTCCTCATAGATGCGGTCCGTGCCCATGTTGACCATGGGTTCAATGGTAAAACACATGCCGGGCACCATCAGCATCTCGGTGCCGGGCTTCGAGACATAGCTGACAAACGGGTCTTCATGGAACTCGCAGCCGCAGCCGTGGCCGCCGATTTCCCTGACAACCGAATATCCATTGTCGAGCGCGTGCTGATGGACCGCATTTCCCATGTCACCCAGAAACGTCCAGGGCTTTACATGCTCCATGCCGATCTGCACGCATTCCTTTGTGACATCGACCAGCTTCTTCCACGAAGGGTCCACATCTCCGATACAGAACATGCGGGAAGAATCCGAAAAGTACCCGTTTAAAATTGTGGAACAGTCGACATTGACAATATCGCCGTCCTTTAAAATGACCTTATCCGAAGGAATGCCATGGCATACCTGATCATTGACCGACGTGCAGACGCTCTTGGGATAGCCTTCGTAGTGCAGGTCCGCCGGAATACCGCCCATCTTGACGGTTGTATTGTAAACAATATCGTCAATTTCCTGCGTGGACATGCCCGCATGGATTTTGTCCGCGACTTCGTCCAGAACCGCGATGTTGATCACCGCGCTCTTTCTGATCCCTTCGATGTCTTTCGGCGTCTTGATAATGCTTCTGTCCGGCACAACAGCGCCCTTTACCTCAAACTCCCGGATTTTCTCGTCAAATGCCTCATGGCAGTGCTTGTATTTCTTACCGCTGCCGCACCAGCACGGCGCGTTGCGGTCATATTTTGTCATCTTCATAATTTTCTTTCTTCCGTCTCTTTCCTGCGCAGGATCTCCATGTAATATTCCGCGTTTGCCCGCGTGTCTCCGCGAAAAACAGCAGAGCCCGCGACAATCGCATTCGCACCTGCACGGAGCGCCTGCCCGATGGTCTCTTTGCAGATTCCGCCGTCGACCATCAGATCCGCGTGCGAACCTGCGCCGTGAAGAAGCTGCGCCGCCTTTTCGATCCGTTCGTCAGAAGACGGGAGATATTTCTGTCCTCCGAAGCCCGGTTCCACGGTCATGATAAGAAGGATATCAATTTTATCAAGGTACGGGATGACAGCTTCCACCGGCGTCCCGGGTTTGATCGAAAGTCCAGCCTTCTTACCTTCCGCATGGATCGCGTCAATCACCGCCGCGGGATCCTGCGCCGCCTCGAGATGAAACGTAATTCCGTCCGACCCGCAGACAGCAAATTCATGGATATAGCGGATCGGATCGACAATCATGAGATGCACGTCGAAGAAACGCTCCGAATACTTTCGAATGCTCCTGATCACCGGCATACCGAAGCTGATCTGCGGAACGAAGACACCGTCCATAACGTCAATATGAACATATTGCGCGCCCGCTCTCTGAATGGTATCCAGTTCTCTCTGTAAATTTCCGAAGTCCGCGGACAAAATCGATGGAGACAGTATATACATGGAATTCCTTTCCAAAAAACAAGTCTGCAGTCTGCGGCAAAAGCCACAGATTGCAGACTATTATACCATAACCGTATGGATTTTACAGCTCTGCCGGCAGCTCCCGTTATACTCTCCAGGAAACACCGGTTTATGCTCTGACGAACGCGGCTGTTCTGGCCGCAACGCCCTCGCCGTCAAGACCGAACAGATGAATCAGCTCTTCCATGGTTCCGGACTCGCCGAAGCGGTCGCCGACGCCGATGCGGCAGAGTCTTGTCGGAAGTTTTTCCGAAAGAAGCTCCGCGACAGCGCTGCCAAGGCCGCCGGTGATCCAGCCTTCTTCAGCGGTTACGACGCGTCCTGTTTTGGCGGCGGAAGCAAGAAGCAGCTCTTCATCAAGCGGTTTGATCGTGCAGATGTCAATGACTTCCGCGGAAATCCCCTGCTGCCGCAGGATCTCGGCAGCCTCCATCGCGCTGTTCACGCAAAGTCCGGTTGCCACGATGGTCACGTCTCTGCCTTCCCGCAGGAGCGTCCCCTTTCCGATCCTGAAATCCATATCCGGGTCATTGATGACAGGAACCGCCGCGCGGCCGAAACGCATATAAACCGGACCGTCATGTTCAACTGCAGCCTTTACGCACTTTCTGGCTTCGACATCATCGGAAGGGCACATGACAACCATGCCGGGCAGGCCGCGCATGAGCGCAATATCCTCGAGACACTGATGGCTTGCGCCGTCCTCTCCGACGCTGATGCCGGCGTGCGTCGCTCCGATCTTGACATTCAGATGCGGATAGGCGATCGAATTGCGGACGATTTCATACGCGCGGCCGGTCGCGAACATTGCGAAAGAGCTTGCGAACGGAATCTTTCCGCAGGTCGCGAGGCCCGCGGCAATGCCCATCATATCCGCTTCCGCGATACCGCAGTCAAAATGTCTGTCCGGAAATGCCTTTTGGAAAACAGCCGTCTTTGTGGACCCGGCAAGATCCGCGTCCAGAACGACCAGCTGCGGATACTCCGCTCCAAGTTCTTTCAGCGCATTGCCGTAGCTTTCTCTGGTTGCAATCTTCTTTACCTGCGGCATAACTCTTCACCAATCCTTTCCAGATCCTGCATTGCGGTCTCAAACTGCTCGTCATTCGGAGCCTTTCCGTGCCAGCCTGCCTGATCTTCCATGAAGGAAACACCCTTGCCCTTTAATGTTTTCGCGATAATGGCCGTCGGCATGCCCTTCGTGCCGCGCGCTTCTTCAAATGCGGCGCGAAGCTCGTCAAAGTCATTTCCGTCGTTCACATTGATTACATGGAAATTGAATGCCTCGAACTTTTTATCCAGCGGATACGGATTGTTGACGTCTGTAATTTTGCCGTCAATCTGCAGGTTGTTGTTATCTACGATTACACAGAGGTTGTCCAGCTTCTTCGCGCCTGCGAACATGGACGCTTCCCAGACCTGTCCTTCCTCGCACTCGCCGTCACCGAGCAGTGTATAGACACGGTAATCCTTGTGATCGATTCTGCCGGCCAGGGCAATGCCGCATGCAGCCGAGATTCCCTGTCCCAGCGAACCGCTGCTCATATCAATGCCCGGAAGATACTGCATGCAGGGATGTCCCTGCAGTCTTGCTCCGAGATGCCGGAGCGTTGTCAGCTCTTCCTTCGGGAAGTATCCCCTCTCGGCCATCACGGAATACAGACCGGGCGCCGCATGACCCTTGGAGAGGACAAACCGGTCTCTGTCCGGGTTCTTCGGGTTCGCCGGATCAATGTTCATTTCTTCAAAATACAAATATGTGAAAATCTCAGCCGCGGAGAGAGATCCGCCCGGATGGCCGGATTTTGCCGCGTGTACAGCGATGACAATGCCTTTGCGGACTTCATTCGCCGTCTTCTGCAATTCCAGTGTATTCACGTAAAACCTCCTGTCTGCTGCGGTATGTTCTGATTAACAGCTTATATAGTAGCATATTCAAAACGTGCGGAACAGTTCAAGATCGGCCTTCATACGAAATTGTAAGGGAAAATGCAGCTTTGCATTATCTGCCGCCGAGAACCTGCTCCAGATACTCCCGGTCCCAGAGCAGAACATGGAGCTTCCTCGCGATCGTAACTGCAGGAGCGGTAAAAAAGGTATTGGTCATGACCACGCCTACCATCCTGTCGTAAAAGGCCGCACCTGCGTAGACCTCCTGGACCGCAGAAACCCCGACCGGACCGTTGTAGCATTTACATTGGACCGCGTAGGTAACGCCGTCCTTTTCGGCAAGAATATCCGCGCCGAAATCCCCGCTGCCTCTCGTTACGCGGACGCCTGAAAATCCCGCGCCGCGCAGAAGGTCCGCGCAGTAATATTCAAAATCGTGTCCCTCCATGCCGTCGGGCGTGTTCCGTTTCCGCGCGTTCCTCCGGAGAAACAAAAGGAGAACAATGAATGCCGCGAGAATGCAGATGCCAAGGAGCAGATAAATCATCTGTATTGTCATAAGTATTTGGTCAGGAAATTCATGTCCGGCAGATGCACGTCCGGAAGGTGTACATCCGGAAAATGCATGTCCATACCGCCGGCTACCGTTTCCGCGGCGGTTCTGTGAACGTAAAACTCTTCTTTGTCATCAAGGCGGTAGGCGGCGAGCTGCGCGCGCATCGCGGCGGCGTGAATGACTTCTCCCCCGCCCGGCTTTTCATCCATACATTTTGCGCCGCAGTCGATATCGACAAACCGGTTCCCGTGATAGATACGGTTTCTCTGGGGAACGGATGCGGTGAGTGCTGTTTTGCCGCCGGCCGCCCTTACCTGCTGGTAATAGTAGTCCGAAATCGTATGGCCGCAGATCAGCGTTTCATATGGCTGTTTTCCCTGATACTGTTCAAACGGGTCTTCGGAGATCAGCATCCTGTGCCAGATCGCGTCTTTACGTCTTCGCTGTGCCTCCTGCTCCGTGTATTCAATATCATAATGATAGGGGAACGCGTGCGCAAGCATGTACAGATGTCCCTCTACCGAAACCGAATAGGAGAGCGGGAGTCTGCTCATCCATGCCACCAGCTTTCTGCGGTCCTGCTGACGCATGTCCGCGAATGCGTCCCAGGTGACCTGCCCGTGGTTATTTACAATCCAGTTCCGCGCGATCTGATTGTCCGGTTCCGCGCCGCGGTAGCCGGACGCGATGGTGTCCAGAAACATCTGCTCATGATTTCCAAGAAGGCAATGGACGTTCTCATAAGTTTCATCAAGTTCCTGCACAAAACGCAGTGTCTCCATCGACTTTGCGCCCCAGTCGCCGTAGTCTCCGAGAAGATATAAAGTGTCGGGACCGCCGCCTTGAAAATTGATCTTTTTCAGAAGTCTTTCAAACTCATCCAGCGCTCCGTGAATGTCGCTGACCGCGTATACTGCCATAAAATTCCCCGCTGCAAAACAACCCGAAAGAGCGCCACCCGGCATACCGCCGGATGACGCTCGAAGGCTTTATTATGTACTGATGCCGCTATTGCTGTCTTTCCCTTCCGCTGCAGAGCAGGCGGAAGGAAGAAGACATTAATTAAAGCTGCGGGCCTGCCGCTACAAGAGCCTTGCCTGCCTCGTTGAATGTATACTTTACAAAGTTCTTCTGGAATCTTGCCGCCAGATCCTTTGCCTTCTCATCCCACTCCGCAGCGTCCTTGTAGGTGTCGCGGGGATCCAGAATTGCAGGATCAACACCCGGCAGGGATGTCGGAACTTCGAAGTTGAAGTAAGGGATCTTCTTGGTCTCGGCCTTTGCTACATCGCCGTTCTGGATTGCCGTGATGATTCCGCGGGTATCCTTGATGGAGATACGCTTGCCTGTGCCGTTCCAGCCTGTGTTCACAAGATAAGCCTTTGCGCCGACCTTGTCCATCTTCTTGACAAGCTCTTCCGCGTACTTGGTCGGATGCAGCTCGAGGAACGCCTGGCCGAAGCATGCGGAGAACGTAGGTGTAGGCTCTGTGATGCCGCGCTCTGTGCCGGCAAGCTTCGCTGTGAAGCCGGACAGGAAGTAATACTTGGTCTGCTCGGGCGTCAGGATGGAAACCGGAGGAAGAACGCCGAACGCATCCGCGGAAAGGAAGATTACGTTCTCGGCATCCGGTCCTGCGGACTTGCCGTTCACCTTCTTGACGATCTTCTCAATGTGATCGATCGGGTAAGACACACGGGTGTTCTCGGTTACGCTCTTGTCAGCGAAATCAAGCTTGCCGTTATCGTCAATTGTTACGTTCTCAAGAAGAGCGTCTCTCTTGATCGCGCCATAGATATCCGGTTCCGCTTCCGCGTCAAGGTTGATAACCTTTGCGTAGCAGCCGCCTTCGTAGTTGAAGACGCCGTTGTCATCCCAGCCGTGCTCGTCATCGCCGATCAGCAGTCTCTTGGGATCTGTGGACAGCGTTGTCTTGCCGGTGCCGGACAGACCGAAGAAGATCGATTTATGCTTGCCTTCGTAATCGGTGTTCGCGGAGCAGTGCATCGAAGCGATACCCTTTAAAGGCATGTAGTAGTTCATCATGGAGAACATGCCCTTCTTCATCTCGCCGCCGTACCATGTGTTGATGATAACCTGTTCGCGGGATGTGCTGTTGAAGACAACTGCTGTCTCGGAGTTGAGGCCGAGTTCCTTATAGTTCTCAACCTTCGCCTTGGAAGCGTTGTAAACTACGAAATCAGGCTTGAAGTTCGCAAGCTCTTCTTCCGTAGGTCTGATGAACATGTTTGTTACGAAGTGTGCCTGCCATGCGACTTCCACGATGAAGCGTACAGCCATGCGGGTGTCTTCGTTCGCGCCGCAGAAAGCATCGACAACATAGAGCTTCTTGTTTGACAGCTCCTTCTGCGCGATCTTCTTGACTGCGTCCCATGCTTCCTTGCTTGCCGGATGGTTGTCGTTCTTATATTCGTCGGAAGTCCACCATACCGTGTCCTTGGAGTTCTCATCCATAACAATGAACTTATCTTTAGGAGAACGTCCTGTGTATACGCCGGTGAAAACATCAACCGCGCCGAGCTCGCTCACCTTGCCGACTTCATAGCCTGTAAGGCCGGGCTTGGTCTCTTCTTCGAACAGTGTCTCGTACGACGGATTGTAGACAACCTCTGTCGTGCCGGTGATACCATACTGGGTAAGATCAACTGCTGCCATTTGTATTTCCTCCTGTAAATCTATGCTTAAAAGTTTGTTACTTTTTTAACGCCTATAAATTTATACCATACTTCCCCGGGTCAGACAATAACCCGTACCGCAGAATTCACTTTCTTTTCACAATTTTAAGAAATCAGGGCACCTGCGCAGTACAGAAAACCGTGCCGCTGTCATTCAGGCAGGATCGTCCGGCTGTTTTTTTGAAAGAAGTGCGTTGTAAACATCTCTCTTGGAAACACCCCGGTCCGCCGCGACTTTCTTCATGGCTTCCTTTCTGTCAAAGCCCCGGTCCTCGTAGATCTTCATATGCTCTTCCAGAGAAAGGTTCTGCCAGTCCTGTTCTTTTCTCTTTTTATTTTCTTCCGGGTCCGCGCCTGCAATCACAAGAACATATTCGCCCCGCGGCGCGTTTTCTTCGTAGTAATCCACAGCGCCCTGTAGCGTTGTCGGCACCGCTTCCTCGAATTTCTTGGTCAGCTCCCTGCAGATCGTGATTTTCCGGTCGCCCGCGGCAGAAAGCAGTTCCCGCAGCGTCGACTTTAAATGGTGCGGCGCTTCATAGAAAATCGTCGTCCGCTCCTCCCCGGAAAGCCGCTCCAGAACGCGGGCTCTTTCCTTTTTGTCCGGCGGAAGAAAGCCTTCAAAACAAAAGCGTCTTGCGCTCATGCCCGACATCGTAAGCGCCGTAATCAGAGCGCAGGCGCCCGGCAGCGATGTGACGCGGATGCCCTGTTCCAGACACTTTGCCGCAAGTACTTCTCCCGGATCGGAAATCGCGGGCGTGCCGGCGTCGGTTACGACGGCGATGTTTTTCCCGAGAAGAAGCTGGCGTATCAGTTCGTCCGCCTTCTCGAACTTATTATGTTCGTGGTAGCTGGTCAGCGGTTTCTTAATCCCGTAATGATTCAGAAGTCCCAGCGTATTCCGCGTATCCTCGGCCGCGATCAGATCGGCTTCTTTCAGAGTCTCCAGAACGCGCAGCGTAATGTCCCCGAGGTTTCCGATCGGTGTCGCGCAAAGATATAATGTTCCTGCCATAGCTTTCCTTCCGGCTCTCAGTAGCCGTATATCGTGCGGATTTCTTCCGTGTAAACGCCGGGCGAGCGGTAGACAATCAGCGGCGGATCAATCTGCATCCGCTGCCTTCCGCCGCGCACGCACGCAAGAAGGACCATATTCGGCTCCCTGTCAATATACGGATACACGAGACGCATCCGCTTCGGCTCAAGATGGTGATTTTTCAGCACATACAGGATCTCGGCAAGACGGAACGGTCTGTGTACAAGGTAAAAGCTTCCGCCCGGACGCAGCAGCTTTTCCGCTGCGCACGCAAGATCCTCGAACGTGCACATAATCTCATGGCGCGCGATTGCCTTCGCGCTGCCCGGATTCAGCAGTCCGTGCCCGCCTGTCATGTAAGGCGGATTTGAAGTGATCACATCAAAAGAAGCAGCCGGAAATATTTCGCCTGCTTCCCTGATATCGCCTGTGATAATGTCAATTTTATCTTCCAGATGATTGAGCGCGACGCTTTTTCTCGCCAGGGCCGCGCTCTCCTGCTGAATTTCAAGCGCGCAGAAATGCGAGGCTTTTGTCTTTGCGCTCATAAGAAGCGGTATGATACCGGTGCCTGTGCCCAGGTCCAGAACCTTTGCCCCTTCCGCGGCTTTCGCAAAGCCCGAAAGGAGCACTGCGTCCATGCCAAAACAAAACCGCTCCGTATCCTGATAAATCCGGAGATTCGAGCACTGCAGATCATCCAGCTTGATGCTCATTGATTGTCTCCCGGTTCCTGCGGTTTTCTGGGAGGCCTGCGCCTTCCGCGGCTTCTTCTGCGGCTGCCTTGCGCTCCGCCGGGAATTCCGGCCGGCGCGTCCCCTTCTTCCCGCTCCGGCTTCTGCGCTGTATCCGCAGAGCGTCCCGTCCCTGCGTCCCGCTCTTCCCTTCTGAGTCCGCGGTTTCTTCTTCCGCGGGCTCTCTCGTCGCTCCGGCCCTCTTCCCTGCCGGCACGTCTGTCTTTATCTCTGGCACCTGCGGCTCCCGGCTGTGCCTTATCCTGCTGCGCGCCGGAGAACGCTGCACTGCCCGGCTCCTGCGGATGCTCCGTGCTCCCGCTGCTGTCGGATGCCGCGCCTGCGGCGCTCCCTCTTGCGGCAGATGACGCGCCTGCTCTGCGGCTGTCCGGTCTCTCCTCGCTTCTTTTGAACTTCGGCCTTGCCTGTCCTCTTTTTCTGCGGCGCAGAATCGTCACATCTTCCGCCGCGTACTCATGCAGCTCCTTCTCGTCTTCCACTTCAACCAGAATACGGACTCTCTGCCGGAGTACGTTAACGCTTTCCACTTCACCGGTCAGGCCGTCGCTGCCCTGCACTTCATCCCCGATTCTCGGAAGTTTTCGGTTGAGCTCCTCATAGGTCTCCTCTTCGTTTTTCAGGCAGCACATGAGCCGCCCGCAGACGCCCGAAATCTTCGATGGGTTCAGCGAAAGATTCTGCTCCTTGGCCATCTTGATCGAAACCGGTATGAAATCGGACAGATACGTATGACAGCAGAGCGGTCTTCCGCAGATGCCGTATCCGCCGAGAATCTTAGTCTCGTCGCGCACGCCGATCTGGCGAAGCTCGATTCTGGTATGAAAAATCCCGGCCAGATCTTTTACAAGATCACGGAAATCAACCCGCCCGTCCGCCGTGAAATAAAACAGGATTTTGCTGTTGTCGAACGTGTATTCCGCATCGATCAGCTTCATATCCAGCCTGTGCTGGCGGATCTTGCTCTGGCAGGTCCTGAAAGCTTCCTTTTCATGCTCTCTGTTCGACTGTTCCCTTGCGTCATCGTCCGGCGTGGCCATCCGGATAATCGGCCTGACCGGCGCCTTGCATTTCTTCCTGTCAATTTCCATCGGGCTGCAGACAACGGTTCCGTATTCGATTCCTCTCGCGGTTTCCACAATCACGTGGCTGCCGCGCCGGACAGGAAGCTCCGCGGGATCAAAGTAATACGCTTTCCCGGCAATGCGGAAACGGACGCCGACAACCCGGACGTTTCCGCTCTTTCCGTTTTCCAGAGGCTCCCGGGATTCCTCTCCCGGAATATCGCCGGTATCATCTCCGAGGATATCGTCGTCCAGCCCCGCGGGTGTCTGCGGTTCTTCTGAGATCTCTTCAAGGAGTTCCTGCTCCTTCTCTTCTTCCATCTGCTCTTCAAACGCCATATACGGCTCCTTTAGCTTGCAGGCTCGTTTTTTGCCGGTTACCTGCTCTTTAATACGCTGCGGATATCCAGCAGCATCATTTCCAGTATCAGCGCGTCATTTCCGGCGTTCGAGCGCCTCCTGCGCGCTGTCTCCGCGGCTTCCAGAATCATCCGGATCTGCCGCAGGGAAAGATGCTCCGCCGTTTCCGCGATATACGGTATCTCGCCTTTAAATATCAGAATCTCCTGCCGCATGACGGCCTTCTGCAGGAGCACATCCCGGTAATAACTCTCCGTAATGTCCAGAAAGTCATCGGCGCGGGAGACCTCCAGCTTTTTGCCGGCAATCTTCTGCGTAAAATCAATGATCTCCGCGGCATTCCTTCCCTGCAGAGTCCGAAGAAGCGCCAGCGCTTCTTCAAGAAACGCCGCGAAATCTTCATCCCGCGAAAGCTCCGCCGCCCGCTGCAGGTTTCCATGGGAAAGTCCCGCAAGCAGCACCGCCCGCTCCTTTGAAGCAAGCTCCTTCTTCTCAAGATAAGCCGCGATCTGGTTTTCCGCGACAGGGTGCAGCTGCAGCGTCACGCACCGGGACAGAACCGTCGGCAGGAATGTCGACAAATTCTCCGACAGAAGGAAAATCACGGCATATTCCGGAGGCTCTTCCAGTGTCTTCAAAAGCGCGTTCTGCGCGGACGCATTCATGCTCTCCGCGTGTTCGACAATATAAATCTTATAGTCGCTGCTGTACGGCTTGATCTGCACATCGCTTCGCAGTGCCCGCACTTCATCCACGTTCAGCGCTGCCGATTTCTCGGAAGGTGTTTTCTTTCTGTGCGTAAAAACACGGATATCCGGATGATCCCCCGCCTGCGCCTGCAGGCACGACCGGCACCTGCCGCATGGCTCTAAAATGCCGTTTACGTTTTCCGGCTGCCCGCATAAAAGCGCTGCCGCAAACGCCATTGCCAGCTCCTTTTTACTGCTGCCACGGTCTCCGTGGATGATATAAGAGTGTGAAATTCTGTGTTCCTTCAGGGCGGTCTGCAGGTGCCTTACCGCTTCCTCCTGACCGATGATATCTTCAAAACGGTCCATTGCCATCACGCCCCTGTCTTCTTCCGGATAAAGTCCGCAATTTCGCGGATGCAGGTATCCAGATCCACATTGTCGAAGAAATTGGTAATGCCGGAAGACAAAAGCCGCTCCCTGGAAAAGTCCTCCTGATCCGCAAGGAAGCGCCGGCACAGCTCTTCATACCGCGGCTTTTCTTCCCTTCTCTCCCGCTCGATCGCGCGAAGAAGCCGCTCCCCGTCTTCAACCCGGACGCAGAGGGGGATCACCTTGTACCCGCCAAAACATTTCCGGATCGAAACAAACGCCTGCGGCGTTCCGATCATCAAAGAACTGTAAGACGAGAGGTCGATCTGACCGTCATCGGCCGTGAAATAATGCCACGGGCCGTACACGGTATCATAGCAGCGCTGCTCCAGAATTTTTCCTTCCGTACAGAAGCGTTCAAACTGCTGTGTCGATACAAAGTAATATTCCCGGCCGTTCTCTTCCCCTTCCCGGATGGGTCTTGTCGTATAAGGGATCACCCTGTGCAGGCCAAGGCTCTTATCCAGCAGGAGAGCCCGGTAAATCGTGTCCTTGCCGGACGCGCTCTTGCCCATCAGGCAGAACAGTTTATGCATGGGAATCCTTTCACCATACTTCGATGACTCTGATCATGTTGGTATTGCCGGATACGCCAAGCGGCACACCTGCCGTCAGAACGACGCGGTCACCCGAAGAAACAAGATGCGCGCTCTTTGCGCTGTTAATCGCGGCCTCAAACAGAAGATCCGCGGACGGCTCCTGCCCGATGATAATCGGTGTCGTATCGAACAGAAGATTCATCTGGCAGGCCACCTGCTCGCTCGGCGTGCAGGCAATAATCGGTGCTGTCGGCTTGAAGTTCGCAAGCGACGCGGCCGTGCGGCCGGACATTGTAACGGTAATGATCGCGTCCGCGTGCACGTCGTCGGCGATCGTGCAGGTCGCGTGGGAAATCGCCTTCGTGACATCGGAGTCGCCGGTCTCTCCCATAACGCGCTTCATCATTCTTCCCTTGTAATCGATATCCTGTTCGGTGCGCTCCGCGATTCTGGCCATTGTTGCGACAGCTTCCACCGGGTAAGCGCCGTTCGCGGTTTCACCGGAAAGCATAATTGCTGTCGTACCGTCATAAATCGCGTTCGCGACGTCTGTCGTCTCGGCTCTTGTCGGGCGCGGGTTGTGGATCATCGAATCGAGCATCTGCGTTGCCGTAACGCACATCTTTCCCTTGGACTCCGCGAGCTTGATGATCTTCTTCTGGATCGAAGGCACATCTTCCAGCGGGATTTCAACGCCCATATCGCCTCTCGCAACCATCACGCCGTCCGCCTCGTCCAGAATGCTCTCGATGTTGCGGATTCCCTGCACGCTCTCGATCTTCGCGATGATCTTCATATTCGAATTATTATTGTGCAGGATATAGCGGATTTCGCGGATATCGTCGGCAGTTCTTGTAAACGAAGCCGCAATCATGTCAAAGCCGTTCGCACAGCCGAACTCGATATCCGAACGGTCCTGCGGACTGATGAAAGGCATGGTCAGGTCCGCGCCGGGAACGTTCACGCCTTTGTGGTTGGAGACAGGCCCGCCGTTGACAACCGTGCAGACAATATCACTTCCGTCGACGCGGTCCACGTGCAGCTCGATCAGGCCGTCGTCAATCAGGATGCTGCCGCCTTCCTTTACATCGTGCGGAAGTCCTTTGTATGTGACGGAAGCCTTCTCCTTTGTTCCCATGCACTCGTCGGTTGTCAGTGTAAACGCCTGTCCCCTCTCGAGCGTGATCTTTCCGCCCTCGAAATCACGCAGACGGATTTCGGGTCCCTTTGTATCAAGCAGTGCCGCGACCGGCTGTCCCAGTTCTTTTCTGACTTTGCAGAGCGTTCTGTATTTTTCAAGCTGTTCTTCATGTGTCCCGTGCGAGAAATTGAAACGGGCGACATTCATCCCCGCGCTGATCAGCTTGCGGATCATCTCCTCACTGTCACTGGCGGGTCCGAGGGTGCAGATAATTTTTGTCTTTCTCATATGATTCTCTCCATAAAGTGTATTGTGAAAGGCTGCAAAGGCAAGCCTGACCTTCGTTCTTCACAGACGCCGCGTGCGCTCCCGCGTATGCCTATGATCCATCATATTATAGCAAAACAGCCCCTTCATGACTAGCATCGCATTTGCCGATCTGCTATACTGTCCTCGGCATTCATCATCAGTTCTTGGAAGGAGTTGTTCATGATCAATATTCAGGAAGCGGCGAAGGATACGTTCTGGATCGGCGGCAGTGACCGCAGGCTCTCCAGGTTCGAGAACCTGTTTCCTCTTCCGCAGGGCGTTTCCTATAACAGTTATGTTGTAAAAGATGAAAAGACCGTTGTTTTTGACACGGCAGACGGATCGGTCGCGGGACAGTATCTGGAAAATCTGGAGACAGCTCTTCAGGGTTCCGCTCCTTCTTATCTTGTTATTCTGCATATGGAGCCGGACCACTGTGCTCTGCTGCAGGCGTTTGTATCCAGATATCCTGACGTTGTCCTTGTCGGCAGCGCGCAGACCTTCCGCTTTGTCGGCCAGTTCTTCCCGGAACTCGGCGGTCAGAAAAAGCAGATTGTCAAGGACGGGGACACGCTTGTCACCGGCGCGCACACCTTCCGTTTCATGACGGCGCCGATGGTGCACTGGCCGGAAGTGCTCTTTGCGTATGACGAGTATACGAAGGCGCTGTTTTCCGCCGACGCTTTCGGCACGTTCGGAGCGCTGGACGGCAGCATTTTTGCGGATGACTATAATTTTGAGGCAAAGTTCCTGGACGAGGCAAGACGCTACTATGCTAATATCGTCGGCAAATACGGCACAAACGTTCAGGCGGTGCTGCGGAAGGCCGGAAGTCTCGATATTCAGGAAATTCTGCCGCTGCACGGACCGGTCTGGCGCAAAGATCTTTCTTATATTCTGGACAAATATCAGAAGTGGAGCGCGGATGAGCCGGAAACGGACGATGTTCTTGTGGTTTACGGCAGCCTGTACGGACATACCGCAAGCGCGGCAGAGGAATTTGCAGCGAAACTGCAGACGAAGACGGGCAGGGGCGTCTCCGTCTTCGATGCAAGCGAAACAGATGTTTCCTACCTGATCAGCGAAGTCTGGCGCTGTGCTAAGATTGTCCTTTTCTGCCCGACCTACAACATGGGAATTTATCCTCCGGTGAACGATTTCATCGAGGACATGGCGGCCCTTTGTGTTTCGAACCGTATCTTCGCGCTTGCTGAAAACGGCACCTGGGCGCCGGCAGCCGCGAAACTGATGCGCGCGAAGCTGGAAGGCTTTAAAAACTGCGAAGTTCTGGACGACACGCTGACCATCCGTTCCGCTCTGCATGCCTGTGACGAGGCTGCACTGGACGCGTTTGTGGATGCGGTAGCCAATGCCTGAAGGTCTTTCGGATATAGGTGGTGCGCCGCAAGGCGCACTTTTTCAAAAAGCCGGGGCGGCAGTGCCCCGGCTTTTTGTTATGGCGGGCAGCTGCCCGCGGCAATTATTCTTCTTTTAGGGCGGCAAAGCTCTGCGGCGGCAGAATCAGTTCATCCTTCCGCGTAAATGCGCCCCCGATCGCATCGAGCATCGCGAACGCGGCCGCGTTTTTCAGGTTGTATGCGCGCTCTGCGCCGGAGGTGTTGAACGCTAGGATTGTTTTACCTCTGCAGCAGACAAGCAGCGGATCTTTTATCACCGCATGCAGAATTTCCAGATTTGCCTGCGCATGCAGATCTTTGTCCGCATGCCGCAGCGCGATCAGCCGCCTTGTAACCGAAAGCATGGAATTTTCATCGTTCTCCTGCGATTCCACGGTCGGCGCGTCCTCTGCGCCGTCTTCCGGCAGATAGAGCTCCCCGGGGTCCGCGTCTGAAAATCCGAGATTCTTTCCGCTCTCCCACTGCATCGGTGTCCGCGCGCCGGTCCGGAAATAACCTCCTTCTCTGGTCGGCAGATTCAGATACCGCATGCCGATTTCGTCTCCGTAATACAGGAACGGTACGCCCGGCATCGTAAACAGAAACGCGTAAAAGAGCTCCTGCTCCTTCTTGTCCAGACTGTAGCTCAGGCGGACCGTATCATGATTGCCGGTGATCATACTGATGTAGCCGCGGTCTCCGATTGTCTTCATTGTCCGGAGATAGTAGTCGATGAACGGGCGGACATCGCCGCCCGCGTCCTTTTTGAAAAAGCTGTGATCTTCCAGTGGCGGCATCGGTTTTCCGTCCCCGTTAAACCCGCTTCCGCCGTACACCGCATATCCCGCGTGATTTCCGTAATCCCGGACCAGCGTGCTGTAGGGTGTTCTCGGATCATTTAGAAGAAAGTCACAATGAAAACCGGCCGGAATCGAAAGCTCCGGCTCGCTCCACTCGGCGACAAGCGCAGCCGCAGGATAATCCCGGTCAAACATTTTCCGGATTTCGTGGTAGATGCGGGACGTTGCTGTTTTGGCGTCGTCATCGTTCTTGACAAGGGAACCTGCCATATCCACGCGGAACCCGTCGCATCCGTGGTCCAGCCAGAAGCGGCAGATCTCCTTGATTGCTGCAACGCTTGCGCGGCAGTCCGGGTGCTCCGGCGGCAGCTGCCAGGGCTGGTCAATCCTGCCAAAGCCGTAATTCAGCGCCGGCTGGCACTTAAAGAAATTTACAAGATAGGTTCCGCTTCTTTGCGATTCACCGGCGACGTACCGGTACCCGTCCATGCCGCTGAAGCAGAAATCCGTCCAGACATAACGGTTTGTAAATTCGTTTTTCTCCTGCATACTGCTCCTGCGGAACCATTCATGTTCCTCGGACGTATGCCCCGGCACCAGATCCAGAAGGACACGGATCCCTTTCTCATGTGCCTTTTCAAAAAGCTCGTACAGGTCTTCGTTCGTGCCGTAGCGCGGCGCGACTTTCCTGTAATCGCGTACATCGTATCCGGCGTCCTGAAACGGCGAGTCAAAACAGGGATTGAGCCAGACCGCGTTACACCCGAGTGAGAGAATATAGTCAAGCTTCTGCGTAATTCCTTTAATGTCGCCGATCCCGTCCGCGTTGGAATCATAAAACGACTGCGGATAAATCTCATAAAAAACAGCGTCTTCCAGCCATGCAGGCATGCCTTCACCTCCCCGTCAATGCTCCTGTGCGCTCTTCTCGTCTTTAATCATAATAAAGCCGCCGAAGTTGCCCCGCCTGCCGCGGCTTGCTCTGTGCGAAAACAGAAGTTCCGGATTACAACAGGTGCAAATATCCGTAACAAAGATGTTCCGCGGCAACCCCCCCGCTTCCAGAAGTGTAATCCGGCAGGCTTCCCACAGATTCAGCTGGGCATGCCCGTTATGCTTGTCCTCCAGGATTTCCTGCACATGCGCCGGAAATTCCTTCCGGAAACAATCCGCGACTTCATCACTGACTTCATAATGTTCCCGGCAGATGGAAGGCCCGATCGCACACAGAACGTCTTCCGGTTCCGTCCCGAATTCCTCGTGCATTCTCTTCAGCGTCACCGCGCCCATCCGCGCTGCGGTTCCTCTCCAGCCGGAATGACTCGCGCCGATTGCCCTGTGCACAGGATCGACAAACATAAGCGGGACACAATCCGCAAAAAAAGTACCGAGAATTATCCCCGGCTCATCCGTGATCAGGCCGTCGACATCCGTCCACAGAAGCGGTTTTGTGACACCCGCGCCGGCATCTTCTCTGCTGACCCGCCGTACGTTCGTGTGATGCTCCTGACAGGTCAGAACAAAGTCTTCCTCTCCCTTGCCGAACACCGCACCGACGCGTTTGAAATTTTCGTGTACGTTGACCGGATCGTCACCTCTTGTAAAAGACAGATTCAGCGTGCCCAGATATCCGTCGCTGACGCCGCCCAGTCTTGTGGTAAAACAGTGCTGCACAAAACCGGCTGCATTCAGCGCAGGAAAAACAAGGACGGGAAGTCTGCTCCCGTCCTCGTTTATGTAGATTTGTTCCTGTAAAATTGGATGGCTGCCTTTTCTTATGTAATTCATGCTTCCATTGTACCCGGACAGAGCATTACACGCAATTGCTTTTGCGGCAATACAACGCGGGTCGCCGGATTTGTCTTGGATTATCTATGCAATCCGGCGCATGGGCGGCTCCCTGTACACAAGGGGACAGACTTTTTATGAATGGAAAAGCAGATTACTGTCCATGTCTTTTTCTTCTGCGCAGGAAAGCCCATGCCGCAAGGCAGGTCCCGGAAGCAATCAGCAGCACTAGATCAAGCATCATCTTACTGTTGTCACCAGTGGATACAGCCTTTTGATCAGTGGCCTTCACAGGTGCTGCAGGGGCCGCCGGCTTTACAGTTGCCGCCCGGTGTACAGCAGCTGCCGGGGAAGATACCTGGTATTGACCGGAGGTGCCTTCCGTGGAATCGGATTGTTTTTCTCCGGAAGAAGGAACTTGAAATGTCGCGCTGATCGAAGACGCCGCGGCATCCGGATAAGCGGCATCGCTTCCTCCGTCCATCTGCGTGGAACTCCAGGCAAACGTAAAAATCTTTTCCGGAGCGTCCGCAGCCGCACGAAGCAATCTATTAAACGGCGATACGCTCTTTCTTGCTCTTGACTGCATCGATCCGTTCACTGTTCCGTATACGCTGATCCGCTGATCCCGGGGAATCGAAGCCGGGACACGGAAGGAACTAACCTTCAGAATCAGCTCCTGCTTCGTGACTTCCATAACAGCTTTATGAAGCTGGTCATAGGTCCCGTTTCCATCCCAGAATCCGTTCAGGCCCATGTACACAACGATCGTATGCTGATCGGTTGTCACATCCGTGATTGTAAATGCGCCGGCCGGGGTTCCGTCCGGGTTTTCCAGACTGTAGCTGCCTTTCTCCTTCGGCCATACGCTCCAGAGTTCTTCCGGAACCTGAAGCCTCGCCCGGAACCGGCAGCTTACTCCGGAAAGCTCGATGTTCCGGAATTGCTCATCCGAAGTTACGCCGAACGAGTTTTCAATTTCTATCATCTCCTGCTGCACCGGCGTGACATCGACTTTTGCTTTGTAGGTCAGCGCCTCATCGACCGCTGCCGTGTAAACCGATTTGTTCTCTGTGTCATCATTGATCAGAATATCCGCCGGCAGCTTGTTTGCCTCGGGGATTCTGACGGTATACGTTATTTCTCCTTCCTCCGCATCCCGGTCTTCATTTTGTCCGTTTCCAAGTTTTTCCGAATTGACAGCCTGCTCGGAATGCCAGGTGTAGGAAGGCTCTGCAAGAACCGTTTCCGAATCGTCGTCCACTACCTCGGCATGGAATTCTCCGGTCACCGTACCGGCGGAAAGAATCTTGCCGGAAACCGGAGGATTTTCGGAAACAGCGGCAGGAACGCGGATTTCCAGAACGTCCGGAACATCCTGAACATCTTGCTGAAGCTTCTTGAAACTCGAATAATCCTTCGTCAAAAGCTCCATCGTAATTGTAACATCGGAGCCGTTCACAGCCTTGTCCGAAATCTTGAAAAGGCTGTTGTCTGTCAGCGTAATCCCGTCGAGGTCACTGTCCGGCAGAATACCGTTTCCCAGGTGCAGCGTCGTTACAAACTTACTTGTGACATTCCGGATTTTGTGTTCCTGCGCCGCGCCCTGCATATACTGAATCTGGTTTTTAATGCCGGAGACATCCAGCCGCCCGACAAAGGTAAGGGACTCGCCGGGAACTGCGTCACGGATCGCTCTGCTGTCATACATACCGTTCGCGTCTTCGGTTGTCAGATCTCCCGGAAGAACCAGCTGTGCCGGTTTGTTCAGCCGGAAAGAAAGGGTAATACCATCACTGCCCCTCATGTCCTTTCCGCCTTTGGACTGCTGCCCGTCGAATGTAAAATCAAACGAGAGCGCCTGCTCTGCCGCCTGTGCCTGCGGTGCGGCCATCCGTACACTGGCAAAAGCCATTTTCGGTGCCTGCGCCTTTGATTTCTCACCTCTCACGGCAGTCGCGGTAAAATTGCCGCCGACCATTCCTTTGATTGTCAGAATGTCGAGATCATGAACGTTCTCTCCATTAATCTGCAATCCGGAAATCCTCAGCGTAATCCAATTCTCACCCGGCTGCTCTGAAGTCGTCCCGGTGCTGCTGACCGCTTTATACAGTTTTTCAAAATCTGTCATGCCGGGCTTTAAGCTGAAACGGACTGTAATCGTTCTGCCGCTGATTTCCGGCTCTTCCAGGTCAAAACATTCCCCCAGCCCCTTGGCTTCCGCTTTGATTTTGTTCTTGTCCGGAATCGAAAAGCCGTCCGGAATCTCAAAAGATGCCGTAAGAACGCATTTCGGCGCGTTGATCCTGATTGTATTGTATTCGTTTTCTTCTACATCCAGCACTCTCGCAATCTCGCCGATTTTTTCTTTGACCGGCGTGACATCAACACCCGCTGTCAGGCTGACCGCATCTCCTGTTTTGACGGATTTACTGATTGTTGTCGCCTTCGAAGGTTTGCTGATCCCCTCGTGCCAGAGATCTCCCTGCAGAACGAAGCTGCCGCTGAGACCGGATTTCTTCGCGTCCGGCTTCCACTGCAGATAGTAGGTGACATTATCTGTAATCGTCGGATTCTCTCCGTTAACGGTAAAAAACCACAATTTATAATCATCAAACCGGATTCTTGTACCGCCAAACGCGGTTGTTCCCCAGTTTGCTGTATCCTCCAGCTGGTTCCATGAAAGTTTTGCAGCGGTATCGGGTTTCAGCAGATTATAGTCCAGTCCGAGCGCCTGCGTCAGATCATGCAGCTTCTGACCATAGACCGCGGTCTGCTTCAGCACCGCGACCTCTCCGCCGTACTTGTCTGTATGAAGGTCAAAGTATTTCGGATCTTTGTAGACAGAGCCCTCACTGAAGGTACCGCCATTTGCAGAAAAGCTTACCGTATACTGTTCCTTCCGATAATTCGCGTAAAGATCAATCTGGGTCTGCCCTTCGGCAAATGCTATTTTGTCACCTTTCTGATAATGCTTTCCGCTGCCGTCTTCCGCGGTTGTCCAGTATTCAAATATTTTGCCTTCTACAAAGAAGCCGGAATCTTCGCCGGCCAGCTCGGCGTAGTCCCGGACAACGGCTTCCTTCGCGCCGGCGCCGGCACTCTGTAGGAACGATTTTCCCTGCCCGTTATGATAGACTACAAAAGAATTGTTCCACTTGGCATAAACTTCCGTATCAGCGTTCACCGCCGTGTCCATCGTGAACGGAATTTCATTGCCCTGCTTGTCCTTGTAGTACCAGCCGAGGAACCTGTCTTTGCTTACCGGCGTACCGGGATCTGCATTCCCCTGAACGAAACGCAGTGAATAGCCGCGGATTGTTTTGCCGCTCTTTTCCTGTGATGTGCTGTCCGCAAACTTGGCATCACTGTTATTGAGCCGGAAAACAACTTCTGCCTGCGGTGCCCACACCCGTTTGACGCCGTCTTCATTGGCTTTCCCGACAGGATAGGTATAGTATTCTCCATTCTTGTTCAGAATCTGCAGCTGCGTGGCAGCACTGTCTGAAAGCGTAAAGTAAGTCAGCTTTTCATTTCCGTTTGCCGGTCCGTTGGTGGGGATCAGCCCGTCATTTCCAGCGAGTGACGCTTCATGGAGCCTGTAAGTGCCGCCGGTCACGTAATAATTTCCGTCAACGCCGATACTGTCGGCAGAGCTGATGCCCTCCGTCTCAATCACGGATGAACCGTCGATGATCAGATTTGACGGATTGTTGTATCCGGCGGCAATAAGCGCTTTCTTCACATTGACACTTTTTATGGTGGAATCATGCACAATCAGGGAGGCGCCGTAATTGATATTGAATCCGCCGTCCGGGCTGTTCTGCACAGTAACGTCCGAGTTGGTCAGAGTAAGTCCGTCCCGGTTGATCACGTTGATCCTAGAGCCGTCAACAACAACCGTCGAATCTTTGAACTCGGCACCTGCTTCGTATACAGCCAGAACGTGTCCGCCTCTCCAGCTGTCCTGATTGAATCTTCCACTGATCTTAAAATAACTGTTCTCCAGATGCAGAGGATTTGCCGCGCTGTTATAAAGCCACACATCCTTGATCTCGATATGCGAATTTACCGCGTTCATGTTGCGGTAAGTCCAGCCGTCCTGCCGTCCGCCGTTCCAGAGGAGCGTCACATTCGAATATTTGACATCGCTGCCGGTTGTGTCGATTCCAACGCAGCCTTTTACAGCGTTTACGGTGACCTTCATCGCGGAGCGGTCCGTGCCGGACAGTGTTCCCTTCAGGTTAATTCCGGTCTGCACCTGATCGAACACATAGGTGCCATCGGTAACCTGCGCGCCCTCATTAACCGTGAGCGCCGTCGCATACCCGCTCATCGTCAAAACAGCACCGCCGCTCGTCATCAGCTTCGATCCGCTCTCCAGCGTAATTCCTTTGCCGGTCCCACTGATCGTGGTATCCGAAGCGGCGTCAAGCGTAATGTTTTTTCCAACCGGCGTATTTGCAACAGCTTCTGCCGCAATATCGCCGCTCATGTGAATCGTATTGCCCTCTGCTGCCGCGTCCACAGCCTGCCCAAGCGTTGCGTATCTTGTTGCCGTATCATCATTGATCCAGAACGGACCGTCCGCTGCCGGCGCTCTGCGCACTGCCAGATAAATTGAAAAGTCGGCTGCCTTGAAGGTAATATCCGCTGTTTTGTCATGAACAGAAGAAGCTGTAATAGCGGAAGTGTCTACTGCTTCTGCCGGAGCGGCGTTGTTTTGCAGGTGATACAGGGAAAGATCCTTTGTCTGATCCGATCCCTCTACCGCTAAGTCGTTAAACGTTACGGTGATATCTTTCAGCGGTTCAATGCCATGCGTGTCATCAAGATAAAAATCAAAGTCGTAGGCCGCAACATTGGCATCCGTCAGAGTATCATCCCCTGAAGCCTTCTTCGCCGCGTCTAATACTGCTCCAGTGTCCACCCGCGAAACGGTAAGACGCACGCCTTCCGGAAATGCGCCTTCGGGGGCGCTGACCGTTACGGACGATCCGTCAGTAAAGTCTGTCTCTCCAAAATCAACCGCAGGATACTTTATTTCTTCTTTGCTGAAATTTGCGGTATATGTAATCTCCGTTGCATCGGTAAGGACATCACCATCGCCAAAATATCGGCCGGGATCAATCTCCGGAACAAATGCAGCGTCTCCGGAGACAGTATTGCCGTCCAAAGTCCAGCCGGTAAACTGATATCCGTCAAGCGCGGATGCCTGTACGCCGGAAAGGACCGGTTTTTCACCGCTGCGGGTAAGCACGGCATCTTCTCCGTCCGAGGATACTGTGCCGCCTTCGGACGCCTGATAATGGATACGAACTGTCAGCGTGTCGGACTCTGTGTCACCGGCAGCATCTTGTTCTTCCGTCTCCGCTGCCCCGGTTTCTCCGGACACGCTTTGTCCATCTGCATCGGCACTTCCGGCGCTTTCGCCTGCAGTCTGATTTGTTTCGTCCGCCGTGCTGATCTCCTCGCCCTGATGATTTGAATCAGCATCACCGGCATCTGTATTCTGACTCCCGGCGCTCTCCGCGACCTCGGCGGCCGGCGTACTCGCCTGTCCGGATGCAGTCTGGTCAGTACCTGTTTTCGCCAGAACCGGAACCGCCGGCAGATTGGAAACTGCAGTCGATGCAAGCATGGCAGCAGCACATAAAGCCGCTATTAGTTTTTTTGCTCCCTTTTTTCATGAGCCCTCCTGTCGTCCGGATGGTGCCTCCCATCCATATGTGTGATGTCAGCAGTGTAATTGATCGGAATCTATCGTTTAAATAATGTATATTTATTACTTTGTTCCTTGTGTCATCTATCAGTTATGTATTTTCCTGTGTTCTTTCGACCCGCAAAAGGGGCAAATACGCTTACGTATTCCGTTCCACCTGTGTCTGCTGTCCGGATCCGGAACCGGGCGATGCGCGATTTGTTCACATGTCCTTGTGGTGTCCCGCTTTCCTTATTTTTCCGACACAAATTTGTAACAAAAGCGTATAATAAAGGCACTGCTTATAACGAAGGAATGAGAAGGAAAGATATGTCCAAGAAGATTGTTCTGACCGGCGGAGGCACTGCCGGTCATGTTACACCGAATCTCGCGCTGATTCCCTGCCTGAAAGACGCGGGCTATGACATTTACTATATCGGTTCGATAAACGGCATTGAGAAATCACTGATTGAAGACTGCGGAATCCCGTATCTGGCAATTGAGACGGGAAAGTTCCGCCGTTATTTTGATCCGAAGAACTTTACTGATCCGTTCCGTGTCGCCAGAGGCTTCTCCCAGGCACACCACTTTATGCACCAGTGGAAACCGGATATTGTCTTTTCCAAAGGCGGTTATGTCAGCGTCCCGGTCGTACAGGCGGCTGCCGCCTGCCATGTCCCGTCGATCTGCCACGAATCCGATATGACGCCCGGCCTCGCGAACAAGCTCTGCACGCCGTTTGCCGTCAAAGTCTGCTGCAACTTCCCGGAGACAATGCGGGATCTGCCCGCAGAAAAGGCTGTGCTGACCGGAACCCCGATCCGCGCCGAGCTTTTTCGCGGAGATGCGGAGAAAGGCAGAGAAATCTGCGGCTTCACCAAAGACAAACCGGTGCTGATGGTCATCGGCGGCAGCCTTGGCGCTGCATCTGTCAATAAAACCATCCGCGACAACCTCGGCTCCCTGCTGCAGGATTTTCAGATTGTGCATCTTTGCGGCAAAGAGAAGATGGATAATCTCCTGCTGACAACGCCCGGATACAAGCAGTTCGAATACGTGCAGGAAGATCTCTGCCATCTGTATGCCATGGCGGACATTGTGATTTCCCGCGCGGGCGCGAACGCAATCTGCGAACTGCTGGCACTGAAAAAGCCGAACATTCTGGTTCCGCTTCCGACCGGCCGCGGTGACCAGAAGCTCAACGCCAGCTCGTTTGCGCAGCAAGGTTACAGTATCTGCGTCAGTGACGATGACCTTCCGGATGTGATTCTTGAAAAGGTTCATGAATTGTATGAAAACCGTCAGAAGTATATAGACAGGATGGCGGAAAGTTCCCAGATCAATTCCACGAAGATTATCATGGGGCTGATTGAAGAATATACAAAGAAATGAGAAACTGCAGGCACTGTTTTCACGAAGTTTCGGTGAAAACAGTGCCTGTATGTTTTTACTGCTGTACCGGTTTGGAAAGATCAATGCTGCGGATCTTCTTCCGCAGAGGAAGCACGCTTTTGGCATTGACAGACAGCTCGTCAACGCCCATCCGGAGGAACGTCTCCGTGAGAGTAGGATCCGCGCCGAGCTCGCCGCAGATGCCGGCCCATATGCCGTGCCTGTGTGCCGCGTCGATCGTCATCTTGATTTCCTTCATCACAGCAGGATGATGTGTATCCGCGAACGGCTCCAGCTTGGCGTTCTGCCGGTCAATCGCGCAGGTGTACTGTGTCAGATCATTCGTCCCGAGAGAGAAGAAATCGACCTCGGAAGCAAGCTCATCGGCGCATAGTGCTGCCGCCGGCGTCTCGATCATAATACCGACCTGTATTTTATCGCTGTATTTCTGCCCTTCATTCTCAAGCTCTCTCTTACATTCCGCAAGTATCTCCTTGCACTCACGGACTTCCCGGACACTGATGATCATCGGGAACATAATTCCCAGATTGCCATAGACCGATGCCCGCAGAAGCGCCCGCAGCTGTCTCTTGAAGAAGTCCTTTCTGGTCAAACAAATGCGGATCGCCCGGTAGCCCAGCGCCGGATTGACCTCTTTATCAAGGTTCATGTAGTCAATCGTCTTGTCGGCGCCGATATCACAGGTCCGGATGACGACCAGCTTCGGTGCAAGTGTTTCGAGCACCCTCTTATATGCGAGGAACTGCGTCTCCTCCGAAGGATCTTCCGGACTGTTCAGATAAACAAACTCCGAACGGAACAAACCGACGCCTTCCGCGTCATTCTGCTGTACCGCGCCGACATCGGAGGGTCCGCCGATATTGGCAAACACCTTGATCGTTTTTCCATCGATCGTTGTATTTGTTTTGCCCTTCAGTTCCTGCAAAAGCGCTTCCTTGCGCAGGTCCTCATTATGCTTGGCGGTCAGTGAATCAATCAGATCCTGCGTTGGATCAATATAAACGCAGGAGTTGTACCCGTCGAGAATCGCGAACTTTCCGTCCCAGTCATCACTGATCTGTTTGCACTGAATCAGAGCTGGCAGATTCATGCTTCGCGCAAGAATCGCCGTATGGCTGTTGGAGCTGCCCTCTCTGGTAATCATGCCGAGAAGCAGCGACTTGTCAAGCTTGACGGTTTCCGACGGCGCCAGGTCTTCCGCGACAAGAATCGTGGGTTCCGTCCCCTGCAGACTCGTCGTATCAATACCAAGGAGGTATTCGATAACCGCGTTTCCCACATCGATGACATCCGCGCTCCTTGCCTGGAAATACGGATCGTCCATCTCCTTGAACATTTCCGCAACATTCTCGAAGCCCTGCTTGGCAGCGTACTCGGCAGTATGATGCTGATCAACAATAATGGTCTTGACCGCGTCGAGAAGATCGTCGTCATCCAGCATGTCCGCGTGGAACTGGAAAATAGCGGCGCTGTCCTCTCCGGCACTCTCCACCGCCTTCTCATACAGAACGTTCTGCTGATCCTGCGCCTTCACGCGGGCATCTTCAAAACGTTTGAGTTCCGGAATCGGATCATTCACCAGGGATTCATCAATCTTATAGACCGGAGCCTTGTAAATCTTGATTTTTCCGATGGCAATGCCGTTCAGAATACTGGTACCTGTTGCAACTTGCATACTCTGTTCCCCCTTGAGCGCAAAGTCCGCTTACAGATTTTCGCTCATGAATCTGGAAATTGCCTCGAAAGTATCATCTTCATCCTCGCCGTCAACAGAAACCGTAACGGTGTCTCCCTGCTTGATGCCGAGGTTCATCAGTGCCAGAAGCTTCTTCGCGTCCGCGCTCTTTTCCGTTCCGTCCGGATTCTTCTTCGTGATGGTTACCTTGCTCGCGTGTTCCTTGACAGCCTTGACAAGAAGTCCTGCGGGACGTGCGTGGATACCGACGGGGTCTGTGATCGTATACTCGAATGTTTTCATGATGTTTATCCTTTCTGCTATGTATATTGCAGGGCGGCGCCTTCCGGCGTCCCCTGTTACCTGCTGCCGGAAATTCCGGCAGCAGCGGCTGTACAAAATAATCCGTTATTTGTTCAGGTCGGAGCCGTAACGTACATCGTCAAAATCATCGCTGTTCGTAAGAAGAACAACAACGGTTGCAGGGTGTCCTGCTGCCTTGATCTTCTCACGGTCGAAGCGCAGGATCGGCTGGCCGGTCTTTACAGTGTCACCTTCCTTGACATACGGTGTAAAGCCGTCGCCGTTCATTTCAACCGTATCAATACCGACATGTATCAGAAGCTCCTGGTCATTCGGACCCGTAATGCCGATCGCGTGCTTGCTCTCCGCAACCGAAGAAATTGTGCCGTCGAAAGGCGCATAGACGATCTCACTGTCTCCGGGTTCAATTCCCACGCCCTGTCCGAGTGCGCCCGAAGCAAAAGTCTCGTCCTGAATCTTCGTGTAAGGAATCACCGTGCCGTTGATCGGCTGCGCAACATCGCCGCCGGAACTCTTGATGCAGACTTTGCCAAGTTCGACAGGAACATCCGCGATGGACTGACCGATGGATTTGTTTTCCACCGGCTTCTTATTGTCATCATCGTCCGGGTCCTCCCTCCAGCTTGTGAATGTGATGCCGAAAGCAATGCCGCCCGAGATCAGAAGCATGATCGTGTAGGTCAGCGGATGGTTGATCGTCAGATAGCCGGGTATACCGGTAACGCCGTACGCCGTCGCGCCAAGGCCCATGACAGAGCCGAACCACGCGCCGACCGCGCCGCCGATGACACCGCCCACGAACGGGCGCAGAAGCCGCAGGTTGACACCGAAGATAGCAGGCTCGGTAATGCCCAGAGATGCCGAAAGCGACGACGGAACCGCGACGGATCTTCTCTTCGCATTCTTCGTTTTGATACCGACCGCAAGGCAGGCGCCGAACTGCGCGAAGTTTGCCGCCGAGGCAATCGGCATCCAGATGTTCAGGTTATTGAATTCGGCGCTCGAAAGCATGCCGGCCTCAATAACGTTGTACATATGATGCAGACCCATGACAACCGTGAACGGATACAGGGCGCCCATTGCCGCGGCGCCGACACCGTAGCCGACCGTAACCAGCCACTCCGCGAACTTCAGAATATACGTCTCCGCTGTCGAAAAAATCGGTCCGATAAACATGAAAGTCACAAGGCCGGTCAGAAGCACTGTCACCAGCGGAACGACAAACAGGTCAAGAATTTCCGGTATATGCTTGTGCAGCCATTTTTCAATCTGGCTCATCAGCCAGACAGCCATGATCACCGGAATAACATGTCCCTGATATCCCAGCTGATTAATCTGGCCGAAGGTATAGTTGCCGATTTTCAGGCCGTGCCCGAACATATACCAGACATCATATCCCTGCGCGGCATTCCAGCCGTTGGTCAGATTCGGGTGAACCATCAGAAGGCCGATGACTGCGCCGAGGAAGATGTTGCCGCCGAAAACTCTGGCGGAAGATATCGCCACGATAACCGGAAGAAAGGCAAATGCCGTATTGGCCGCCATGTCAAGGAAGCCGTACCAGGCTGTTCCCGAGAAGCCGGGGATTGCCTTGCCGAGCGCTTCTACAAGGCCCATCATCAGGCCGGACGCAACGATCGCAGGCAGAATCGGTACAAAAACATCACCGACCGTCTTGAGCATCCTTCTCCATACCGGCGCCTTGGCAGCCGCTGCCGCCTTGACGTCGT
This sequence comes from Bacillota bacterium, assembly GCA_029224465.1. Classification (GTDB taxonomy): domain Bacteria; phylum Bacillota; class Clostridia; order Lachnospirales; family Lachnospiraceae; genus CAG-791. The sequence continues at coordinate 25,319 of JAQXUQ010000014.1, read as the reverse complement.
CCTTTGTCGCGGCGGACATTCCCGTTATATCAAGGAATTCGTCATAAACCTTGTTGACGGTCCCTGTTCCGATGATAATCTGGAACTGTCCGTTCGAATTGAACGTTCCCTTTACGCCGTCCGTGTTCTCGATTGCCTTTACATCGATCTTATTGTTGTCCACGACAACAAGCCGGAGCCTCGTCGCGCAGTGCGCCGCGCTTACAAGGTTCTCCCGTCCTCCGACATATTTCGCGATGTCTTCAGCACATTTCCGGTAATCCAGTGCCATAAGAGCCTCCCTTCCTACTCTTTCCGCTGCCCCTCATGCAGATAAGATGGAATATTTCTGATTGAAAACGTTTTCACACCGTTTTCAATATATATTGTATTGTGTGGATAGTGTTTTGTAAATTGTCCTATTTTGTCAATAATATTTCCATTTTTTTGTGCAGATCGACGTAATTACGCAAGTCCGAGTTCTTGGAATGCCTTTGCGAGCCCGTCGTCCGTAACGGAAGGCGCGACCATCGTGCTGATTTCCTTCAGCGCCTTCGCGCCGTTTTCCATGCAGACGCTCGTGCCGACGGTCCGGATCATTTCAAGGTCGTTCATGCTGTCGCCGAAGCCGACCGTATCCTCCACAGGAACGCCGTAATAATCGCACAGTCGCAGAATCCCGCGCCCCTTGTCAAAGCTTCTGTTGATCAGCTCTCCGTTCAGGCACCCGTGCGCCGGCACTTCCTGCAGAACAAAGTCAAAATCCTTTTCCAGCAGACTCCTCGCTTCGTCCAGCTGGGAAAGTTCTCTGCACATGATCACGACTTTGTAAATCGGCGCGCCGTCGTACTGCTCCATCGGCCGGATATTGAGATTCTCGGCGAGTGCTTTTCTCCAGCGTTCGATCTCGCTGTTGCCTTCGGGCTGGTCTTTCAGAAAATCTTTCAGATCCGCGTCTCCGTAGGAACCGTCCGCAGCCTCGATCGTGCAAAACACACCGTGCCTGTGCAGCGAATCCAGTGCCGTATCCCGCTGCGCATCGCTCATCGGACAGTCGAAGATCAGTTTATCTCCTGCCATCACGTAGCCGCCGGAGCTTGCGACCATACCGTCAAAGCCGTATTTCAAAAGAGGAGACAGCATGTCGTAGTTTCTTCCGGTGCACAGGAATACCTTGTGGCCGTTTGCCTGCGCGCTTCGGATTACCTTCAGCGCGCTTTCCGGCGGTACGTTGGATCCGGGCTCTGTCAGCGTTCCGTCAATATCAATGAAAATCAGCTTTTTTCTCATATAGATCCCCTCTCGACGATCGTGTATTCCAGCATGATCTGCTGGATCGGGCTGGTTGTATAGACCTGATCTTCCGAGGCGTCAATTTTCTGCAGCAGCATGTTCACAGCCGCCGCGCCGCACTGGCGGAAATACAGGTGCGCCGTTGTAAGGGGCGGCGCGGAAAGCCTGCCTGCCCAGCTGTCTCCTACGCCTGCTATGCTCACATCCTCCGGCACCTTCCTCCCCGCGCTCTGCAGATACTGCATGGCTCCCAGGGCGATCCGGTCCGTCGCGCAGACAACACCGTCGAGATCTGGATGTTTTTTCAGGAGATTTTCCATGCACCGGACGCCTCCGTCCGTATCAAACGTTGCGATCTCGCAGGGAAGAGAATGCGTAAATCCGGCGTCCTTCCATGCGGCAAGAGCTCCGTTATGCCTTGCGGCCCCGGCTGCGAGGTCCTCCTCCATAACGCCGATATACACGATTTTCTTTCTGCCTCTTGCGATCATGCGGTTCATCAGCTCTTTCACCGCATTGAAGTCATCATGAAAAACACTCGGCACGCCTTCAAAATTCTGTCCCGTTACAACAACCGGCTTTTCGCTGGCAGCAATCGCGTCCTTTAAAAACGGTGTCATGACGGTTCCCATCAGGATGATACCGGCGACATTGCTGCTCTGCATGGCGGAAAGATACCGGATCTCCTCTTCTCTTATGCCGGCCGTGCTGCCGAGTACAACCATATAGTTTTTATCCTTCAGGCCTTCTGAAATTCCCGCTACAATCGCTGAAACGGAATCCGAATCAATCTTCGGAACTATAACGCCGATTTCATCGCACCGGCCGGTACGCATCGTCTGCGCGGCCGGATTCGGGCGGTAGCCCGTCCTTTCGATTACAGTGCGGATACGTTCTCTTTTCTCCTCGCTGATCGAACCGCCGTTCATATAGCGGCTGACCGCGGCCGGGGATACGCCGGCGAGCGCGGCAACTTCTTTGATGGTCATAGTGAAATCACCTTCCTGCACTCATTTCCTGCCGGCTGAATTTCTCCGCGCGGACGTTTTCTTCGCATGTGGCTGCGAAGCCGTTCCGGCTTTCCGCGAAGAAGAAGCTTTCTGCGTGTCCTGCGGCGAGGTCTGTTCTTCAGGTGTTTCTTTCAGAACTTCCTTCCCGGGATCCCGCATTTTATCCTCATCCTTCAGAGGGCTCCCCGCTTTTGTAAAGTCCGTAAGAAGCCACGCGAATCCGTATCCCGGAACACCTACCGCCTTGGCAGGGCGTCTCTGGCCGGTCAGCATGTCATAATAATCTTCCTGCTCGTCAATCCATGCAGTCTGATTGAACTCGGAGAAATTAAACAGAGCAATCAGTTTCTCGCCTTTGTAATAACGGCCGATACCGAGGACATGATCATTCCATGTTTCGACAACCCACGCGTCGGCCTCGGTCTCAAACACCTCATAGCGCTGCCGCATCAGCGCGAGACGGCGGATCGCATGGAAGAGAATCCCCTGCCGCGTGGAAGTGTCGTTTCGCAGCGCCGCCTCATCCCAGTTGAAATTACCGCGGTGCAGATACCTCGAATCATCTGCCTTCAGCGGATCCTTATGGTAGCTGTAATCATTGAGCTGCCCGATCTCATCGCCGCTGTACAGCACCGGTATGCCGCTCTGCGTAAACAGGAACGCGTGCAGCATGATATCCAGATTGATTGCCTTTGCCAGCTTGTCTTTGTTCTGCTCGTACTCCGCGGCTTCGATGCCGCAGAGGGACGCCGTCGTTCCGCACAGGCGCGCGTCGCCAAGGCGGGGATCATCATTATAAAGCTCGCCTCTGGAATCACTGCCGTACCATGCGCCGCGCAGATAATCATTCAGATATTTCTTGTGTGCGACTTCCTCAATGCCGAAGTTCTTCAGGAAATCATAATCAAGACCCCAGCCGATATCGTCATGGCAGCGCAGATAATTGAGGAACATATACTGCTTGGGCAGCGCAAAAACAATTCCCAGCTGATGTTTCAGAAGTCTTACGTCCCGCGTCGCGACCGTATGCCACGTACTCGCCATCGTCGTTACGTTATACAGCATGTGACATTCCGGCTTCTCCACTGTGCCGAAGTACGGTACAACCTTGGACGGCTCCATGACAACCTCACCGAGAAGCAGCGTTCCGGGGCAGACAACTTCGCAGGCCATTCTCATAATACGGACCAGCGTGTGGACCTGCGGAAGATTGCGGCAGGTCGTCCCCAGTGTCTTCCAGATATATGGCACCGCGTCAAGACGGATAATATCCACCCCGTGATTGCACAGATTCAGCATATTGGCGGTCATATCGTTGAAAACTGTGGGATTCCTGTAGTTCAGGTCCCACTGATACGGATAAAACGTCGTCATGACTACCTTATGTGCTTCTTCGCACCAGGTGAAATTGCCGGGTGCCGTCTGCGGAAATACCTGCGGAACCGTCTTCTCGAACTGATTCGGAATATCCCAGTTGTCGAAGAAGAAATACCTGTCCTGAAACTCCTTCTCTCCGGCTCTGGCTCTTCTTGCCCACTCATGGTCTTCGCTGGTATGATTCATGACGAAATCCAGACAGACACTCATGCCCTTCTCGTGGCACTCATCCGCAATATCCGCAAGATCCTGCATCGTTCCCAGCTCCGGCTGCACCTTCCGGAAATCCGAAACAGCATAGCCGCCGTCGCTTCTGCCGGCCGGGCTCTGCAGGAGAGGCATCAGGTGAATATAGTTCAGCCCGCATTCCTTGATATAATCCAGATGAGAGCGTACACCTTTCAGATTCCCGGCAAAACAGTTCGTATACATCAGCATGCCGTACATGTCATTTCCGGCATACCAGTCCGTGACAACTTCCCGCGCCTCATCCCATTCCCTGAGCACCTGCCTTCTTTCGGAATAGTAGTGATGCAGCATTGTAATAAAGTAGTCGAACGCGTGCTCGTCGCCGTAGAGCTCCTGATAGAGCCATTTCATTTCCTCGTAGTGTGTCTCGAGGCGTTTTGTGAACTGCGCTTCCCAGTTTCTTTCTTCGAACATGTCAGCCCCTCCGCAAGAAAATCCTGTGTCCCGGATCCCGGGACGCCGCAAGATGTACAGACTCTGTGCGGCACTGCCGCCGTTTCCGTGCCGCCCGCCTGCTATGAAAACAAATTGAAATCGTTATCACTATGGAAATTATAGAATAAAAGAGGAGCCGTGTGATATAGATGGAAGAGAGAAAAAGGAACCGGATTTTTGTCAATAATTCATAAATTTCCGATTTAATCCGCTGTCCGGTCCATAGAATATATACGAAAAGCGCCCGCGCCGGTATACTGCCATACCGGCGCGGGCGCCCTGTCTGATAAGGCAGGCGCGCATCCCCCGGGTTACGGGGCACCGCACTATGTTTAAAGTCAGATCTTGTTGTCGGAGCCAAGAACGTCCTTAATCTTATGCTCGACAATCGCCTTGACATTCGCGCGGCCGTCGCCCAGATACTGACGGGGATCGAAATGATCCGGATGCTCCACGAAATGCTTGCGGATGCCTGCCGTCATACCAAGACGAAGGTCGGAGTCGATGTTGATCTTGCAGACCGCGCGTCTTGCAGCTTCACGGAGCTGATCTTCCGGAACGCCGATCGCGTCCACCAGCTTGCCGCCGTTCTCGTTGATGATCTTGACATATTCCTGCGGAACAGAAGAAGAACCATGCAGAACGATCGGGAAGCCCGGGAGTCTCTTGGCGACTTCATCAAGGATATCAAGACGAAGCTGCGGCTTTGTGCCGGGTTTGAACTTATAGGCACCGTGAGATGTTCCGATTGCGATTGCAAGGGAATCGACGCCGGTCTTCTCTACGAATTCCTCAACTTCTTCCGGATGTGTGTAGAAAGCCTTGTCCGCCTCGACGGAAACAGCGTCCTCCTGTCCTGCCAGTGTACCAAGCTCGGCCTCTACAACGACGCCGTGCGCATGTGCATACTCCGCAACCTTTCTGGAAACCTCGATATTCTCGGCGAACGGATGGCCGGAATAATCAATCATGACAGAAGTAAACCCGTTGTCAATGCAGTCCTTGCAGGTTTCGAAATCCGCGCCGTGGTCCAAGTGAAGGACGATCGGAAGTTCCGGATGCAGTTCGGAAGCCGCCTCAACCAGCTTTACAAGATATACGGAGTTTGCGTACTTTCTCGCACCCTGGGAAGCCTGCAGAATGACAGGGCTCTTCAGCTCTGCTGCCGCGTCGGTGATTCCCTGAACGATTTCCATGTTGTTGATGTTGAAAGCGCCGATAGCGTATCCGCCGTCATAGGCTTTCTTGAAAAGTTCTGTACTTGTAACAATGGGCATAACGAATACCACCTTTCTTGAAATAACATGATTGTTAACTAAATAACCAATAATGTTTCGATGAAATTATAACGCACCGGCATGGAAAAAGGAACACCACAAATACGGCAAAACGCTTCCGCGGGGCATACCTTACCCCGATACAAAAAAACAGGAATGTGTTGGGGGACACATTCCTGCAATGGGGTAGAAGTTGTTCCTTGCTGGAAACAGCACTTAGGGGGGAAGCTGTTTCCGGAGCACTTCTTAATTGGGGTATAGCAAAAACTTATATAAATGTATTGGGGGGGGTTACAATTAGTATAATAGCAAACTCCCCATTGGGGGACAAGATTGAAAATCTACGAATTTTACAAAACGTATGTCATAATTTTATGCACATTATACAATTTTATTCAGGTTGCCTGTGCAAACAGTGCGTCGAATTCCTGCCCGGAGATCTTTTCCTTCTCCATCAGAAGCCTGGCGCTCGCGTGCAGCACATCCTCGTGCTTCATAATGATCTCCCTGGCGTCCTGATAGCAGCTTTCGATAATTCTGCGGACCTCCTTGTCAATCTCGCCCGCAATATACTCGCTGTTACGCTTCTCATGCCCGAGGTCATAGCCGAGGAAGACATCCTCTTCCTGCGTTGCATAGTTGATCGTCCCGATTTCCGAAGACATACCGTATTTGGTCACCATCTGATAAGCCATCGAAGTTGCCTTCTGAATATCGTTCGAAGCGCCGGTTGTTATATCGTCAAGCACCAGTTCCTCGGCAATGCGGCCGCCGAAATCCACCATGATTTCATGCAGCATGCGGCCTCTTGTCATGAACATTTCGTCTTTGCCGGGCAGCGGCATTGTATAACCTGCCGCTCCCACACCGGTCGGGATGATCGATACCGTATAGACCGGCCCGATATCCTTCAGCTCATGAAACAGAATCGCATGTCCGCTCTCATGGTAGGCGGTAATCCTCTTTTCCTCCTCGGAGATGATATGACTTTTCTTCTCCGTTCCGATGCCGACCTTGATGAACGCCTTCTGAATATCCGCCTGGACAATATAAGCACGGTTCTCCTGCGCGGCGTCGATCGCCGCCTCGTTCAGAAGGTTCTCGAGGTCCGCACCGGAAAAGCCGGCTGTCGTCCTCGCAATTTCTTCCAGATTGACATCGTCGCCGAGCGGCTTGTTCCTCGCGTGTACTTTCAGGATTTCCTCGCGCCCTTTGACATCGGGCCGGGAAACCGCGACTTTCCGGTCAAAACGGCCGGGCCGCAGAATCGCAGGGTCCAGAATGTCGGCGCGGTTCGTCGCCGCCATGACAATGATGCCTTCATTCACACCGAAGCCGTCCATTTCGACAAGCAGCTGGTTGAGCGTCTGTTCCCGCTCGTCATGGCCGCCGCCGAGGCCGGTGCCTCTTCTTCTGGCGACAGCATCGATCTCATCAATAAAAACAATGCACGGCGCGTTTTTCTTGGCTTCCTCAAACATGTCGCGCACGCGAGATGCGCCGACGCCGACAAACATTTCGACAAAGTCCGAACCGGAAATCGAAAAGAACGGCACACCGGCTTCGCCGGCAACTGCCTTGGCAAGTAATGTTTTGCCGGTGCCGGGGGGGCCCTCCAGAAGGACGCCCTTGGGAATGCGTGCTCCGAGCTTCGTGTATTTGCCCGGATCTTTGAGGAAATCAACAATCTCCTGCAGATCTGCCTTCTCTTCTTCCAGTCCCGCGACGTCTGCGAACGTAACTCTGTCCCTGGAGGACGCGCGCACGGCGCGGCTCTTGCCGAAATCCATCATTTTCGCGTTGGCGCCGCCGCCCATTGCCTGCGCGTTCATGATGTAGAAGAAAAAGAAGCAGATCACCGCCACGAGCAGCACCGGCAGAATACTGGTCATAAACCAGCTTTCCCGCGGTACATCCTTGACAACCGGCGAGATACCGTCTTCCCGCACAGTCTTCTCCACCTTCGTGATATCCGTCGCGTACAGCACCTTGACGGTTCCGTCTTTCAGCGTAATGTTTGCGGAGCCGGTCGGCGTTTCGCTGTTCGGCACAATTTCCACTTTATCAACACGCCCTTTGGAAAGATCCTGTTCAAAGGTTTCCAGCGTGTAAGGCGTTTCCTGATTTGAGAATGAAGTTCTCGCGAACTGGAGCATTGCCAGAAACAGCACCAGAACGACGACACCGGCAATCAGGCGGCCGGTATTTCTAGTATCGTTATTCAATATCCTCTCCTTGCCGCAGAAGCGTTATTTCCCGTTATCTAAGTGAACGACACCGATATACGGAAGATTGCGGTATTTCTGGTCATAATCCATGCCGTAGCCGACAACGAATTTATTCGGAATCTTAAATCCGACATAATCTACATGCAGACTGACGACGCGCCTCTCCGGTTTGTCCAGAAGCGTGCAGTAGCGGATGCTCGAAGCTCCCTTGCTGCGCAGGAAATCGCCGAGGAACGCCAGCGTTCTTCCGGAATCCACGATGTCCTCGACAATAATGACATCCTTGTTCTCGATCGACTCGTCAACGTCTTTCTTGATGCGCACGGTACCGCTCGATTCGGTTGCTCCGCCATAGCTGGACGCCTGCATGAAGTCAATGGTAACCGGCACCGTGATTCTCTTTGCGAGATCGCACATGAAAAAGCACGCCCCCTTGAGAATGCCGACCAGGCACACTTCGCGTCCTTCATAGTCTGCGGAAATCTTCTCCGCGAGCTCTCTTACTCTCTTTTCGACTTCCTCTTCGCTGATCAGTATATCAATTGTCTCAGCCATCTTGTCCTCCATCCGCTGCAGATATCTCCAGAACTGTCTTTGTTGTATCACTCACCTTGTAACGGGCGCTCATCCGGCAGCCGGGAATCCAGAGAACTTCATCTCCGGAAGCCGGAAAAACAATGCTGTCACGCAGATCCGCCGGCACCTTGCAGTCAATGAAAAGGCGGGAGAGCGTCTTGCGGCTGCCGTCTTCCGTTACCGTGATTCTGTCTCCCGGTTTTCTTGTACGGAACACGGGAAACGAGCCTATTTTATCATAATCGAACCATTTCGTATACTCGTTTGCAGGCACGGGCCGGGGTACCTGTGTCGCGGCAATCAGGCGCCATCGGTACCTGCAGACGCTGTCAGGAAACCGCACCGCACCGGCAGAGCCAGTCCGGAGTTCCTCCCTCCGCGGCAAAACATCGCCCGCCGGGCCAATGAAAAGTTCATTATAAACTTTCCGTGCCGTAAGGCTATACGGAAGAGAGATTTCCGCGCTTCCGCCTGCTCTGCAGAGCTGCTGCAGAAGGTCTATATGGGCGGACGTAATGTCCTTTCGTTTTCCTGCAGCCTCTGTCACCACCCGGTAGAGCACCTGCCGCTGCAAAAAGGGGTCTTCCACCGCGAGCGCGGAAAGATCCGCGCAGCGGAAGGCACCGCGGTTCGAGATGCATTTTTCACAGCATTCCAGGACTTTTCCATCGATATATTCCCGCGCTTCCAGAGCCTCTCCCGCAGTCCGCGCAATATTCGCCTGCGCGGCCGGGTTCACATTCTCCTGCAGCATCGGAATAATCTGCAGCCGCAGGAAGTTTCGGGTATACACCGTATCTGCGTTACTTTCATCGACGCGGAAAGAACGTCCTTCGCGGGCAAGCTCCGCTTCAATTTCTCCGCGTGTCATCTCGATCAAAGGTCTTATGATCCTGCCGCTCACCGGGCGGATGCCGCACAAGCCGGAGAGGCCGCTCCCTCTGCAGAGGTTGAAAAGTACCGTTTCCGCAAGGTCTTCCATGTGGTGCGCGACCGCAATGAGGGCTTTCCCGCCAGCGCCCTGCTCCCGGCCGGCCGTACTTTCCGGCTGGGCGCCCGGATGATCGGAACTGCCTGCATTTTCCACTTCCTGATCCCACGCGGCCGCTGCCTGAAAGAATTCCTGATAGCGGATTTCCCGTCCGGCTTCCTCAACGCCGGTTTTACCCTGCTTCGCGGCCGCCTGTACATCCGCATGCACGACGGTAAGCGGAACCGAAAGCTCATGGCAGAGCTTGCGGACAAACGCCTCGTCGCCGTCCGCGTTTGCGCGCAGGCCGTGGTGGACATGCACCGCGCGGATCCGGAATCTCCGCTTTCCGGACAGCCGGCACAATGCCGTCAGAAGGCATACAGAATCAGCGCCGCCGGAGACGCCGGCAATGATTCTGCTCCCGTCCGGTGCCATATGGCAGCGCTGCATTGTTTTGTCCATTTTCCGTAAAAACTCTTCCATGTTCACGCTCACATCGGAACAAAGAAAGCCGTACAGCACATCTTCTGTCTGCACGGCTCCCCCGCCTGCGGGTTTCTTCTCATTCTTTACTGCTGTTCCGGAAAATGATCTCTCCCGGCTTGACGAGGCCCAGTTTGTCACGGGCAACTTCCTCAATATATTCGTCGGTCTGCGTCTTCTTCCCGTACTCTTTGATTTCCTTTGCCCGCTGCTGTTCCTTCGTGATCTGGCTCGTCAGCTCTTCCTGCCTTGTCTTGTAGACCGACAGGGATTTACGGATCTGATACCCTCGGACAAAAGTCACAGCCAGCAGCACAAGCATTACGATCGCCGCCAGCAGAATACTCAGCCTGTTCTGCGATCTTCTTCTGCCTGTATTACGCTTTCTGCCTCTGCTCATTTCCACCTGCCGTTTTCCGGGGAGGCTCATCCTTCCCGCATCTTATCTGCCTGCGCCGTCTCCGACGTTTACAGGTAGCGGAACATATCCGCCGCGTCTTCCTTTCTCACGGATTCCGTAACGGTGAGAACTTCAACCTGTACGGTCTTGTCGCCGAACGAAATGGCAATCCGGTCGCCCGGCTTTACTTCCTGGCTCGCGCGCGCGGTCCTGTCATTAACGCTTACGCGGCCGTTGTCGCAGGCCTCGTTTGCGACGGTTCTTCGTTTAATCAGCCTGGATACTTTCAGGTATTTATCTAATCTCATAAATTCATGTGAAAAGAGCAGCACCCTCCGCGGATGCTGCTCTGTCATTCTGTCAATTTCCCTTGATGATTATGCGTTGATTGCATCCTTCAGGGCCTTGCCCGCCTTGAATCTGGGAGCCTTGGAAGCTTCAATCTCCATTGTCTCGCCGGTATGCGGATTGCGTCCTGTTCTCGCCTGTCTTTCGGAAACTTCAAATGTGCCGAAGCCTACGATCTGAACCTTATCGCCCTTCTTAAGCTCGGAAGCGATTGTATCCGTGAACGCCTTCAGAACTCTCTCCGCGTCCTTCTTGGAAAGCTCTGTCTCTTCAGCGACGGCTGCGATTAATTCGGTCTTGTTCATTGTGTCCTCCTGCTAATAACTCCTGCACCCGGCAGGCATAATCTAGTTATATTTATATGATCATTCCCTGCTTTTGTCAAGAAAACCCTTGTATTTCCGGCACTTTCAGGGGTTTCCATGCGGTACATATCTATTCATCAGATACGTTTTTTCATTGTGAGAAGGCTCCTGCAGAACATCCTGCAGCATACGTGTGAGAACCGCTCCGATTTCCGGTCCCCGCGGCACGCCGGCTGCCATCAGATCCTTCCCGGTCACGGCAAGGTGTTTCAGATCAAGGCAGTCTCCGCGCCGGGTGATTTCCCGGTAAAGCCGGATCCATGTGTCCACCTGCCGGCGCTTCGCCCCGATCCGGTAGCTGCTCTGCGCGGCACCGTCCGCGAGCTTGACTTCCATCAGAGACAGAAAGAGTTCCGGTCCGACCCGTACCATGCCAAAGCGTACAGCGCTCTCCGTACTCTCCATGTACATATCGTGGCAGCGGACCAGCCGGACAACTGTATCGGAAGTCGCGTTGTCATAGCGGAGTCTTTTCAGAATTCTGCCGGCCATTTCCGCACTTTTCATGACATGCCCGTGGAAGTGGTCGATACCTTCAGCATCCGTTGTTTTGCAGGAAGGCTTGCCAATATCATGCAGCAGCATTGTAAGACGCAGTACCTTGTCCGCGCGGACCGACTGCATGGCATGCAGAATATGTTCACCCACCGTGTAGCGGTGATGCGGGTTGTTCTGCGTACAGTTCATACAGGCATCAAATTCCGGAAGAAAATACTTCGTTACGCCGAGCCGGTACGCATCCCGCAGCCTGTCCGGATGCTCCGAGCAGATCGTCTTCTCCAGCTCCGTGCGGATCCGTTCGGCGCTGACAAGGGAAAGCCTCGGAGCAAACCGCGTAATGGCTTCTCTTGTCTTCTCCTCGATCGAGTAATCCAGCTGCGCGGAAAACCGGAGCGCGCGCATTATCCGCAGCGCGTCTTCCGAAAAGCGCTGATCCGGATCGCCGACGGCCCGGATCCGTTTCCTGCGGATGTCTCCGATCCCGTCGAATTCATCGATCACACCGGTCTCTTCGCTGTAGGCCATCGCGTTGATCGTAAAATCCCGGCGCTTCAGATCTTCCAGAAGGCTCGCGGTGAACGTCACTTCCTCCGGATGCCGGCCGTCCAGGTATTCGCCGTCGACGCGGTATGTCGTCACTTCGTACTGCCCGTCCGGCATCAGCACCGTAACGGTACCATGCTGAATGCCCGTATCAACAGTTTTGCGGAAAAGCCGCTTCACCTTCTGCGGGGAAGCCGATGTCGTGATGTCCCAGTCGGTCGGCGTTCTCCCGAGAATACAGTCCCGCACACAGCCGCCGACAATATAGGCCTCAAAGCCGGCCGCGTGCAGCGTGTCCAGAATTCTTCCCGCGCCGGACGGAATATGGAATTCCCAGTTTCCGCACTCCCCCATCAATATGCCTTCGCCCAGTATACCATCTTCTTCGCGGGCTTTCCGCAGCAGACACAGGTCCCCGCGATTTCCTCCTGACGGAACGGAATGCAACGGCTGGTTACGCCGTACATTTCCTTAATTTTGTCCTCGCAGGCGCGGTCTCCGCACCACATCGCCTTGACGAAGCCCTTCGTCTCCCTGAAGTCTTCCTCAAACTCCTCCGCATTGTGCGCTGCGAAGGTGTGTTTTGCCAGATGCGCCGTGGCGCGCTCCAGCATCTCCCGCTGCATGCGCTCCAGTTCCTCGCCGACTCTGACCGGAAGCTCCCCGATGGCACACTCGATCTTCTCGCGCGTGTCGCGGCGCACGATCACTGCCTTCCCGGCTGCGATATCCTTCGGCCCGATCTCGATGCGGAGCGGAATGCCGGACACCTCCTGCGCGGCAAATTTGAATCCCGGGCTGCGCTCCGAGTCGTCGACCTTGACACGGTATGCAGAAAGCGAAGCGGCAATTTTGGCTGCCGTCTCCAGCACCCCCTCCTTCTTCTGCTGAATCGGAATGATGCAGACCTGTGTCGGCGCGATGTGCGGCGGCAGGACAATGCCGGAGTCGTCGCCGTGCACCATGATCAGCGCGCCGATGACGCGGGTGGTCATGCCCCATGAGGTCTGGTAGACATAATTCAGCTTGTTGTCGCGGCCCGTGACCTGAATGCCATAGGCTTCCGCGAATTTGCTGCCAAAATAATGGCTCGTGCCGGACTGCAGGGCGCGGCCGTCGTGCATCAGTGCCTCGATCGTATAGGTCGCCTCGGCGCCCGCAAACTTCTCCTTGTCCGTCTTCTGTCCCTTGATGGTCGGAATCGCGAGCTCCTCCGCAAGGAAATCGGCGTAGACATTCAGCATCTGCTGTGTTCTCGCCTCGGCCTCCTCTGCCGTCTCGTGAATGGTATGTCCCTCCTGCCACAGGAATTCGCGGGAGCGCAGGAACGGTCTGGTCTCCTTCTCCCAGCGGACCACTGAACACCACTGGTTGTAGAGTCTCGGCAGATCACGGTAGGAATGAACATCCTGTGCAAAGAAATCGCTGAACAGGGTTTCCGAGGTCGGGCGCACGCAGAGGCGCTCTGTCAGCGGCTCCGTGCCGCCCGCTGTGACCCAGGCCACCTCGGGAGCGAAGCCGTTCACCAGTTCTCCCTCCTTCTTCATCAGGTTCTCCGGGATCAGCAGCGGCATGTAGACATTTGTCACACCGGTCGCCTTGAACCGCGCGTCCAGATTCTTCTGAATGTTCTCCCAGATCGCGTATCCGGCGGGCTTGATGACCATGAATCCCTTCAGATTGCTGTATGCCAGCAGATCTGCCTGCATACAGACATCCGTGTACCACTGGGTGAAATCCTTATCCCTGGGTGTGATCGACTCGACAAATTTCTTCTGCTCTGCCATATATAACCTCGATTCCTGATTGTAATAGATTCATAGATTCTATGATGCCCAGATCAAAAAATCCCCTTCGCGCGTCCGCCGTGTAAACTGTCCGAAAATTCGTGGAACCTGGTCGAATATTTTTCAATCCCTTCCGCGTGTCCTCCACATGAACGGTCCCGGCGGCGCTGATGCATTCCGATGGCGCGGAAACGCCCCAAATGCGGGCAAAAAGCTATTTCATTGTAGGTTTCGGGCCGCCGATTGTCAATGAAGCCCGTCCGCGTCCATCAGCAGCTTCATCGCCCGGTACTGATCCGCCTCCGCCACCTCCAGATGCCACGTGATCCGCTGATCATCCTTGTTGCGGTCGCCGCGGCCCTGCCAGTCCGCTGTCTTCATATGCGCGCCGCCCAGCACCGGCGGCTCCTCCGTGGTCCAGCAGTTCGTCCGGATTCCCGCATCCCGGAGCAGCTTCTCCCTGGCGGCGGCAAGCGTCTTGTCCTTTGTATCAAACAGCTTCACCTTCTTTGTGAAAATCCAGAGCATATGCCTGTCCCTTCGTTCCCTTTCGCGCTTTTATCCTTCTTTACAGCAGCCGGATGCGATTCTGCAGCATGCTTCCGACCGTGTCGGCAAATTCGTCCATATGGCGGATGCGGGCAAAATCGCTGCCGTAGATGCGGTGCACATTCGGCAGAGCGTCGTCCTCTCCCGTGAAGACACACATCACCGTGATCCCCTGCATTCTCGCCTGATGCACCTCGGCCGCGGTGTCCTCCACCCCGAGTCCCGCCGCATAGTCGCGGTATGCGCCGTTTTCCGTCCGCACCTTGATCACATCGTTCGGCTTGCAGTCCGACAGCACGATGAGCAGCCTGTGCTCCGCGTGGTTCTCTTTCATCATACCGGCTGCCAGCCGGATCGCAAGACCGTCCCGGTTCGCGCCTGCGGCAAAATACCGGAAGACCCCGCGGTTCTCCCTGACCTCGTCGTAATCCCGATAGATCGTCATGATCGTATATCCGTTCAGCGAGCAGAAGGAATACAGCCGCACGGGAATTCCGCAGTTCGTCAGCGCCTGCGCCGTCATATATCCCTGCGCCGCCACCGACTCCTGCCTGTGCAGCTGCGAAGTCGAGGCATCCAACAGAATATCCACGGTCAGATTTCCGCTGTCTCCCGGAATCGTCCGGTCAAAAATTTTGTCCTCCCCCAGGTACAGGGCTCTCCAGACACGGACCGCACTGATTCTGCCCGTCACGGATTTCACCGTCTGCGCGTCAAGATGGGTCAGGAGAGAATTCCGGATCCGCCCTGTCAGCTTCTCGATCTGCACCCGGTAGATGGCGCAGTTTGCCGCGTAGGCCTTCTCGTTGGATTTTGCCTGCTCCAATGCAGCCCGGCGCATCTTTGCGGCGTAAGAGTGATCTGCGGCGTTCTTCCTGGCGCCCGCGTTTTCCCGCTGCTGCTTCTTCTGCGCCGTCAGAACGGGCTTTTCCTCCGCGGCCCCGCCGGACTGCGGATGGTTCGCGCTCCTCTCCTCCGGATATCCGCGCGTGATATGCAGCTTCACATCCGTGTGATTGCCGCAGCAGTAGTCCCGCTGCAGCCTGCGGAGCGTCTTTTCATCGTGCATCGGCCGGCCGAAGTAGTCGGTGATGTACTGCTTCATGCCCTCATCGCTCTGCGCCGTATATGCCGCAAAAGCCACGCTGAGATGACTCTGGTCCAGTACCTCGCTGCCGTACTCCGACACATGCTCCCCGTAGCCGAAGGACATCCGGCGCACCGGAGACGTCTGGCCCTCCGGCCGTTTTCTCCGCACCCGCAGCGACAGCAGCGCGAGCGGATTGCGGATTCCCTTCCCCTCGCGGCCATCGTCCGGTCTTCCGGGGCGGTAAGGAAAATATTTTGACAGAGTCCGGGTCAGGTGCGCAATCACCTCCTCGGTTGTCAGGTCCGGTCCGAGCTCAATTTCATCGAGCAGATGCACATCCACGAGGTCCGGAAGCCCGGCGTCCTCGCCGAGCGCCCGCCGGAAATGCCCGAGCGTCACCGCGAGAAGCCGCTGTCCGCTGTGGTCCTCGGAGATCTGCCCGCGGGCCTCCTGCACCTTCTTCTGCGCATAGCGCCGTCTGAGGTATGGGAAAACCGGCCGCAGATCCTTCTCCTTCTCATACACCGCATTTTCCAGCGCCAGCCAGAACAGACTCTCATACGTCCCCTGATCCACCCGCTCATGGAAGGTCTGATAGAACAGCATCAGCTTCTTCCAGTCGTAATGCAGATGAATCGCGCCGATGACACTGTTCCAGTACACATCTGCCCGCCCGTCTGAGTCGTAGACCCGGAAGCCGGTCTCAATGGTGTAATCATGCGCGCTGTTCCAGATCAGATTGGCAGCCCGTTTTTTCTCAAAATCCGAAATTTCCAAACTTATGCCCCGTGCCGCGCTCTTCTCGGCATTATCCTGTCCTCACTCCGCAAACATCTGATCATGCCCCAGATCGCCCGGGAAACGCACCGCGATCATATCCTGCACCAGCTGCCGCTCATACTCGTCAAAGCATTTATTGACAATACCCAGCTGCAGCGCCTGCACCGCGGGCAGTCCGCGGCTCATCATCCGGATCGCGGCGAGCAGTCCGCGCAGATCCAGCGCCTTCGTCGAAATTTCCCCGCCCTCGCACTTGCGCCGGACATCGCTGAACAGCTGCGCAAACTGGGTGAGATACTCCTCCCGGAGCTCCGGAAACTTATCCCGGATCAGCTTCTTCAGATTTTGCTCCGTGATGACAGGCATCTGAATGATCATAAACCGGGAAGCCAGCGCCTCATTGATCTCCCGGGTCCCGGCATATCCGTAATTCATCGTTCCGATAAACCGCGTCGCATCTGACAGCGTGATCCTGTTATAGCCCGGCACATCGATGATCCGGCGGAAATCCAGTGCCGCGTGCAGCACCGCCAGCGACTCATTCTTGGCCATATTGATTTCATCCAGAACACCGAAGCCGCCCTCCTCCGCGCACTGCAGAATCGGTCCCTTCCGAAGCGTCACCCTGCCGTTCTCAAACGTATCCTGCCCGATCAGAGAACCGGCGTCCGTATTAATATAGAACGAAACATCCCACTCCGGCCGCCGGAATGCCGCGGACAGCCCCATCGCCAGCACATTCTTGCCCGTCGCCTTCGGTCCCACCAGAAGCAGATTCTCCCCCGCAAGAATCGTCGACAGAGCCTCCTCCCAGATTTCCTTCCCGTAATAATGATACTGCGGCACCGGAATCCGGCTCAGGCACCCATCCTTCAAACGGTAAAACTTCCGAAAATCCTCCACATCCTTCAGAATCCGCTCCGAGACGCCCTCCGTCCTCAGAAATTCCAGAATATCACTCATAGGCACCCCTTCCATGAAAATTGTCCCTAACAAGTTTAGCATGGTCGGGACAAAAATTGTCCCGACCATGCTAAACTCGTTAGGGACAAAGCCAGAATCGCCCGGTGCGCAGGCACCGGGCGATTCCCGTCAGCCGGACGTTCCGTCCGGCAAATCCTCATTTCCTTCTCAGGCCTTTGCCTGCGCCGCCTTCTTCCTGCCGTTTACCACGCAAAGCGCGAGATAGCAGATGGTGAACACCGCGGCCACAATATAGGCTGCCGTCCAGCTCATCACAGAGGAACCGGCCGTCTGTGCAGGGTTGTGCACAATGAACGAGCAGGTCGCAAACGCATAGAACGCAGCCGGGATGAGCGGCACCCAGACAAATTTGCTCTTGCCGTTCTTGAACATCCAGGCGGCAATGCAGGCCAGAGCGAACAGGGAGATCATCTGGTTGGACCATGCAAAATATCTCCAGAGGATGTTGAAGCCGTTCGCATTGAACTTTGCCCAGAGCAGAATCACGAAGACCAGAGCGAACACCGGTGCAGCCAGCGCGATGCGCTGCTTGTTGTTCTCCTGGCGGATGTGCAGGGAATCGGCCAGTGTCAGGCGCAGTGCGCGGAGCGCGGTATCGCCGGAGGTGATCGGAAGAACCACGACGCCGATGAGGGCGATCGTGCCGCCGATGCTGCCGAGTGCGTCACGGCAGACGACACCTGTCACAGCTGCCGCGCCGATCTGGTGGAAGAACTGATCCCCGGCCTGAATGTAGGACGCGTTCAGCGCGCCGTTCGTGAGCGCCTTCTCCGCGGTCGTGAGCTGCAGATAGCTGTTCCCCATCATGGAGAGACCACCGTTCGCCGCGCCGAGGTTGATCATCGCCATCGTTCCGGCTGCCCAGCACATCGCGATGAAGCCTTCCACGATCATCATGTTGTAGAAGCACATCCGGCCGTTCTTCTCCGACTCAATGGTTCTTGACACGAGCGCGGTCTGTGTGCTGTGGAATCCGGAGAGGATGCCGCAGGCAACCGTCAGGAAGAACACCGGAATAAAGTGGCTGGCGTTGAAGTACGTGCCGTAGTCAAAACCCGACGCGTTGATGGTGACGGCGGCGCCGGTGGCGTCCACGCCCTGGATTGTGCTGGATACCGTATTCCAGTTGTCCCAGATATTCGTCAGCGGATACTGATGCGCGAAGATCGCGACAAAAATACCGAGTGCCGAGAACACCAGAATGATACCGAAGATCGGATAGACACGGCCGATCAGCTTGTCGATCGGCAGGCAGGTCGCCAGGAAATAGTAGGCGAAGATGACAATATACACGATCCAGGTCGTCGGATCGGTCGCCGCGCCGGACCACTTGAAGATCTGCGTCGTCGCAATGTCGCCGGGCGTGTAGATGAACACCGCGCCGACAAGCAGCAGAAGCAGGCAGATGAATACATCATACAGAACGTATACGGTCCGGTTTGTGTAATCCTTCACAAAATCCGGCATCTGTGTGCCGCCGTCCCGCGTGCAGATCATGCCCGAGAAATAGTCGTGCATCGAGCCGCCGATCACGTTGCCGATCGGAATCGCCAGAAACGCCGCCGGCCCGAACAGAATACCCTGAATCGGTCCCATGATCGGACCTGTTCCGGCAATGTTCAGCAGGTTGATCAGGCTGTTCCGCCATGTCTTCATGGGGACATAGTCCACGCCGTCCTGCCTCGAATAGGCCGGCGTCTCGCGGTCGTCCGGTCCGAAAATATTCTCGCAGAACTTACCGTACAGCGCGCCGCCGCAGATAAGAATCACGAGACCGATAAGAAATGTTGCCATGTTATGTTACCCTCCTCCTGGCCGCCGCCCGCTGACGCAGAGGGCGTCCCACGCCGGGGCGTCAGCCTCTCTCCGCTTCAGTTATATTTGAAAGCTATGGCCATTGATATTTAATGAGAATAATACTGCGATTTCTTATCGATTTCAACGGAAAACTTTATATTTATTTCATAATTTGTTCCCCATTTCCAGCCATTTCTTTCCAAACGTTGGCTGAAAGGGATTTCTCACCTGCACTTTAATTTTCAATTCAGTCATTTCTTTCCAGTCTTTGGCTGAAAGAGATTTCTCACCTGCATTTCGATTTTCAATTCAGCCATTTCCGGTCCTTGCTTCCAGTTTGCGGCCAACTGATTGCCGCGCATACCTGCGCCTGTTTCCCGACTCAGAATAATTCCCCGCTCACTGATAGTCTCTCACCGTGAAGAGCGGCTTGATCTTCACAACTTCCTCGTAGTCCTCCTTCGAAAGAACCGTCGTGTTATCCATCGCGCGGAGGTCGTCCTTGAGTACGGCGAGTGCCTCATCCACCGTCTCAGCCCGCATTTCCTGCAAAATACGAATCAGGCGGTCAAAGACAACTGGATGGGCGTACCAGACAGGGATCGGAAGATCCCGGTATCCTTTGAGCGCTCTTGCCATCGCCTCCACAGCCTCCTGGTACTCCCGGTCGCGCCGCTTCCGGTTTGTCAGCTTGCTCGGGAGCGCCCGGCTGCTCACCATCGTGAACATCATCATGATGCCGAACAGGACCATCAGCAGTCCGGCCATGCGGCTTCCTCTCCGGATGAACACCGCACCGGCCGCGGTGACCACGCCTCCTGCTGCCAGGACAGTGACTGCGACCGCGCCCACCCATGGCCGGAAGAGGTCGGCGTGGCGCTTGAGCTTTGCCATGGCGGCCATCTTATCGCTCATCGCCTGATGCTTGTGGACCTCCCAGCGGGCTTCCTCCAGCTGCTTCTGCGCCGCCCGGGCTGTTTCCGACAGCTCATTGCGGGCCATCCGCGCCTCGATTTCCTCTCTCTCCCGCTTCTTCTCCTCGCCCTTCGGTGAGAGCTGGCTGATCTCAGGATGCGTCCGCTCCAGTTCGTTCTGCATGGCGTCGCAGTCCTGCAGATAGCGGAACGAACACTGCCGCTCCTTCCCATCCCCGTACTCCACTACCAGATACAGAACCGGTGCGAGGAATCCCTTCCCGGCCAGATCGCTGCCCGACACCCGCTTGTAAACCCGCTTCACCTCCCCGTAAGGGATATAGTAATGCCGCGGGTGCATCGTACTCCCGAAATAAAGAAATTCCTCCCCCAGCCCGCACTGGTCATACTTCCGGCATTTCTTCCGATCCGCGAGCACTCTCTCCGTGTCAAAATCCGTGCCCAGCGCTTCCACCTTTTTACTCATACCGTTCCTGTTCTCCCCCGCCCCACGCTGTCGTGCAGTGTCCGCAGTTCCTCTCCGGTCAGCGGCCGCACCTGGCCCGGCGCCAGCGCCGGGTCCAGCACCAGTGTGCCCATCGACAGCCGTTTCAGAAACAAAACCTGTTTTCCTACAGCGGCAAACATCCGCTTCACCTGATGATAGCGGCCCTCGGTGATCTCCACCACAGCCCACGTGTCTTTGTCTTTGTCTTTGTCTTTGTCTTTGCCCTTGCCTATGTCCTTGTCTTTGCCTATGCCTATGCCTTTTCCCTTGTCTTCGTCTTTGTCCTCTGCCGCCCACAGTCTGGCCGGAGCCGCCCGGAATGCCGCCCGGCCTCTGGCGGTCCCTGCCGTCCCGTCCTCCGGCACGGAAAGCCCCTCTGCGAACCGTCTGACATCCTCGTCCGAAAACGGGCGGTCCAATTTTGCCAGATACTGCTTGGGCACATGCCTCCCCGGCGCGAGGAGGCTGTGCGCCAGCTGCCCGTCGTTTGTCAGCAAAAGCAGTCCCTCCGTGTCCTTGTCGAGACGCCCGACCGGCGCAAGATCGCGCCGTGTTCCAGGGGGAAGAAGATCCAGCACCGTCCTCTGACGCGGGTCCTCCGTCGCGCTGATCACACCGGCCGGCTTATTCATCATGTAATATTCCACGGCATGCCAGACGACCGGCTTCCCCTCATATTCCACGCGATCCTCCGGTCCGACCGCGGTGTCGGCCTTTTTCACCGGAACGCCATTCACAAAAATAGCACCGGCCCGGATTGCCTTCTTCAGGCCGCTCCGGGTTCCGATGCCCATATCCGCAAGATACCTGTCAAGCCTCATATTGATTGATACCCGTACTGTACTTCCGGCGTCGTCCGCAGCAGATCATTTCGCATGAACCCGCCCGTCCGTCAGGAGCAGCAAATGATCCCGCCCCTGACGCAGCGCAGCGTGTCATGACACTCCCTCAGCCTTTATAATGCCGCCGATACGGCGCCCAGGTCCGCTCACTGATGATATAGCGTGGCCGCCGCTTTGTCTCCAGATAAATTTTCCCGATATACGTCCCGATCACACCCAGCGAAAGCAGCTGAATGCCGCCGAGGAAACAGATGATGCACACCGTCGACGCCCAGCCCGCAACCGTGTGCCCGATCGCAGCCATCACGATGGCCCACACAATTCCAATGAATCCTACCAGACTCACGACGCCGCCGAACCCGGTGATGATCGAGATCGGCTTGACCGACAGGCTCGTGATTCCGTCAAAGGCGAGCGCCAGCATTTTGCTCAGCGGATAGTGGCTGCTTCCCGCCATGCGCTCATGCCGTTCGTAGTAGACCTTTGCGCTCGGATATCCGACGAGCGGCACCAGCCCGCGGAGGAAAATATTGACCTCTTCAAAATCCGCGAAGGACTGCAGGACTCTGGCACTGATGAGGCGGTAATCCGCGTGATTATAGACGACCTCGGCACCCATGCGGTTCAGCAGCCGGTAGAAGCTCTCCGCCGTGGTCCGCTTGAACCAGGTGTCCGTCGCCCGGGAGGAACGGACGCCATAAACCACCTCCGCGCCCTTCAGATACTCGTCCACCATCTGATCCATCGCGTCAATATCGTCCTGCCCGTCGCAGTCGATCGAAATGGTGATGTCGCAGACGTCCTTCGCCTCCATCAGCCCGGCCAGCACCGCATTCTGATGCCCACGGTTCCGGCTCTGGCTGATCCCGATGTAATGGGCATCCTGCGCCGCAAAATCCGTGATCAGCTGCCATGTTTTGTCCTTCGATCCGTCGTTGACAAACAGCACCCGGCTCCTGTCGCTGATTTTGCCCGCCGCCGCAAGACTCTGAATCTTCCCGAGAAACAGCGGCGCGGTGATCGGAAGCACTGCCTCCTCGTTGTAGCAGGGCACCACGATCCATAGAATCGGCCTGCCCTCTGCCGCTGACGCGCAGTTTTCCATCTTTTTCTCAGCCACAGCTTCCGGTTTTGCCCCCGCCGCTGACGCGCAGGTCGCTGCTTCTTTCCCTGCTTTCGATGCGGCTTCTGGCTTTTCCCCTGCCGCGGCAACAGCCATCTCCCGTATTTCTTTCCTGTTCTCCTGCATGACGGTCTCTGACTCCTCCGGCTCTCTGACTCTCTGACTCTCTGACTCCAGCTCATTGTATCATAGCGTTTCCGGGCATTCACAGATTCTTCATGTTTCTTTCATTCTTTTCCCTGCCCCGGCATTCTATAATGGACATGATGATAGAACAAGGAATCCAGGAGGATTTTACTTATGAATACAACAGCAGCTTTTCCCCGCCTCGCCCTTTTTCTTGCGGACGGCTTTGAGGAAGTGGAGGCGCTCACCGTCGTTGATCTGCTTCGCCGCGCGGGCATTTCCGTGACCACTGTGTCCATCACGGACCGCCGGGAGGTCACTTCCTCCCATCAGGTGACGTTGCTCGCGGACACCATCCTTGACGAACTCGATTTTGACGCGCTGGACGGACTGGTACTGCCGGGCGGCATGCCGGGTACGACGAATCTCGCCGCCTGTGCTCCTCTGACCGCCCAGATTCAGAAATTTGCCGCGGATGGCAGAGAAGTCTGCGCCATCTGTGCTGCTCCCACCATTCTCGCCGCGCTCGGACTCCTCGAGGGGAAGCCCGCCACCTGCTTTCCCGCGCGTGAGCCGGATATGCGCGGCGCGATCCTGACCCACGCCCCGCAGACCGTGACCGGCAACATCATCACCGGGCGAAGCATGGGCTGCGCCATCGATTTTGCCCTCGCCATCGTGGAGCACTACCAGGGCAGAGATGCGGCAGACCGGCTGAAACAGGCTGTCGCGTTTCCGTACTGACCGAAGAAACAGCATTGGGGGTTACAATCGCTCATGAATATCTTATTCTTCCTCACGCCCAAGGCACAGGTCCGCTATGTGGGAGCGGACGACACCCTGCGCCAGGCGCTTGAAAAGATGGACCATTACCAGTATGCATCCGTCCCGATCGTCGACGAGAAAACCGGCCGTTACATCGGCACCCTGACCGAGGGCGACCTGCTGCGCACCATAAAGGAACAGTATGACCTCTCCCTCCGGAAGGCCGAGGACATTCCGCTCCTCCAGATACCCCGGAAACGGGACTACCTTCCCATCACCGCATCCGCCAACATCGAAGACATCGTCCAGGCGGCCATCTCCCAGAACTTTGTCCCTGTCGTGGACGACCTCGGCTGCTTCATCGGCATCATCACCCGCCGGGAAGTCATCCGCTTCCTTCAGAACTGCACCCAGAGCGACAAAGCCGGGCAGGTTTAGCCTGTTTGGTACAAAAATTGTCCCTAACAAGCTAAACTTGTTAGGGACAATTTTTGTACCAAACAAGCTAAACTCGTTAGGGACAATCGCGTTTATTTCCTGTATCCGCTCCCGCTTGACTCCCGGATCACCAGCTCCGCCGGCATGAGGATGGTCTGCGGCTGGCGTTTCTTGCCGATCATGTCGAAGAGCAGCGTGATGGTCGCCTCCGCCATCTGTTCCACCGGCTGGCGGACCGTGGTGAGACGGGGAATATAAAAGTCTCCGGTACTGATTCCGTCATATCCCACGATCGAAATATCCTTCGGGATGGCCAGCCCAGCGTCCGCCGCGGCCCGGCAGGCACCGATGGCAAAGACATCAGCTGTGCAGAAGATCGCTGTCATCTCCGCCCCGGAATGGATCAGTTTCCATGCCATGCGGTAGCCGTTCTCGATGGTGTAGCGCTCCGATTCTCCCTGCGGCGCCTCCTCGATGAGATCAGGATTCATCTTCAGCCCGTGCGCCGCGATCGCTCTGCGGTAGCCCTCGAACCGGAGCTGTCCCACTGATTTTGTCAGCAGATTATCCCCGATGATGGCGATGCTGCGGTGCCCCTGCTCGATCAGGTAGTTCACCATTTTCTCCGATTCCGCCACATCGTCCACAGAAACATTGGCGTACCATGACGGCTCGCCCTGCGGCGCTCCGATCGTGGAGAAAACAAAGGGTACCTTCAGCTGCCGCAGCATCGCGTCCTCATGGACAAAATTTCCGCCGAGGAAGACAATTCCTCTCAGTCTGCGCTCCTTGACCAGTTCCAGCGCGACCTGCACTTCCTCATCGTCAGCCTCCACATGGCGCAGAATCGTGGAATAATGGTTCTCCTCGATCCGGTGCTCCATGATCTTGATCATGGTATTGAAAAACGGGTTTGTGATTCCCTTCACCAGAAGTGCGACGGCCTTCGAATCCGTCTTCTTCAAATTGATCGCGCTGTTGTTCGGAACAAACCCCGTCTCCCGGATCACCTGCATGATCTTCTGGCGCGTCTCCGGGTTGATATCCGGATGGTTATTCAGTGCCCGCGACACGGTGCTGACACTGCATCCGCACAGCCGTGCAATATCCTTGATTGTTGTCTCAGCCATAGTTTTCTTCCCCGCTCGGATATTTCCCCTCTGAAAACGCCCTGCTTCCATAAAAGAAGTCAGGGTCCGATGCCGCGCAGCATCAGACCCCGTTTTGACTATGCATGCCGCCAAAAACACGGCCTGGGTATCAATTCACTCCATTGCTCCAAAATCCGCCGCAGCACTCGTCATCTTACAATCTTCCATACGTCGCTGTAAAGAGATGGATTTCCTCCGCCAGTTCGTCCGTGAGCTGTCCCGGAAGCAGCCGCCATCTCCAGTTGATACCGCCGAGCGTCGACGGGTGGTTGATGCGCGCGTCATTGCCGAGATCCAGCCAGTCCTGCGCCGGAATGATCGCCGTATCCGCAACGCTCATGAAAGCGCAGCGGATAAAATCCCTCGTCGCCCGCTTCGTGCTCACAATGCCGACGTACCGCTTCGCGAACGCCCGGTCGTGCGGATTC
>JAQXUQ010000013.1 GCA_029224465.1 Bacillota bacterium | reverse complement strand
AATCCCCGTCGAAACCAGTACTAGCCCGTATAATAATCATACAGCTAATAACGGAACCGCCTTCCGACACGGAAAGCGTCCCTCTGGTATATGATTCAGTATTCCTTAAGATACCACAGCTTATTGCCGATGTCAACGGGTCCGCCTGGCTTTGAGCGTTTTCTCAATTGCAAATAGAATAAGGTATCTTGACAGCACGGCTATGCATGATAGAATCATCAACGGCGCCCGATCAGGCCTTTTCATTCGCAATATTACACAGCTGATCTATATGGTTCAACATTTGCATCGGGCTGATCCATTTGTTTCAATAATTAGCTGCCGGCGACTATAGAAGGGAAAAAATATCATGTCAGAAATCATGTCAGATACCAATACACGGATTTCCGGAGGAATCCGCCGCATGACAGAGGGAAGTCCATTCCGTCTCATCCTGCGTTTTATGATTCCGGTCCTGCTGGGACAGCTTGTACAGCAGACTTACAATATGGTTGATTCTATCATCGTCGGAAGACTTCTCGGCGCGAGCGCACTGGCGGCGGTCGGTGCCTCCTCCAGTGTCCAGTTTATGGTAATCGGATTCTGCAGCGGTGCCTGTGACGGGTTCGCCATACCGGTTGCCCAGCGTTTCGGCGCCCGCAAAATGCAGGAAATGCGCCGGTACATCTACCACACCGTGATCCTCACCATTCTCTGTGCCGCTATACTGACGACGGCTACGGCCATTTTATGTCCGCAGATCATCCAGGTCCTGCACACGCCGGAAGGCATCCGCCGTGACGCGGATCAGTATCTGCTCATCATTTTTCTCGGCCTGCCCTTTACGTTTTTCTATAATATGCAGGCTTCGCTTCTCCGTGCAGTGGGGAACAGCCGGGAGCCGTTTCGGTTTCTTTCCATTGCCGCATCGCTGAATATCTTTCTGGATCTGTTCTGCGTAGCTGTTCTGAAATGGGGCGTTGCCGGAGCTGCTGTCGCAACCATCACCAGCCAGGCGCTCAGTGGTCTGATGTGTCTTCTGTACATTGCGCGCAGCATGAAATTGCTGCATCCTCAGAAGGAAGATCGGGTATGGAGCGGAAGATACGCCAGAAACCTGCTTGTCATGGGCCTTCCGATGGGACTGCAGTTTTCCATCACAGCAATTGGAAGCATGGTTATGCAGGCCTGCAACAACAGTCTTGGCAGTCTTTATGTCGCCGGATACACGGCGGGTGACCGGATCGAGCAGTTTGTCATGTGTCCGTATGTTGCTCTGTCTTCTTCGATCGCCACCTATGTGGGACAGAACTTTGGCGCAGGAAAATATGACCGCATACGGAAGGGTGTCCGGGAGGGTTTCCTCATGGGCCTGCTGTATGGCGTGATCTTTGGTTCACTCATGGCTTTAACCGGAAGAGAGATTGCTATGCTCTTTCTAAATAAATCCCCGGATTCTGCCCGGATACTGGATATCACAGCTCAGTTTCTGAAAACCGTGGGATTCACGTTCTGGCTGGTTACCTCTGTCAATGTATTCCGCCCCGCGATTCAGGGAATGGGACAGCCTGGCAAGGCGATCTTCTCCGGTGTCATCGAAATGATTGCCCGCACGGCTTTCGCACTCGGAACGCTCCCGGTTCTTGGATTCACTACCATCTGCTGGACCCATCAGGCAGCATGGATTACCGCTGGTCTGTACGTTCTTCTCATGTTCCGCGCAATTATCCGGAAGACATCTTCCTGACCGTCAGCCCCGCCTGTAATCGGGTCGTTCTGATGTGTCCGGATCTGTCACAGATTCCGGATCTTGAACTCGCGCTCCGTCTCGCGGCGCATGTCCTTCTTCGCGATATCCGCCCGCTTGTCATAGAGCTTTTTGCCTCGCGCAAGTCCGATCTCGACCTTGATTCTGGAATTTCTGAAATAGACCTGAAGCGGAACAAGCGTGAAGCCCTTCTGGGCAGATTTCTGCTGAAGTTTCAGAATCTCATTTTTATGCATGAGAAGTTTCTTGACGCGGAGCGGATCGCGGTTGAAAATATTTCCCTTTTCATAAGGGCTGATATGCATTCCGTAGATAAAAATCTCTCCGTCCTTGATTCCTACGTAGGATTCCTTGATGGAGCACTTTCCCATGCGGCACGATTTTACCTCTGTGCCGTGCAGCTCAATGCCGCACTCATACTTTTCATCGATGAAATAATCATGGTAAGCTTTTTTGTTATTCGCAATCAGCTTCGTTCCCTTTTCCTTTGCCATTTCCGTTCTCTCCCTCGTCATCATC
>JAQXUQ010000012.1 GCA_029224465.1 Bacillota bacterium | reverse complement strand
GAAAGACTGATACGCTGGGGCTTTTGTGATCTAGCCGCAGCATATCAGTCTGTGCACGTCAACTGTTGAAACCGCCGTGTACCGAACGGTACGCACGGTGGTGTGAGAGGACGGCGGCTAATCACCGCCTCCTACTCGATCAGGCAGTCAGAAATGATCGGGGCGCATCTGTGTAAAGCGCCGCATCCGCATGAACACCCCGTACCTGCGTAGAGCGCTGCGCCCGCATGAACGCCCCGCACCTGCATGAAAACCAGCTATAAAATCCCATAAACAACGCCGGCAACCGGCCAGATAATCCAGGTCATATCCCATCTTCCGGTCAGAAACGATATCAGCAGATAAGCCGCCGTTACCGCGGACCAGTAGATGCCGCCAATTCTCCGGGAGGTTTGTTTTGCTTTCCGGGTATAATTGCCTTCTTCAAGCAGTACCTGATATCCGCTCCTGACGGTGGAAGTTTTGACGATCAGGAATACGCCGGCTCCTACAAAAGCAAGAAGAAGAGCAACGCCGGCCGATTCCCGCGCCTTTCCCATTATGCCGGATAGGATGAACAGCGGAAGACAGGAGATGACGCAAAGTCCTATGCCGGCGGTCATTTCCCGGATATACGTCCCGGAATAGTTTTTCTGACGTTCCCGAACCATGCCCTCAACACCGTACGCTGTATCCAGCGGTTCCTCTTCCAGAAACTTAAATTCTTCGGATTTCAGTCCTCTCGACACAAAAATCATGACGCCGATGCCGATACAAAGCAGCAGAAAGATAATGCCGGTCAGATTTTCCGTCAGGATCAGAACGACAGGCGAAATGATGCAGAGCATGACACCGATGCCGACGAAGAGGGCGTTCTGCTCATTGTTCTGCAGGAAAAGATTCGCGGTTTCGAGACTGACAGGGCGAAGCGGGCTGTCTTCGCTGCCGGTGTTTTCCGCGTCTGCAGCCTCTCCGGAAGCGTCCGGCGGCATTTCGGCGCTGTCCTTCAACAGGAAGTCGGTGCTTACACCGAACACCTCCGACAAAGCGATGATCTTGTTAATGTCCGGGACCGCGAGGGAGCCTTCCCATTTAGAGACGGCCTGCCTCGATACGCCGATCCTGTCTGCGAGCTCTTCCTGCGACATGCCGGCCTTTTTCCGCAGCTGTATGATTTTGTCAGCGAGTATCATGATTTGTTTCCTCCGTGTTGTGTTCCTGTGTGATTGATCTTTCCGTGTCCTTTATAGCATTCCACACAGTGGCAAAACACCACCCGCGCCTTTCAATTTGTCAACCCGCGGTTGCGCGCGCCGGCGGCAGGCTTTACAGGGACGGCACGAGCTTCGCGAATGCCGGCTGCATACTCTTATAGTGCAGGAATTGTCCCGCCTCGCCAAGACGTTTGATCTCTTCGTAGTCTGCGAGCCGGAAGCCGTCCGTTTCCGACGCCTGCGGGTGGACATCTTCCGGAGCAAAATCCAGACAGACATGGTAAATGTCCACGAAATAATTGTTCCGTTCGCGGGGGCTGTCATTTCTGTAAGTGTGCAGCAGGGAAATTTCGGCGCGGGACACATCCAGCCCTGTCTCTTCGCTGACTTCGCGTTTTACGGCCTCCAGAGAAGTCTCGCCGGCCTGCACGCCGCCGCCGGACACCTCAAAAGCGCCGGGGGCCCATTCCTTGTCCATCTTGCGTCTGGTAATCAGGAACTGTCCTGCCTTGTTCGTTACAATGCCAAGGACCGTAAGATGATAGTCGCCCGGCTGCATGGTCCAGTCGTTGCGGGCCATGGTGCGGCCTGTTTTGCGCTTATTAATATCGTAGATATCCCATCGTTCCATTTTCTTCTCCGGCCGCGGTGCCGGAAGCTGAAAGGCTCCGGAAGCGCGGATTATTATTCTGCGGATGCCGCCGGAAACACGGCGCCGTTACAGTTCGTCCACTACCTGAAAGATATAAAATTTCAAATAATACGAGGCATCGTTCTCCCAGAGGATCGGATGATCCGGACCCTGCTGGCGGAATTCGACCTGCCGCAGGCGTTTGTGCGCGTCATGTGCAGCCTGATCGATCGCCTGCCGCAGCAGCTCCGGCGCCATGAAATGTGAACAGGAGCAGGTCGCGAGGAAGCCGCCGTTTTTCACAAGCCGCAGCCCTTCGGCGTTGATTTCACGGTAGCCGTGCGCGGCTGCTTTGACAGAATTCCGAGACTTTGTAAAAGCAGGCGGATCGAGAATCACAACGTCATACTGACGTCCCTTCCGTACCTGTTCGGGAAGAAAATCGAAGACGTCGCCGGTCATATAAGTGATCTTATCCTGCAGACCGTTCAGCGCGGCATTCTCGCGGGCCTGCGCGATCGCTAGCTCCGAAGCGTCAATCGAGGTGACATGCACTGCTCCGGCTGCTGCCGCGTTCAGGCCAAACGACCCGGTATGGGTAAAACAATCCAGGACCTCCTCCGCACCGCTGCAGATGCCACGGATCGCGAGGCGGTTGAATTTCTGATCGAGGAAGAAGCCGGTCTTCTGCCCGTCCTTCACATCAACAATATATTTGATGCCGTTTTCAGTGATCGGGACGTTCGTGTCAAATTCTTCCGAGAGGAAGCCTTTCGCGCGCTCCAGCCCCTCTTTTTCGCGGACTTTGGCGTCGCTCCGCTCATAAATTCCGCGCACGCGGATGCCGTCCCTCAAAAGAAGCTGTACGAGACAGGCGAGGCAGAGAATCTTGAGCGTTACGCCCTCCGGCATGCCGGGCAGGGGATGCTCGAGACCAAGGGCCAGCGATTCCACAACCAGAACATCACCATACTTGTCAATTGTCAGTCCCGGCAGAAAATCCGCTTCGCCGAAGATGACGCGGCAGGCGTCTTCGGTGTTTTGCCGGGAAGACGAAAGGTTTCCGGCGCCGGGAACCGGAAGAACTTTCTTTCTGTAATTCCACGCGTCTTCGACACGCCGGAAGATGAAGGCCGGCGTGATGGCATTCTCCTGCCTTCTTGCGAGCATCCGGACGCGCAGCTTCGAGTTCATATTCAGGAAGCCGTATCCGAGAAAAAAGCCGTCCCAGTCAAGAACCCTGACGATGGAGCCATTTTCGGCGCCGGTGATGCTTTGGATTTCATTGTCGTAGATCCACGCGCCGCCCGCCTTTAAGGCACGGCCTTCCTTCCTGCGGATGGTGACTTCGCCGGGACTTACGAGGGACTGTGTCCCCGCGCAGTCAAGCTGCAGATAATCATTTATTGTCATGGCAATTGCTCCGTTTTCCATAATCGTATTCAAAAACTCTCTGCTTATAATATAAAAGCCCGTGGGAGATTTACAACCGCGCGGGCGCGATTTTCTTAATTTTTCGGAAACTGCATTGAAACAGGGGGACGGGGAGTGTATGCTATTTACGTAGTTTTGAATACTACGTCTATCAAACGGGGGAAGACCTATGAATGAACAGAAGACAGCGATTCTTGTGGATTCCGGCTGCGATATCCCCAAGGTCATCCGTGAACAGTATGATATCCGCATCCTTCCGCTTCGCGTGATTTATCCCGAGAAGGATTACCGGGACGGCGTGGATATCGATCCTATGATGGTCTATCAGAGGTTCCCGGAAGAATTTCCTTCCACTTCCACACCTTCGATTGCGGAAGTGACGGACGAGTTCGAGAAGCTTGCGGATGAGGGATTCGAGAAGGTCATTGCGGTCACAATTTCAAGCGGTCTGTCCGGCACGTTCAACACGATCCGACTCGCGGCATCGGAAGAGGATCGGCTCGAGGTTTTTCCGTTTGATACGAAGAACATATCGATCGGCTCCGGCCTGTTCGCGATCTGGGCGGCCAGAAAGCTGCAGGAAGGCATGACTTTTGAGGAACTGAAAGAAGCGCTTCCCCTGAAAATCGCGGACAGCAAGGTCTTCTTCTATATGGATACGCTCAAGTATCTGCAAAGAGGCGGCAGAATCGGCAAGGTGGCAGGCACTGTCGGCGATCTGCTCCGGCTCAAACCGATGATTTCCTGCGATGAGAACGGAACTTATTATACGGTGGCAAAGATCCGCGGAACGAAATTCGCGAAGCTGCGGCTTATGGAAGAAGTGGTTAAATTCTGCCTCGGGCACCGCTCCTGGATTGTCGTGGAAGAGGGCGACGCGCATGCGGAAGCCATGGAGATGGAGAACATGCTGCAGGCGCATGAGCTGCTGCTGAACAAGGAAATTCTGTTTGAGCAGCAGATTACGGCGACGATGGCGATCAACACAGGCCCCGGGCTTGTGGGCGTGGGGGTCCTGCGCAATCCGTAAATGCAATCTGGCTGTATTTGCAGTAGAACAACGCGCACTTATATGAAGCAGACTCCCTGTCCCGGACGTTCACCGGGCGGGGAGTCTGCTTCATTTTCCTCTGAACGCTGCTTCGTCCCGTTTCCCTGCGCGATGCTGCGACTCTCCTCTGCGCGGCACTTCGACTCTCTCCCCTGAACCGCGCTTCGATACTGTACCATTTGCCCGTTTGCTGTTAGAATATATTTCGTATAATTATGCAATTATTTCCGGAAGGGGCAATTGTTATGAAAGAGACTGAACTGGTTACAAAAGCTTTCGCCGAGAAATTCGGCAGCGCGGAAGGGGTACGGCTGTTTTTCGCGCCGGGACGCGTCAATCTGATCGGGGAGCACACGGATTATAACGGGGGACATGTTTTTCCGTGCGCGATCAGTCTTGGAACCTACGCCGCGGCAAGAAAGAGAAATGACAGGAAGGTGCGGCTGTACTCGGCGAACTTTCCGAATGCCGGCGTGACGGAGACGTCGCTGGACGAACTCGTGCCGCTCGAAAAGGCAGGCTGGGCAGGCTATCCGAAGGGCGTTATCTGGGCATTCGATCAGAGAGGATATACGATTGAAAACGGCTTCGACATGGTGATTTACGGCGATATTCCGGCGGGCGCCGGGCTTTCGTCATCGGCGTCGCTCGAAGTTCTGACCGGTTTTGTACTGCGCAGCCTGTTCGGTGAAGAAGACAGCAGAATCGCTTCCGTCACGAACGAAGAGCTGGCTCTGATCGGTCAGCAGTCGGAAAACGAATACAACGGTATGCACTGCGGCATCATGGACCAGTTCGCTTCCGCGATGGGCAAAGAGGGAAACGCGATTTTCCTCGACACGAATACGATGCAGTTCGAGTATGCCCCGATTGAGCTGGACGGCATGAAGCTCATGATCACGAACACAAACAAGAAGCACAGTCTCGTGGATTCCGAGTACAATCTTCGCAGGGAGCAGTGCACGCGGGCGCTCAAAGATCTGCAGACGAAACTTCCTGTCAAGACGCTCGGTGATCTTTCCATAGAGGAATTTGAAGCGAACAAGATGCTGATTACGGATGAAGTCTGCCGCAGAAGGGCAAAACACGCAGTCTATGAGAACCAGCGGACCATCAAAGCGGTCGCGGCTCTGAAGGCAGGCGATATCGTAACGTTCGGAAAGCTCATGAACGAGTCGCATGTATCTCTCCGGGACGACTATGAAACTTCCTGCAGGGAAGCGGATATTCTCGCGGAAGAGGCGTGGAAGATTCCGGGCGTGCTCGGCTCCCGCATTACGGGCGGCGGCTTCGGCGGCTGCACGGTCAGCATTGTAAAGGACGAAGCCGCGGACGAGTTTAAAGAGAAAATCGGCGCGGTATATCTTAAGAAGGTCGGCTACCCGGCGTCCTTCTATATGCTGCGGATCGGCAGCGGCCCGAAGGAGCTTACAGAAGAGAAATGACGAAGAAAGAAAGGGTGGAGGGGATCCTGCGCCTTCTGGATGAACATTACGGAACGGAACTTGGCGCCACGCTCGACTACGCGCCGGACAAGGCGTGGCAGCTTCTGTTTTCAACGATCCTGTCCGCGCAGTGCACGGACGCGCGCGTCAACATGGTGACGAAGGACCTGTATGTCAAATATAAGGATGTGCAGGCGTTTGCGGACGCGGACCTTCACGAGCTCGAGCAGGATATTCATTCGATCGGCTTCTATCACAGCAAGGCGAAGAATCTGATCGCCTGCGCGAAGAAGCTGATCAGCGATTTCGGAGGGCAGGTGCCGCGGACGATCGAAGAACTGACTTCACTTCCGGGCGTCGGACGGAAGACCGCCAATGTCATCCGCGGGAATATTTATCATGAGCCGAGTATTGTTGTGGATACCCATGTCGGGCGTATCTCACGCCGGCTCGGGCTTACAAAGGAAACAGAGCCTGCCAAAGTGGAGCGGGACCTCATGAAGGCGCTGCCGGAAGATCACTGGATTCTTATCAATCTGCAGGGAATCACACTCGGCCGGGAAATCTGCAAGGCGCCGACGCCGCGCTGCGGGGAGTGTTTTCTCACGCAGTACTGCCGGTACTATGAGCAGAACGAAAAGACGGCGAAGCGGAAACAGAAGGAGACGGAATGAAACTGATCAGCGTAGTTGTTCCCTGCTACAACGAGGAAGAGAATGTCTTCCCGTTTTACGAGGAATTCATGAAAAACAAACCCTTCTTCGACGCGAACGATCTGAACTACGAGATCCTTTATATCGATGACGGCTGCAGGGACCATACCGCGGACAAGGTAAAAGAGCTGATCGAAAAAGACAGGCATGTCCGGCTGATTTCGTTTTCGCGCAATTTCGGAAAGGAAGCCGGCATTTACGCGGGCCTTTCCCGCTCCCGGGGCGACTATGTCTGCATGATGGACGCCGATCTGCAGGATCCGCCGGCGCTGCTGCCGGAGCTTTACAAGGCGGTCACCGAAGAAGGCTATGACTGCGCGGCGACAAGGCGCGTGGACCGGAGGGGGGAACCGCCGATCCGCTCCTTCTTCGCACGGCGCTTCTATGCCCTGATGAAAAAGTTTTCGGACGCGGACCTTGTGGACGGCGCGAGAGACTACCGGCTGATGACGAGGCAGATGGTCGACGCTGTTTTGTCGATGCAGGAGTACAACCGCTTTTCCAAAGGAATCTTCGGCTGGATCGGTTTCCGCACGAAATGGATTGAATTCGAGAATGTCGAACGGCTGCACGGCGAGACGAAATGGAACTTCTGGAGCCTGTTCGCGTATGCTGTGGACGGCATCATCGACTTTTCGAGAATGCCGCTGACCTTCGCGGCGGTCATGGGATTTGTGCTGTCGTTTGTCGCGATTGTCATGCTGATTTTCGTCTTCCTGCGGGCAGCCATCTTCGGCGATCCGGTCGCCGGCTGGCCGTCCACGATCTGCATCATGCTCCTGATCGCGGGACTGCAGATGCTGATGCTGGGCGTCATCGGACAGTACCTTTCCAAGACGTACCTCGAAGTAAAACGGCGCCCGATCTATATTCTGCGGGAGGAGCTTGGCGGAGAAGCTGCCGCGCGGGTAAATGACGCGGCATCCGGCAGCCGGAAAGACACGGCGGGTCACGCTTTGCCCGGTACAGAGGATACAAAGGCATGAAGAGCAAAACAAACGCAATCCGGAAAATCATCGCGATGGAGCTGCCGCTTCTGGGGATACTGATCCTGGTGGCAGGCTACGCCCTGATCTGGTTCCGGTACTATTATCCGCTTGTGCGGCTGCGGCTGAAGTTCTACTTCAACGGGCATGTTCTGGTTCTGCTGATTTATTTTATTCTGCTGTTGTTTTTCATGGCGACCTACGGCGGATTCAACGCGGGTTACATGAAAAAGGCGGATGTCATCCTGTCCCAGAGCTTTTCACTGATTGCCGTGAACGTGATTTCGTATCTGGAGGACTCGCTGCTGCGCAACTGGCTGCTGCCCGCAGTGCCGCTGCTTGTTCTGACGGCGGCGCAGATTGCGTTTGCGGTCGTCTGGGTCGGCTTCTGCGACAGGGCGTACAAGAGAGCGTTTCCGCCGCTTTCTCTTTCTCTGATTCACGGCAGCCGCGACATCAAAGAGATCATGCGCAAGTTCGGGACCCGTCCGGATAAGTATGTCATCGCGCGGACGATCGATATCAGCGCCGGAATGGAGAAGGTGCAGGAAGAGATTCTGAAGGATGGCAGAGGCGTGGTTCTCTGGGATATCCCGACGTCATTCCGCAACGAGCTCATCAAGTTCTGCTACGCGAACGGCATCCGTATCTACATGATGCCGAAGATCCCGGATGTGCTGATCAAAGGATCGCTCCAGATGCACCTGTTCGATACACCGCTGTACATGACAAGGGAGTACGCGCTGACGTTCCGCCAGCGCTTCTGGAAGCGGGTCATCGACGTTGTCTGCTCGCTGCTTCTGCTGATCATTACTTCGCCGGTCTTTCTGATTACGGCGATTGTAATCAAGGTGTATGACCGCGGGCCTGTTTTCTACAAACAGGTGCGCTGCACGCAGGGCGGCCGGGAATTCCGGATCATCAAGTTCCGCAGCATGAAGGTGGACGCGGAGAAAGACGGCGTCGCCAGGCTTGCCTCGCAGAACGATGACAGGATCACGCCGGTCGGGCATTTTATCCGGAAGGTGCGTATTGACGAGCTGCCCCAGCTGATCAATATCCTCAGAGGCGAGATGTCCTTCATCGGCCCCCGCCCGGAGCGGCCGGAAATCATCCGGCAGTATGTGAAAGAGATGCCGGAATTTGTATTCCGGATGAAAGTCAAGGCAGGGCTTGCCGGGTACGCGCAGGTTTACGGAAAGTACAATACGACGCCGTATGACAAGCTCAAGCTGGATCTGACCTATATCCAGAACTACAGCGTGTGGATGGACATCAAGCTGATGCTGCTGACGCTGAAAATTCTTCTGACGCCGGAGAGCACCGAAGGCGTCAGTGACGGTCAGGTCACAGCCATGCACTCGGAGGAAGAATGAAGAGGGAAACTGATACAGAGCAGAACAGAAATGCGTCTTCCGGCCGTTCGCTGTACCTGCGCATGCTGCG
Organism: Bacillota bacterium; assembly: GCA_029224465.1. Taxonomy (GTDB): domain Bacteria; phylum Bacillota; class Clostridia; order Lachnospirales; family Lachnospiraceae; genus CAG-791. The sequence goes on along the minus strand of JAQXUQ010000012.1, from coordinate 23,744 downwards.
GAGGCTCTGGATCGTGCCGCTTTCGGCGCTGGCGCTTGCTGTCCTCTTCGGCCTTGTCTATCACTGCGCGCTTTTACTGCAGCCGGGAAGGAAGTTGTACCGGCAGACCGCCAAATACTATATTCACTTTGCCTTTAACGACAAAACACAGAAGGCGTATGACTACTATAACGCGGCGACATGGGAAGACATTGTGTTTTCAGACCCACTGATCCGGGACGCGGTCGCGGCAAGGCTTCCGGCCGGCATGACGATGGATGAAGCGCGGGCAGACACACAGATCACCCTGATTTCGGACATCCGTCTGATGACCGCGGAAGTGAACGCGAAGTCGGAGGAAGAGTGCGCGGCCGTAATTGACGGCCTGACAGACGGCCTTCAGACATTCGCCGGGGCTCGGGAAGAGTTCGACAGCATTGAGTTCCTGTCGGCTTCGGAACCGGAGCCGGTTCTGTATCATGACAGAACGCGGAACGCGGTACTTCTTGGCGCGTTTCTGGGACTGCTCTTTGGCTTCTGCCTTCTGTGGATGGAAGAATCCGGGAGCGGCCGGGTATATGTTCCGGAAGAAGCCGAAGATTTGCTGGGTCTTCCTGTGCTTGGCGTGTTCGCGGGAGAACGGGGAACGGAACTGCCGGCATTTCTTGCCGCGCAGACGAAAATCAATCTGAAGAAACTTACGGGTGAAGCGCCCGGAGAGCAGCCGCTGCTTCTTGTATCGGCGTCGGGCAGGGAAACCGCGGAAGGAGCGGCGAAGCGGATGAAAGAGCTGCTGTCAGGCGATGTTTTACCGGAGCTTCTGCCTTCGGGAGATCCCGCGGACCCTTCGTTTGCGGAGGCTGCCGCACGGGCGAAGGAAGCGCTCATCGTCCTGCCGGCGGGCACAGAAAATGCCGCGCGGACGCTGGCACTTGTCCGGCAGCTGCGGAAGATGGATATTGCTCCTGCCGGCGTTCTTTTCGTGAACGCGGACGGAAAGTTTTTGAGATATTACTACAGATGAAAGTTCAGGTACTGGTAGCCGCCGTGCAGGAAAACGACATCATGCTGGCGGAACATATGAATATATCGACGGAAGCCGTGATCTGCAATCAGTGTCAGGAGGTCGCGTACAAGGAATTCGAGCGCAAGGGGCGGCTGATCCGCTCGTACGCGTTCGAGGACCGGGGCGTCGGCAGAAACCGTAACAACGCGCTGCTGCGCGCGGACGGCGATCTCGTCCTGTTTGCGGATGAAGACATTGTCTACGACGATGACTATGAGGCAAAGATCATCGGCGAATTCGAAAAGATGCAGGACGCGGACATCATCATGTTCAACGTCGCCGCGGTCGAATCCCGGCAGACTTATGAGAACACGAGAAGAAAACGGGTGCGCTGGTACAACTACGGCCGTTATCCGACCTACGCGATGTGCTGCAGACTGAGCGCGCTTCGAAAGGCAAATGTATGGTTCTCGCTGCTGTTCGGGGGCGGGGCGCAGTACAGCAATGGAGAGGACAGCCTGTTCATCCATGACTGCCTGAAGAAGGGTCTGAAGATTTACGCGGCCGCGGTGTCGATCGGGCATGAAAGAGCAAGGAAGAACGGGGAGTCCACCTGGTTCAAAGGGTACAACGAGAAGTTTTTTTATGACAGAGGCGTTCTGTATCACTACCTGTACGGACATATGCAGCGGCCGTTCGCGCTGCGTTTTCTGTTATCGCACAAGGCTCTGATGTGCCGGCAGATTCCGGTGCGGCAGGCGTACAAGCTGATGGTCAAAGGAATGAAGGAAGCTTGATTCTGTATATTCTGATCACAACGGCGGCGCTGCTGCCTGCATATTACGCGCGAAAACATCCCGGCGCCGGAAAAGCCTGCCTTTTTACGATTTTTCTGGTGCTGACGGTGCCTGCCGTGCTCCGGCAGGAAACCGGCAACGACTATATGCGCTACGTCGAGGTGTTTCACATTGCGGCTTCCCGGGCGGTCGTGCCGACGGAGCCGGGCTTCAACTGGCTGGTGCGGCTTGTCTATGCGCTCTGCGGATATGAGAATTATCTGCTGATGTTTGCAATATACGCGGCTTTTTCGGTGTTCTTCTTTCTGCTTGCCATGAAGAAGCTCTCGCCGGATTTTGCGTTTACGCTATTTGTGTTTCTGACGTCCGGATATTATTTTCAGAGTTATAATACGGTGCGGTATTATTTCGCGCTTTCGATTGTTCTTCTCGCACTGTATTTCTTTCTGCGGCGGGAGTACGCGTGGTTTCTGTTACTGGCCGTCCTCGCGGCGCTGTTTCATAAATCCGCGCTGCTTGTGCTGGCTTTCTATCCGCTTGCCCTGCATGTCTTCAAAAAGTGGCAGGCGGCGGTGCCTGTTCTTTTCGGCGCGGGGATGGTGCTGTTCAGAGAGCAGGTGATGGTACTGGTGAGAAAGCTCTATCCTTCGTATGAGGGAACGGAAATCCTCGCAGCCGGCGGCCGGCCGAGCATTGGGAATATTCTGCGGTGCGCGCTGGTGCTGCTTCTTGCTCTTGGAATACTCATAAAGACAGGAAAGACACGGGAGACAGTTGAAAGTTCCGCGGGTACCCGCGGCCGCGCGCGGATTTTCTATATCAACTGCACAGCCATGGCGCTTCTTCTGTATGTCTTCGGCTGGTTTATTCCCGAGCTTTCGCGTATCTGCTACTACCTGACGATGACGCAGATTTTTCTGCTGCCGGATGTTTTGTCCCTGCTTCCGGAAAGAAGCAGGCAGAGGAAGGTGCTGACAGGCGCGGTCCTTGCGGCAGGGATTCTTGTGTTTGCCGTGTTTTTAAGGAACGCGTCCGCACCGGATATCCGGATTCTGCCGTATAAGACGTTTCTGTTTCACGAGATGTCACAGACGCCTTCGCGCAGCATCCGCTGAGCCGGATTCCGGCGCCCGCATCATAAGGATAGCCAATGAACACACCTTTTTATTCGATCATTGTTGTTTCCTATAACGCCGGAGAAAAGCTTGCGGCTACCATAAGGAGCATCCTTTCGCAGACGTTCGGAGAATACGAGATCATTGTGAAGGACGCGCTGTCGACAGACGGGTCGACAGCAAAGCTTCCGGAGGATCCGAGAATCCGCCTGATTCAGGGAAAGGACCGCGGTATATACGACGGCATGAATATCGCGCTTTTGTCTTCGCGGGGCGAATATATTTATTTCCTGAACTGCGGCGACCTCCTGGCTTCCGAAGATGTGCTTGAAAAGGTGCACGGAGAAATCGGCCGGAAAGAAGACGGGCGGTCCGTGCCCGCAATCTTTTACGGACATGTGCTGGAGCGCAGGACGGGGCAGATCGTATTCGCGGCGCCGTCCATGAACCATTTCGCGATGTACCGGTCGCTGCCCTGCCATCAGGCTTGTTTTTACGACAGAGAACTGTTCGCGGAGCGGGCATTTGACCTTCGATATGCCGTGCGCGCGGACTATGAGCATTTCCTCTGGTGCGTCATGAAAAAGGGCGCGGCCGCAGTCCGGCTGGATCTTGTGATCTGCGACTACGAAGGGGGCGGCTTTTCGGAAACGAAAAATAACCGGGAGAGGAGCGCGCGGGAGCATGAGGAGATCGCGCGGACGTATTTTACAGACAAAGAACGCTTCCTTTACAGGACCTATATGATCGTTACCCTGCAGCCGCTTCGCGAAAAGATCGCGCACGGAAAACATACGGCTGCGCTTTATGACAGGATCAGGAACCGTTTCTACGGCGGATAAAAGACTATGAAAGTACTCTGGTTATGCAATATCATGCTTCCGGCTTTTGCGAAGGCCTGCGGGCTGCCCTATTCCAACCGCGAAGGGTGGCTGACCGGAAGCTTTGAACGGCTGGTCAGCGAACCTCTTCGCGGCGGAAGCAGCAAGAGGCTCGTTGATCTTGGCGTCTGCTGCCCGGTGCCGGACAATCCCGGGGACTGCAGGATGGAAGTGGACGGCGCTGTTTTCTATGGATTTCATGAAAACCTGCATACGCCGGAAGTCTACGATCACGCGCTCGAGGACCGCTTCTTTGCGATTCTCAAGGATTTCAAGCCGGATATTGTGCATATCTTCGGTACGGAGTTTCCGCATACGCTTGCGATGGTGCGATCGTTCGGCCATCCGGAGCGGACATTGATCGGTATTCAGGGCCTTTGCTGCAGCATCGCGGACGCCTATATGGCGGATCTGCCATACAGCGTGCAGCGGAGAGAGACGTTCCGCGACCGCGTGAAAAACGACTCGCTGAAAATGCAGCGGCACAAATTCCGGATCCGCGCGCGGATGGAAGAGCAGGCGCTGCGGCATACCGCGCATATTACGGGGCGCACTTCGTTTGACAGGAGAGTCACGTCCGAAATCAATCCGGACGCGGTCTATCATTTCATGAATGAAACGATGCGGCCCGAATTCTATACCGGAGCGTGGAGCGCCGGGAACATGCAGCCGCACAGCATTTTCCTGAGCCAGGGGGACTATCCGCTCAAAGGCTTTCACTATATGCTGCAGGCAATGCCGGAAATTCTGCGGCACTTTCCGGACGCGCATCTGTATGTCGCGGGCAACAGCATTATCGGAAATGTGGGCGGCGTCCTTCCCGAAAAGAAAAAGTATCCGATGCCCCTGTGGATCACCTCCTACGGGCTCTATCTGCGAAAGCTGATCCGCGAAAACGGGCTGTCATCGCACGTTACGATGCTGGGGAGGTTAAACGCGGAGCAGATGAAGCAGCAGTATCTTCGCTCGAATGTCTTTGTCTGTCCGTCGATCATCGAGAATTCGCCGAACTCGGTCTGCGAGGCGATGCTTCTCGGGATGCCGGTCGTCGCGGCAAAGGTCGGCGGTATCGGCGATCTGATTGACGACGGCCACGAAGGGATTCTGTTCCCGGGTGGCCGTTACATGGAGCTTGCCGAAGGCGTCAAAACAATTTTCTTCGACAGCGATCTCGCCGCCTGGCTCGGGAGCAGCGCCAGGGAGCGCGCGCTGATTGTGCATAATCCGGACACAAATTTCCGGCGGCTGATTGAAATTTACAGGAGCATTCTGTAACAGCATGAGCAGTATTTCCATAACATTTGTTTCCAATTATATGAACCACCATCAGCTTCCGTTCTGCGAAGCCGTCATGGAAGAGGAAAATGTGGATTTTACCTTTATCCAGACACAGGCGATGGAAGAAGAACGAAAGAAGATGGGCTGGGAAGATTACGGCGATCTCGGCTTTGTAAGACACCTGTACGACGATCCGGAAGGCGCAAGGGCTCTGATCCGGGACAGCGACGTTGTTCTGTACGGCTGGGCGCCGGAAGTCGCCGCTGACATCCGCGCGCGGGCAGCGGAGGGAAAGCCGCTTGTCTGCATCAGCGAACGGCTGTACAGGGAAGGGCAGTGGCGGATGTTTTCCCCCCGCGGACTGGTTGACAAATACAGAAATTACGGCAGGTTCCGGGACAAACCGTACTATCTTTTCTGCGCGGGAGCCTATGTGGCTTCGGACTTTTCACTGATTCACGCGTTTCCGGGGAAGATGCTGCGCTGGGGATATTTCCCGCAGCTGCGCAGGTATGCGCCGGGAGAGCTCGAAAAGATCAAAGACGACGCGCAGCACGGCAAAACAATTGAAGTCACCTGGGCCGGACGCTTTCTGGATCTCAAGCACCCCGAGTTCGCGCTTCGACTCGCGAAGGATTTAAAGGACATGGGAGTTCCGATGCATCTGAATATGATCGGCGCCGGGGACAAGGACGGGGAGTGCCGGCACTTTGTGCAGGAAAACGCCCTTGAAGACGAAGTGACCTTCCATGGCTTTCTGCCGGCTGATGAAGTGCGCGGCGTTATGGAAAAGAGCAGGGTCTTCCTGTTTACAAGCGACCACGGCGAAGGCTGGGGCGCGGTCGTCAACGAAGCGATGAACAGCGGATGTGCCGTGATCGCGGGATCCGAAGCCGGCTGCGTTCCGGTCCTGATCCGGAATGGAGTCAGCGGCGTGATCTATAACCGGGAGAACTATGATGACTTTCTGGCAAAAGCTTACGCGGTCATCACCAATAAAGATCTGATGTACCGGCTCGGTGCCGGTGCAGCCAGAACGATCAGCGAGATCTGGAACGCGGAGATCGCCGCAAAGCGCCTCGTTCCGTTCTGTCGTGCCCTGAAAGACGGGAAAGACCCGATGCGCGATGCGGCAATGGAAGGACCGTTAAGCCCGGCACCGGTTTTGAAGCCGTTCCTTTCCGTGCCGGTCATGCGGCTCGAAAAGACCGTATCTGGCATGGTCAGCACCGGAGGCGGCATATGACGGCGGGCGGCAGCCCTGCGGGGCAGGAGCCGTTAGTATCGGTGATTGTGCCGGTTTTCAACGCCGAGAAGTTCCTTCTGAAAACGCTGGCTTCGATCCGCGGTCAGACCTACCGCAATCTGGAAATCATTCTGGTGGACGACGGCTCGAGGGACCGCTCGCTTTCAATCTGCCGCGAAGCAGCGAAGGAAGATGACAGGATCAAGGTCCTTGTCAAAGAAAACGGCGGTGCCGGCTCCGCGAGAAATATGGGGATTCTTGCGGCGCAGGGCGCTCTGATCGGTTTTGCCGATTCGGATGACCTTCTGTATCCCGATATGTATGAAAAGCTGGTCGCGGGATATCTTCAGGCTGAAGAAGAGCTGGCGAAGGAAGGCAAAACAGATCCGTCCCCGGAAGCGGACGCGGAGAACGAGCCTTCCGGAAAGCCGTTCCTGGTCCAGATCGGACGCGAAGAAATTGACGAGGGCGGGAAGCACCTGCAGGATGCTGTAACGCCGCCTGCCTCTCCGGAATGGATCGGTGCGTCCGATTTCGCGCGGTCGCTCCTTCTGTATACCGGCGACTCGTCCATGTGCACCAAGCTGACGCCGGCAGGACTTCTGCGGGAGAATCTGTTCGAAGAGAAAACGCTCGGGGAAGACTTCGGGCTTTTAATGCGGCTGTGCGGCCGGATTGCCGGCGTTGTGAATCTTCCATCCATCGGCTACCGCGTCGTGCACCGCGCGGGAAGCGCGACAAGAAGGGGGAGCGCCGCGCAGTTTTCCAAGGCTTATATTGACATCGTGCGGCAGTCCGACAAGGTCGAGCAGGAGATTGTACCGGAGCACCCGGAACTTTCGGATGCCGCGAAGGCGTTCGCTCTGATCGAGCGGCTCGATTATCTGCTGCATGTGCCGGTCCGCGACATGAACCGGCAGAATCTGTTTTACACGGAAGTCTGCGGGTATCTGCGCCGCAATTTCCGGGTTATGTGCGGGAGCCGTCTGATCGGGGCAAAGAAGAAGCTGTATCTGGTCCTTTTGACAGCGGCGCCGGTAACCGTCAGAAAGGCGCATCTTCTGCTGCGCGGCAGGAAGATGGCGAAAGAGAAGATGACAAGGTAAGCGCCGCGGAAAGATGACCGGGTGTGCCGCCGCAGCAGAAGGAGCCGTCCGCTGCACGGCTTGACATCCGGCGCGCACTGAAGTAAGGTTAATATCTGCGGACGGTTTTGTCCGGATTCCAAATTCATAAATGAACATCGCTAGGGGCGCTGACGCTGAGACTCCGCATTCGCGGGGACCCTTATTACTTGAACCGGATAATACCGGCGTAAGGAAGCAGATTATCTGATTACGCGCAGCCTCCCGGTGTCCCGGGAGGTTTTTTGATGCCCGTTTCTGTTTTTACTGCCGTGCGCGCGCGGCAGCCCCTGATTCATGCAATTACAAATCCGGTAACGATGAACGACGTTGTCAATATGATTCTCGCGGGCGGCGCGCTCGCCGTCTGTGCGGACAATCCGGAAGAAACGCGGGAGATTGCGCTCCTTTCGGACGGACTTCTTCTGAATACCGGTATGCCCTGTGATGAGAAGCTCCGCGCGATGATACAGGCCGGGCGGGCCGCAAATGAAAAGGGAATTCCGGTCGTTCTGGACCCTGTCGGCGCGGGCGCTTCGCAGTATCGGAAGTGTTTTCTTTCTGAGCTGCTGCGACAGGTGCGGGTGGACTGTGTCCGCGCGAACCGGTCGGAAATCGCGGCGCTCTGCGGAATTTCATTCAAGGCGCGCGGCGTTGAAAGCGCGGATGTATCCGCGGATACGGACCGTATCCGGCGCCTTTCGGAAGAGCTGGACGCCGTGATCGCGGTTACGGGTGAAGAAGATCTGGCCGTGTATAAGGAAACGGTCCTGACAAGCCGGACCGGCTGCGCGATGCAGAAGAAGATTACCGGCGCGGGCTGCATGCTGGGCGGCCTGATCGCGGCGGCGATTGCGGCAAACCGGACTGGCCTTCGTTCAAGAGGAGAGAAGCCTGACGGCGCTGCGGATGTCCTGACCGTGCACGAGGTGCTGCGGGCGTATGGCGAAGCCGCGGAAATCGCGCTGGAGCGCGTGCTGTCGGATGCAAAGGCGGGGACGGCGTCGTTTAAAACCTTTTTCATCGATGCGGTCAGCCGGATGGAGTAAGAGGCACTGCGGGCTTCTGTCCGCGAAGGTTCCGCAGAAAACGGAGGATTCATGTCATGAAATTCAATAAAGAGATGCTCCGCGTTTACGCTGTCACGGACAGAAGATGGCTTCGCGGAAAAACACTTCCGGAGGCCGTGGAAGAAGCGCTCAGAGGCGGCGCTACACTTGTGCAGCTGCGCGAGAAAGAGATGGACAGCGAAAGCCTTACGAAAGAGGCGGTGCAGGTGCTGGTCGTCTGCAGAAGATACGGTGTGCCTCTGATTATCGACGACAATGTCCGTGTCTGTCTGGAGAGCGGCGCGGACGGTGTGCATGTCGGTCAGTCGGACATGAGCGTCACCAGGGCAAGAAAGCTCCTCGGGCCGGAGCGGATCATCGGCGCGACCGCACATAATCTTCCGGAAGCGCTGCAGGCACAGGAAGAGGGCGCGGATTATCTTGGCTGCGGCGCGGCGTTCGGCTCCGCCACCAAGAAAGACGCAAAGCCGATAAACCGCGCGCAGTACAAGGTGATCACATCGTCTGTACGGATACCGGTCTGCGCGATCGGCGGCATCACAAAAGAGAATATAAAGGAGCTGCAGGGCGCAGGACTTTCGGGCGTCGCGGTCGTATCCGCGCTCTTTGCGGCGGAAGATATTGAAAAAGCGGCTTCGGAGCTTAAAAAGCTTTCGGAAGGACTTGCGTAACACCGGTCATTTTCTTAGGAACTGGAGGAAATAGATTATGAAACATGAAACACTGAAAAAACTGGCGGCGTCAGGGATGATGGTCGCGCTGATTATTGTTTTGTCGGGATTCTATATTCCGGTCGGCGCTTCGAAATGCTTCCCCGTGCAGCACATGATGAACATCCTTTCGGCGGTTCTTCTGGGACCGTTCTGGGGCGTCGGCATCGCGTTCTGCGCGTCGCTCATCCGGAATCTTATGGGAACCGGGACGCTGATGGCGTTTCCGGGGAGCATGGTCGGCGCGCTCTGCTGCGGGATTGTTTTTTCGAAAACAAAGAAGTTCCTTCCGACCTATATCGCGGAAGTCGCCGGTACGGGCATCCTGGGAGGTCTTCTCGCGTACCCTGTCGCTGTTTATCTGATGGGTAAGGAAGCGGCGCTGTTCACCTATGTTGTGCCGTTCCTTGTCAGCACGGTGGGCGGAACGTTCATCGCGGCGGTCCTGATCGGGATCCTTTCAAAAACGCACGCGCTTGGCAAGCTGAGAGAGCTTGCACAGTGACGGGTTCCGGGCAGCGGAACCACCGGCAGGCCGGGGGCACCACCTTCTGCCGGTATAGAAAATTAGTGCATGGTTTCTCGGAAAGCTATAGGAGGTAAGAAATGAGAACAGCATTAACAATCGCCGGAAGTGATTCCAGCGGAGGCGCCGGCATTCAGGCAGATATCAAAACAATGATGGCCAACGGCGTTTTCGCCATGAGCGCCATCACGGCAATGACTGCGCAGAATACGACCGGCGTTACGGCAATCATGGACGCCACTCCCGAATTTTTAAAAGCGGAGCTGGACGAAGTTTTTACGGATATCTTCCCGGATGCGGTAAAAATCGGCATGGTATCGAAGAGCAGCCTGATCCGTGTGATCGCGGAAAGGCTCGGGTTTTATAAACCGGCGTTTCTTGTTGTGGACCCTGTCATGGTCGCAACGAGCGGCGCGAAACTGATCAGCGATGAAGCGGTGCGGACGCTGAAGGAAGAGCTGCTTCCGCTCGCGACAATTCTGACGCCGAACATTCCGGAGACCGAAGTGCTGTCGGGAATGGAAGTCCGGGGGCCGGAGGACATGATCCGCGCGGCGGAAGAGATCAGCAGGAACTATCACTGCGCGGTCCTTTGCAAGGGCGGACACAATGTCAGCGACGCGGATGATCTTCTGTACCGGGACGGCTCTTACCGGTGGTTCTACGGAAAGCGGATCGACAACCCGAATACGCACGGCACGGGCTGCACGCTCTCGAGCGCCATTGCCTCGAATCTTGCCAAAGGCTTTGACCTCGATACATCGGTTGAACGCGCGAAAGCCTATATCTCGGGCGCGCTTGGCGCGATGCTGGACCTCGGACACGGGAGCGGCCCGATGAATCATTCGTTCGCATTCTCCGGAAGATTTATGGAAATGCCGGACGTGGCAGAGGAGGCGCACGCATGAAAAAACTGACCTCGTTTCAGTCGGCCCTCATCTGGTTCGGCGCCGGCGTCTCCATTGCAGAGATCCTAACAGGCACGTACTTCGCGCCGCTTGGCTTTGCGAAAGGCCTCGCGGCCATTCTGACCGGGCATGTCATCGGGTGTGTCATGATGTTTCTCGCCGGGATCATCGGCGGCAGAACACGGCGCAGCGCGATGGAAACCACGAAAATGAGCTTCGGAAAAAAGGGCGGCGCTTTCTTCGCGGCCCTCAATGTGCTGCAGCTGGTCGGCTGGACCGCGATTATGATTTATGACGGCGCGGACGCGACGAAAAGTCTGTTCGGAGGAAGCTCCGGCGGGCTTCTTTCCGGGTCTTTCCTCTGGTGCCTTGTGATCGGCGGCCTGATTCTTTTTTGGATCGCGGTCGGCATTACGAATCTCGGCATTATCAATCAGATTTCGATGTCCGCACTGTTCATTCTTTCGATCGTTCTGAGCGCCATCATCTTCCGGGGAGGCGCGGGAAGCGCGGCGCCCGCAGCGGGAGATGCGATCTCGTTCGGCAGCGCCGTGGAGCTTGCGGCCGCAATGCCGCTGTCCTGGCTGCCTCTTATCAGTGATTACACAAGAGAAGCGGAAAAGCCTGTCGCCGCGACCGCCGCGAGCGTCGTTACCTACGGGCTGATTTCGGTCTGGATGTATGTGATCGGCATGGGCTCGGCCATTTATACAGGCGAAAGCAATATCGCGAATGTTCTGGCCGCCGCGGGACTTGGCGCGGCAGCACTTGTCATTCTGATTCTGTCCACGGTTACGACGACATTTCTGGATGCCTGGTCCGCCGGCATTTCCGCCGAGTCGCTGACGGAAAGCTCCGAGGCAGCACCGGAGGATGCGGGAGAAACGGCACCTGCAGGCAGGAAGGCAGCGCCGGAGAGCGCGAGGAAGCACTTCCGGTTCGACGGCAGAAAAACCGCGTTCGCGGTCACGATCCTGGGCATCGTACTCGCCGCGCTGTTCAACATGGACGACATCACGCCGTTTCTGTATCTGATCGGGTCTGTTTTCGCGCCGATGATCGCGGTGCAGATTGCCGACTATTTCATCCTGCAGCAGGATCACTTTGAAGAAAAAAGCAGCGTCCGCTCTATGCTTGTGTGGGCGGCCGGGTTTGTTTTGTACAGACTGCTGATGAGAGTGGATCTGCCGCTGGGAAACACGCTGCCGGATATGCTGATTACGACGGCGCTCGCCGTACTCGTGGGAAAACTCGCCGCGGGAAAAAACAGATAACATTTCGAAAAAGATATTGCAATATTATTTATGTATGAAGACCACCGTCCCGCGCGCCGTTTCTATGGAAAACACAGGGGGATGGTGGTATATTTATCTGTAATCCGCGCTGTTTCATATTGGAAGACACGGATATAACCGGCAAAAAGTTCGCCGCGGCGCAGCACCCGCGGACCGGGCATGGATGATCATACGGACAGATGTAAGAGGAGTGAAAACCATGGAGAAGAAAAATCTGGACTGGGAAAATCTGAGTTTTGCTTACATCAGGACAGACTACCGTTATGTCGCGAACTATACGGCGAAGGCAGGCTGCTGGGATGAAGGCGCGCTGACAGAAGATGACAAGATTGTAATGAGCGAGGACGCGGGCGTTCTGCAGTATTCGCAGTCTGTCTTTGAAGGCCTCAAGGCTTATACGACCAAGGACGGGCATATTGTATGCTTCCGCCCCGACCTGAACGCACAGAGAATGTATGATTCCGCGCTTCGTCTTGAAATTCCGCCGGTTCCCGTAGAACAGTTCGTGGACGGCGTGCATCAGGTTGTCGAAGCCAACGCAGCGTGGGTTCCTCCGTACGGAACAGGCGCGACGCTTTATATCAGACCGTATGTCTTCGGAATCAGCCCGGTCATCGGCGTAAAGCCCGCGGATGACTATCAGTTCAGAATTTTCACGACGCCGGTAGGACCCTATTTCAAAGGCGGTGCGAAGCCGATTTATGTAAGAGTTACGGACTATGACAGAGCGGCACCGCACGGCACCGGCAATATCAAGGCGGGCCTGAACTACGCGATGTCTCTGAAGGCGATTGTGGACGCGCATGAAAAGGGATTTGCCGAGAACGTCTATCTGGACGCGGCGACAAGAACGAAGATCGAGGAGACCGGCGGCGCAAATATCCTGTTCGTCGATCAGGACAACACACTCGTTGTTCCCAAGTCGGATTCGATTCTTCCTTCGATCACAAGAAGAAGCCTTGTCTATGTTGCGGAGCATTACCTTGGCATGAAGGTCGATGAAAGACCGGTCTACTTCAAGGAAGTCCGGGACGGAAACTTCAAGGAGTGCGGTCTGTGCGGAACCGCGGCCGTCATCAGCCCGATCGGGAAGATCAATGACCACGGCACGGATATCACACTGGCTTCCGGCATGGAGAAGATGGGCCCCTGGATGACAAAGCTGCGGGAGACGCTGCTCGGCATTCAGGAAGGCGAGCTTGAAGCTCCCGAAGGCTGGATTCACAGAATTATGTAATTTTTATCTGCATGGCCTGCAGCCGGCGGCCGCGGAACCAGGCGGAAGCCCGGGCCGCTGTGACAGACCGGAGAATGGGGGAAAACATGACAGAAGAGGACAAAATCCGGACACTGAATCACCTGATCCATGAAAGTGACAATGTTGTTTTCTTCGGCGGTGCGGGCGTCTCTACGGAAAGCGGCGTTCCCGATTTCCGCTCCCAGGACGGCCTTTACAACCAGCACTACAAATATCCGCCGGAGACCATCTTAAGTCATACATTTTACCGGCAGCTCCCCGGCGAGTTCTACCGGTTTTACAGGGACAAGATCCTTCTGCCCGGCAGAAACGCAAAGCCCAACGCCGCGCATTTAAAGCTCGCGCAGTGGACGAAGGAAAGCAAACTCAAGGCGATCATCACACAGAACATCGACGGGCTGCATCAGGCGGCCGCAAGGGCTGTGGGAGCGCCCGAAGACAATATCCTCGAGCTGCACGGAAGTGTTCTCCGCAATTACTGTGAGCGCTGTCATGCGTTTTACGACGAGCAGTATATGATTGATCACAGCGAAGGCGGCGCGGTGCCGAAGTGCGAAAAGTGCGGGGGACCGGTAAAACCGGATGTGGTTCTGTATGAAGAAGGTCTGAACATGGCCACCTTAAACCGCGCGGCATCCGCGATTACGAACGCGGACGTTCTGATCATCGGAGGCACGTCTCTTGTCGTCTATCCGGCAGCAGGGCTGATCGATTATTATCAGGGTCATAAGCTTGTCCTGATTAACAGGAGTACGACCAGCCGCGATTCGCAGGCGGATCTTGTCATTTCGGACAGTATCGGTAAAGTTCTCGGGAGCCTTGATTAATCACGGCTCCCGTAAAATTTTACTTGAACTTTCGGGCGGACGCATGCTATCATGTAAGTCCGTGGGGATTTTATCCCTGCTGTCTTTGCACCTTTTTTCATGAAGGGAGCAGGCAGCGTGAACCAATTTTTCCTTGTTTCTGCCGGAAAGGCAGAAGCCGGAGACCAGAAGGAGGTAGAAGCACATGAGCAAATACGAGTTAGCCGTTGTTGTGAATGCGCAGATTGATGATGAAGCGAGAGCTGCTGTCGTCGATAACTGCAAAGAGCTCGTCGAAAGATTCGGCGCAGTCAATGTAGTTGTTGACTCCAGCTGGGGCAAGAAGAAGCTTGCTTACCCCATTCAGAAGATGGACGAGGGCTATTATTACTTCGTTCGTTTCGAAGCTGAAGGTTCTGCTATCGCTGAGATCGAGAGCAGAATGCGCATTATGGACAATGTCATCAGATATCTGTGCGTTAAGCAGGATGCTGTTGAACAGACCGCTGCCAAACAGACCGCTGCTAAACAGGATGCTGCTGAGCAGAACGCTTAACAGAAAGCAGAGGAATCTATGAACAAAGTAGTCCTTATGGGACGTTTAACAAGAGACCCTGAGGTCAGATATTCTCAGAGTGACAACTCGATGGCGATCGCGAGGTTTTCTCTCGCGGTGGACAGAAGAAGAGGCCGTAACAGCGGGGACGGACAGCAGACAGCTGATTTCCTGAACTGCGTGGCTTTCGGCAAGCTTGGCGAGTTCGCGGAGAAGTATCTCCACAAAGGAACCAAGGTTGTTCTGTCCGGAAGAATTCAGACCGGCAGCTATACGAATAAGGATGGCGTCAAGGTTTATACCACTGATATCGTAGCTGAAGACCTGGAGTTTGCGGAGAGCAAGTCTGCACAGGCAGGCAGTCAGGATTATTCCGCGGCGCCTGCGCGTACCAGTGCGCCCGCACCTTCCGCGGCACCGTCTTCCCAGCCGCAGAGCTCCGTAGAGGGATTCATGAATATCCCTGACGGCATCGACGAGGAACTGCCGTTCACATGACCGCCGGGTGGTCTTTACAGACTGCGTTTCTTAAGGAAACGGATTAGGAGGAAATCATGGCTTTCAATAGAAATGATGGCGATAAGCCCTTCAGACGTAAGGGAAATTTCCACAGAAAGAGAAAAGTTTGCGTATTCTGCGGAAAGAACAGCACAATTGACTACAAGGACGCAGCTACACTGCGTAAGTACATCTCCGAGGGAGGAAAGATCCTTCCCAGAAGAATTACAGGCACATGCGCTACACATCAGAGAGCTCTTACCGTAGCGGTTAAGAGAGCGCGTCACCTCGCAATTCTTCCTTATGCTGAGAAGTAATTTTTAAAGAGGTGTATCGGGGCTGTCACACCGGATGATGATGTTTCATCCTGTGCGGCAGCCCCTGTTTTATGCCCGCTGTTCGGGAGATAGGGACTTTTCCTGACCCTTATGTTATAATTATTCTGATTGT
Organism: Bacillota bacterium; assembly: GCA_029224465.1. GTDB lineage: Bacteria > Bacillota > Clostridia > Lachnospirales > Lachnospiraceae > CAG-791. Next base: position 8,241 of record JAQXUQ010000012.1, on the reverse strand, counting down.
TTTTACTCTTTTCCGCAGGATATGATTGCCCGCGGAGAAGAAAACGGGCAGGCTGCGCGGACGCGCGCGGATGCCGACAGGCAGAGGAAAATAATGAAAAAACGAGTCAAGATCAAGGGAAAGCTCTCCGGATATTTTAATGCGCCGCTCCGGCTGGGCCTTTTTATGGTTCTGGCCAATATTCTGATTTACTTTATCAGTTGGCCGGCGGGCATTGTCCTTACTGTATTTCTGGTCATTTATTTCGCGATCACCGTCTCGCAGCTTCTGAACAGTCGGGTACTGCTGCTCAACGAGATGGTCAGTTTTGCCACCGAATACGGACAGGTGCAGAAAAAGCTCCTCAAGGAGCTGGATCTGCCCTACGCCATCCTCGATGATACGGGGCGCGTTATCTGGATAAACCAGGCGTTTGACCGGGTCGTGCACGGGGAGAAGATCCTGCGTAAACCGGTCAGTTCGGTTTTTCCGTCCATCACGAAGGACTCTCTTCCTGCGACAGACGAGGACGTGAAGCTGCAGGTTGACTACGAGAGCAGCAACTACCGGGTCGAAATGAAGCGCATCCCGCTGGACCAGATGGAAGAGGACAGCGACATTGTCGAGGCGGCCGGCTACGAGGACGCCCTGATCGCGCTGTATCTGTTCGATGAAACGGCAGTCCGGCTGGCAATTCAGGAAGTGGATGACCAGAGCGTTGTCATCGGATTCATTTACATGGACAATTATGAAGAAGCGCTCGACAGCGTGGAAGATGTCCGCCGTTCGCTCCTGACAGCCCTGATTGACCGTAAAGTCAACAAATACATTTCTTCGATCGACGGCATCTGCAGCAAGATCGAGAAGGACAAGTACCTGATCATTCTGAGGAAGAAGTCGCTGCGGCAGCTGCAGGAAGCGCATTTCGAGCTCCTTTCCGATGTCAAAACAGTGAACATCGGCAACGAAATGGCGATCACGCTCAGTATCGGTATCGGCATGGACGGGCTGACGTACGCGCAGAACTATGAGTTCGCGCGCAACGCGATTGACCTCGCGCTCGGAAGAGGTGGCGATCAGGCGGTCATCAAGATGCCTGATAACATCATCTATTACGGCGGCAAGACCCAGCAGGTCGAAAAGAGCACCCGCGTCAAGGCCAGAGTCAAGGCGCAGGCGATGAAGGAAATCATCTCGGGAAAGGATACGGTGTTCATTATGGGCCACCGGATCGGGGATATCGATTGTTTTGGCGCGGCAGTCGGTGTCTTCCGGATTTCCGCAACGCTTGGCAGGGAAGCGCACATCGTGCTGAACGATATCTCGACTTCACTTGCGCCGATTGTGGATCTTTTTCGGAATAATCCGGAGTATCCGCCGGATATGTTTTACACCAGCGCGCAGGCGGTCGAGAAGGTTACAGACAACTCGGCACTTGTCGTCGTGGATGTCAATAAGCCGAGCATTACGGAGTGTCCGGAGCTGCTGCGGCTGTGCAAGTCAATCATCGTGCTGGATCACCACAGACAGGGAACCGAAACAATTGAGAACGCGACGCTTTCCTACATAGAGGCGTATGCGTCCTCAACCTGCGAAATGGTTTCCGAGATTCTGCAGTACATTGACGACAATATCAAGATCCGGCAGGAGGAGGCCGACGCTCTGTACGCGGGTATCGTCATTGACACCAACAATTTCCAGAGCAAAACAGGCGTGCGTACCTTCGAGGCTGCCGCTTTTCTTCGAAGATGCGGCACGGATGTCACGAGAGTGCGCAAGCTCTTCCGCGAGGACGCGCTCGAGTACAAGGCCAAGGCGGACGCGGTTTCGCAGGCGGAGATCTACCGGAATACCTTCGCGATCTCAATCTGTCCCGGGCAGGGCATTCAGAGTCCGACCATTGTCGGCGCGCAGGCTGCCAACGAGCTGCTGAATATCAAGGGGGTCAAGGCAAGCTTTGTTTTGACCGAATACCAGAACCAGATTTTCATCTCCGCGCGTTCGATCGACGAAGTAAATGTGCAGATTGTCATGGAACATCTCGGCGGCGGCGGCCATATGAATATCGCGGGCTGCCAGATGCAGGACGTGACGCTCGCGGAGGCGATCGGCGTTTTGAAGCATACGATCGACACGATGATCAGCGACGGAGAACTGTAGACATACGGCGCGGTAATACAACAGAAGGAGTTAAACGAATGAAAGTAATCTTATTGCAGGATGTAAAGTCACTTGGAAAGAAAGGTCAGATTGTCAATGTCAGCGACGGATATGCCCGCAACTTCGTTCTTCCCAAGGGAGTCGGCGTGGAAGCCAACGAGAAGAACAAAAACGATCTGAAGCTGCAGAAGATGCATGAGGACAAGATCGCGGCACAGAAGCTGCAGGAGGCAAAGGACCTTGCGCAGAAGCTCGAAGGCTGCAAGATCGAGGTAAAGCTCAAGGCGGGCGAAAACGGCAGCGTCTTCGGATCGGTCGCGTCCAAGGAAATCGCGGAGGCAGCCGGCCGCCAGTACGGCCTTGAACTGGACAAGAAGAAAATTGTGCTTCCTGATCCGATCCGCACGTTCGGCATGCATGAAGTGCCGATCAAGCTGCATCCGGAAGTAACCGGAACTCTGTATGTTCTTGTAAAGGAACTATAATGGCTGATGAACAGATAACCAGAGTCATGCCTTTCGACGCCGATGCCGAGATGTCCGTCATCGGTTCGATGCTGATGGATGAAAAGGCAATCGGCGACGCGATGGAATACGTGACCGCGGATGACTTTTACATGAAGCAGTACGGCCTGATGTTTCAGGCGATTGTCGAGCTGGACCAGGCCGGCATGGCGGCGGACCCTGTGACCGTGCAGTCGAAGCTGCGCGAGAAGAATCTGCCGCCGGAAACGTACAGCTCCGAGGCGCTTGCGGCGATTATCGCGCAGGTGCCGACGTCGGTCAACGTTGTTTCCTACGCAAAGACGGTCGCGGACTATTCCCTCCGGCGCCGGCTGATCCGGATGTCGGAAGGACTTGCCGCGGACGGTTATCAGCATGAGCTTGCCACGGACGCTCTTCTGGAGAAGGCCGAGAGCGAGGCGTTTCATCTTTCCCAGAGCCGGATGTCGTCGGATTTTGTCAGTATTCAGCAGGTTGTGCGAAATGCCATGCATAAGCTTGAGGACGCAGCCAGAACGAGAGGAAACGTGACCGGCATCGCGTCCGGCTTCACCGATCTCGACAATATGACGACCGGTTTCCAGAATTCGGATTTTGTGTTGATCGCGGCGAGACCTTCGATGGGAAAAACAGCGCTGACCCTCAACATCGCCGAAAACGTGGCTGTGCGGCAGCATAAGCACGTGGCAATTTTCTCGCTCGAAATGTCGAGGGAGCAGCTGATCAACCGTGTTTTGTCAATGAATTCGCATGTTGACTCACAGAAGATGCGGACCGGGCAGCTGGAGGAAGCGGACTGGTCCAATCTGATTGAGAGCGCGGATGTCATCTCCAGAAGCGGCATGATTCTCGATGAAACGCCCGCGATCACGGTCGCGGAAATGCGCTCGAAGTGCCGGCGGTTCAAGAAGGATTTCGGACTGGATCTTGTTATGATCGACTACCTGCAGCTGATGTCGGGGAGCGGCTCCAGAAACAGCGACTCGAGACAGCAGGAGGTTTCGGAGATTTCAAGATCGCTCAAGGCGCTCGCAAGAGAGCTGAATGTTCCGGTTATCTGCCTGTCGCAGCTTTCGCGTGCGGTCGAATCCAGAACGGACAAGCGCCCGATGCTGTCAGACCTGCGTGAATCCGGCGCAATCGAGCAGGATGCCGACGTCGTTATGTTTATCTACCGCGACGACTATTATCATCCGGAATCCGCCGACAAGGGCATTTCGGAGATTATCATTGCAAAACAGCGAAACGGTCCGGTCGGCACAGTAAAGCTCAAGTGGATTCCGGAACTTACCAAGTTTGCGAATCTTGCCGGCGCAGCGCCGCAGGAACGCGGTATTCAGGATTGATGTTCTGCTTTTTCGGCAGTATTGCACAGGCGCTCCGCGCAGAAATGTATGAATGATAAATTGATGGAACACAGAGCCGGAGAAACTGCGGGGGCGGAAACGTCTTCGCAGCCGGCTTTTGAAAAACCAAAACAAGGTGAAGATGCCCGGCAGGAATACGACAAATCGGAGAATGACAAAGCCCGGAAGATGATTTTCGGTAGCGATGGCCGAAGAGACGGCAGGCACACGTATCGGAAATCGGGGCATCTGCTGCGGCGCGTCTTTCATGTTTTGACAAAAAGACAGAAGAGGGTCATGGTGATCCTGTTCGTGATGATGGTCGCAGGCGCCGCGCTTGAAACGATCGGCACATCTCTTATTCTGCCTCTGATTACAGCGGCGACCAGCCCCGAATCCGTTTCCGGCAACAAGTACATGCGCATGATCAGCGAACACTGGCATCTTGAGAGCGTGAACCAGTTCCTGATTCTGATTATTATTGCGCTGATCATTGTTTTTATCGCGAAAAATCTGTACCTGTTCTTCATGTATTACGCGCAGTACCGGTTTGTCTATAACGGCCAGTACAATACTTCCAGGGTGCTGTTTAAGGAAATTCTGCACAGGCCGTACGAATTCTTTCTGGACGCCAGCACGCCTCTGGTCATTCAGCATATCGTCAGCGATGTCAACGGCACCTACAACCTGATTCTGACCTATCTGCAGCTGTTTACGGAGCTGATCGTTTTTATTTTTCTGATTGCGCTTTCTCTTGCGGTCAGCCCGGTTATGACGCTGATGATGGGATTTTTCATCGGCATCGTGCTTCTGATTAACCGGAAATTCTTCAGCCCGATGCTGCGTCGTTTCGGACAGGAAGTCAAGGACAATCAGGCGATGCAGACGAAATGGCTCCTGCAGTCCATGAACGGAATCAAGGAGACGAAGGTGCTGAACAAGGAGCATTACTTTGCTTCTCAGTTTGAAATCAGTGCCGGCAGACTCAACCAGATCCAGCAGATGCAGCAGACCTTTTCGAATTTGCCAAGACTCAGTATCGAGACCGTTATGATCGTCGGCATACTCGCGATGCTGGGCATATTTCTCGGAAGCGGCAGCGAGTCGGGAACCGGCAGCATGATCGGACAGGTCGGTGTGCTCGCGATGGTCGCGGTCCGGATTATGCCGAGCGCGAACCGCGTTGTCTCGTGCCTGAACAATATTTCCTATTATGAGCCGGCCTTCCTGGATGTCGAGGACATTATTCAGCATGCGCACACGCTTGAGAGGGAAAAGCATTACGAGAACGAAGAAAACGCCGAGCCGATCCGCTTTACAAAGGAAGTGAAACTCGAGAATATCACCTACCATTATCCCGGAAAGGAAGACGTGGATATCCTCAGGCATGCGTCGCTTTCGATTCCGAAAGGAAAATCGATCGGACTGGTCGGCCCTTCCGGCGCCGGGAAATCCACAACCGTTGATCTGATTCTGGGACTCCTCGCGCCGCAGGAGGGAAGGATCACGGTCGACGGGGAAGATATCAGAAACAACCTTTCCGGCTGGTATAAGGATATCGGTTATGTGCCGCAGCTCATGTATATGCTGGACGACACGATCAGGCGCAATGTCGCCTACGGCGTTCCGGACGATCAGATTGATGATGAGAAGGTCTGGAAAGCGCTGAAACAAGCCCAGATTGACGACTTTGTCCGCGGCCAGAAATACGGCCTGGATTCCGGCATCGGAGAGAGAGGCGTACGGATTTCGGGCGGACAGCGGCAGAGAATCGGCATCGCGAGGGCTTTGTACAATGATCCCGAAATCATGATCTTTGACGAGGCGACATCGGCGCTCGACAATGATACAGAGACGGCGATCATGGAAGCCATTGAGGCCTTGCACGGCAAAAAAACACTGATTATCGTAGCTCACAGACTGACGACCATTCAGAACTGCGACTACGTATACCGCGTCGATCACCAGGGCTTTACGCTGCAGGAAGACCTGGGACGTGGTCAGCCGCTGCGCGGACAGGCGGATTGAAAGGACAAATGCGATGAAGCTGCGGAACCCGAAGAAGACAGCCATGTATCTGATCACGCTGTTTTCGTTTGTTGCAATTTTCATATTTAATTATTTCACGCCGTTTCTTTCTGACGACTATGGCTATGCCGCGCAGGCGAGGACCGCGCGGGGACTTGCGGATCTGATCGCACAGGAATATCACCAGTATATGACATGGATCGGACGGTCGGTCGCGCACCTGATTCTTCGGATTTCTCTGCGGCTCCCTCTGCTCCTGTTCAAAACAGCGAACAGCGCCATGTTCGTGCTTCTCTCGTATCTGATATATCTGCAGATACCGCGCCGCAAAAAGTATGATCCCATAGTATTTCTCCTGATCCAGCTGAGCCTGTGGCTGTTTACCGTGGACTTCCGCCAGACCGTTCTGTGGCAGACCGGTGCGTGCAACTACCTTTGGACGACAACGATCATTCTTGCCATGATGACGACAATGCGCCGTTTCCGCGGTGCTGCCGTCACCGCCGTGTCTGCAGGTACATCTGCTGCTGCGCCTGCCAATGCGCCTGCAGCTGTGTCTGCCGGCACGTCTGTTATCGTGCCGGAGCGGAAAGGCCTGCGCAGGGGGATCCTTCTGATTCCGCTGTTCGTGTTCGGCGTTGTCGCGGGCTGGTGCAGCGAAAATACTTCCGGCGCATGCCTCGTCTATATCCTTCTGCTTGTCATTGATGAAAGAGTAAATGAAAAGAAATGGTTCGCGGAAGGCATCGCAGGTGCCCTGGGAACACTGACAGGACTGTTGTTTATGGTGCTCGCGCCGGGCAACGCGCTTCGTGCACAGGTGCGGGAAAAGGGCAATTATACCGGGATTCTCGGGCTGGCTTCCCGCTTTCAGAAAGTAACGCTGATTGTCTGTCAGTATTTCTTTGTACTGCTGTGCGTCTCCGGAATTCTGCTAATTGTCATTCATCTGCTTGCACGGAAAGAGGAACGCAGAGAGCTCCTTTATATGCTTCGGCGGCCGCTGGTCTTTCTGTTTCTGTTCCTGATTACCGCATATGCGCTGATTCTGACAGAGCCTACGCAGCCGCGCGCGTATTTCGGCGCGGGCATTTTCCTGATCATTGCGGTGCTATCTCTTGTCCGCACTGCGTTAAATCTGGAAATCAGAACCGACCGGAGCATTGGCGTACGGACGGTGACATATTCGATTCTGATGGTTCTGTCTTTGTATTTCGTCTTTATGTATTTCCGGTGCGGCGCTTCGAATGTGCGCATCTACCGTGACTGGAAAGAACGCGCAGACTACATTGAGAAGCAGATTGCGGAAGGAAACGATGATATTACGGTCGCGCAGGTGCACAAGGACTTTTATAATGATTATTCCGCGCTGCCGGAGATGGAGCTCACGGAGGATCCGGGCTACTGGACGAACGTCGGATATGAAGAATATTATGGCGTGAGCAGCATCCGCGCGATACCGTATGACGACTGGGCGGTCGCGAACGGGCTGGAGACACAGGCGGAAGCCGACTATTCGAAGAAGATGGAGGAGATGCCGGATGCACCGTTCATTAATCCGGTGATGCCGGGGTACTAGTCTCCACGCAATATGCGGAGCATTATTGCGTGAAGACAAAACGGGTCCCACGCAACATACGGAGTATTGTTGCGTGAGGACAAAAACGCGTTCCCACTGCAAAATGCGAAGCACTATTGCGTGAAGACAAAAACGGGTCCCCACTGCAATATGCGAAGCATTATTGCGTGAAGATCCTCCTGCAAACGGCGCGCGGCAAGGTACCTGGCAAGCCAAACTTTCCGGCGCGCGACTCGCTTCATGCAATACAGCTGTTGACACGCGTACTGCATGAAAAATTCAAGACGAAACAGACGGCGCGGGCCGTATTGCATAGAAAATGCCAAAATCTATGCAGTACGCGCCCGCGTCTTTGAAATGTCTTGGGAAATCTATGCAGAAGAGCAAGTCACGGTGCTATTGCATAGGCAGGCGGGAGAAAGTGCCGCGAACCGCCACACCCACCGCAAGACTTCACAAAGAAACCCCTGTCATGAACAGCAGATGCTGCTCATGACAGGGGTTTTCAGGTGCGCCCGGCGGCGCACGTTTTCTAACCGGTGCAAGTCCGGAGTCCGCCCGGTAGTGGGAAGGACATAGCTGAAGGCAAGGGTGTCCATCGTGAGGTGGAATCTGAAGGAAGCCGGATTCGGGGAAACTACTAACC
>JAQXUQ010000011.1 GCA_029224465.1 Bacillota bacterium | reverse complement strand
TTCAAATCATCCCAATTCATGCCTGTATTCAGACGGCACGTTTATGGAAGGAAGAACCGTCTGCAAATACCACAAATTTTTGACGCAAACCCACGGGAAGAAACGGCCACCCGATAAGAACAAACCGAAGTGTGCTTTGTTTGATACATGGCTCGAAGCACCGTACAACAAGTGCTCTGAGTGCAGACATAGCGCATGGGAAGTATGTGACGTTCAAAAGAGGAATAAAAGATGATTACTGTAGAAAATATAGAAGTATGGGGATTTGAACATGCCATCCGAGGGATGAGAAATCCGATGAACAGTTGGGATAAGAGTGACAGTATCAAATGTTATGCAAATAGGAATTGTCCCGGAATTTGTAAAAATAATTCTTGTGGGTTGTGTGTGTTGGTGACGCTGACGCTGATCTGATGCACAGGTTATTCAAAGCAGGGACGGAACACAGGAAGTATCTTAGACAGATATTCGTGAGCATGGATATTACAGCTCCGCTGTACTGGTGGAAAGAATTTGACACTTACAAAGTCGGCACGGTAGCTAATTCCTGCTCTACAATGCATAAAATCGCCGCAAAGGAATTTACTGCCGCTGATTTTTCATGGGATAGCGTTCCTATAGAATGGCAGACCGACATTCTTGAACAGCTTAATCAATGCCGAGATATCTATAACAGCTATAAACAGCCAATGGACAATATTACGGAACACAATAAAAAACAGGAATGGAGATTCATGATTCAATTTCTCCCTTCTTCTTACAATCAGCGCAGAACAGTTACCATGAATTATGAGAACGTGTTCACGATCATCAAACAACGCTCTAATCATAAGCTAGATGAGTGGAATGAATTCGTTGAAATTCTAAAAGGTCTGCCATATGTACGGGAGATAAGTGATGATCAAGAAGGCCGTTGATTTCAAAACCTACAAACATGTCCTAGGCATGTCATTCAACGAGTTCAATCGTTGGACGCTTGCTCTATATAAGGCGGCGTGGCAGGACGGATACAAGGATAAAACAGACGAGTACGGCGAAAATCCGCTCGTACTGGACGAAGCGCAATTATACGATCTGCTACGTACCGTAGACGGAATCGGGGACAAAACCGCAAACAAGATCGTAGAGAGGTTCTATTGTGATTGATTACAGCAATATACCGGATGAACTGAAACAGCTAAAGCAGTGGGTAAATGCCGACAAGGATTCCAAGGTTCCAATGCGTTCTTACGAGTGCCGGGCGGCTTCCGCTTCCGATTGCACTACGTGGAGTTCCTTCACAGAGTCATTCCAAGCTTATGAGAGTGGCATCTACGATTACTGCGGATTTGTGTTTGCGGATAACGGCATAGTCGGAATCGATATTGATACCGGATACGATGAGCTTGGTTTAATCACTCCGCTTGCAGCGGATATCATCGGGCATTGCGAGAGTTACACAGAGAAGTCACGGAGCAGGAGAGGTTTTCATATCCTGCTCCGTGGGAATCTCCCGATTACCGGCAAGAACAATCTATCGGGCGTGGAGATTTATAAGTCAGCACGGTATTTCATTCTCACAGGGGACATACTGGAAGGTCACGATACTATCCGTGAGAATCAATCAGCTGTTGATTATGTATACGAAACGTACTTCAAACCGAGCATCAAAGAGAACGAGCGCATTTCCGACAGCGAGGTTATTTATAGACCGATATGGTCAACTCCTATAAAAGACGGAAGGATTCGTCTAAGACCCACATATCCAAAAATCACAAAAGGTTCAAGAAACCTCTGCCTTACATCGCTTGCAGGAAAGCTACATTCCCTCGGATACAGCAAAGAGCAGATATTCAACGAACTGCTTTACGCCAATAAAACGGCGTGTACTCCAATGCTCGATCAGTATGAAATCCGCACAATCTGTAACAGCGTAACCCGATACAAATATTGACTAAGAAAACTTAGTTTGATAACATAGAAAATAAAACTATAAAGGGGGAGTTTTCCATTGAACAAGGCACATCGAGGTTATATTTATCAGTTTCTTGAAAAGGACGGCACGACAAACAAAAACTGTCTAGTCGTTTCTTCCAAGAACAGAGAAACAAACAAGATCATCTCTATTCTGATGATCGGAACGAGAGACGGCTTTAATTCAGTATGTATCGGAGACGGAGAGTACGTTCACTGCGATTTAGTCTCTTTCTGCGACCGCAAGCGTTTGGGCAAGCCTATCTGCATGATCAATGACAGCGTTCTGAAAGAAATCGACAAAGGCATTTTTAAAGCTTTAGGGGGAGAGGATGAGCGAGAATGAATTATTTGTCCTGCACAACGGACGGATGATTCTTGCAAAAGAGCTTTCCGATAAGATGTACAAGCTCAAGCAGTGCAAACCGGAGTACAACTACGAGTGGTCGGAAATGGGTGTTGCAGACCTTTTCGGAAAGCTTTACAGCAATGAAGCGCAGTATTGCCCCGAGCAAAAATCGTGGTACACCTACTCAGAAGGTGCATGGCGTAAAGACGAAGGAGCAATCCTAGTTTCTGAAAAGATCAAAGAATGTGTACGTCTTATGGTCATCTATTGCGGAGAAATCGAGGACGATGACAAGCGCAAGGCATACACAGGCTTTGTAAATAAGCTCGGAGACCGCAGGTTGCGGGACAGAGTTTTAAAGGATGCCGCAGGCGTTCTCCGTATTTCCGCTGTCAAGTTTGATGCTAATCCGTATCTCATCAACTGCAAGAACGGCACTTATGATCTTTCTGATTTCTCTTTTCGAGAAGCTTCGCCGGATGACTTTATCACAATGCAGACCAACTTTGAATTTACCGTAGACCGGAATGTCCGCTGTAAGCGTTGGGAAGCGTTTATTGATGAAGTAACCGAGGGAGACAAGGCGAAAGCAGACTTTTTACAGAGAGCACTCGGATATTCCATGCTCGGCACAAGCCACGAGGAATGTATGTTTATTCTGCATGGCAAGACAACGAGAAACGGCAAATCCACGCTCCTAAACACGGTAGAGACCATGATGGGAGATTATGCCAAGGTCGCACCTGTCGGGATGATCTGCCGGGGAGACCGGCAGAAAGACGAGGACTCGGCATCGCCCACACTAGTTGGACTCAAGGGAAAGCGTTTTGTAACCATGGCAGAGTCAGACGAGTATGGCAGACTAGATGAGGAAAAGATCAAACAGCTAACCGGTGGCGAGGAAATCTCCGCTCGTGCGCTGTATCAATCAGCGATTACCTTCAAACCGCAGTTTACCATGTGGCTTTCCTGCAATGACTTACCTGCCGTCCGTGATAAATCTCTGTTTGCTTCCGACCGTATCAAGATCGTAGAGTTTAATCGGCATTTCACGCCGCAGGAGCAGGACACGCATTTAAAGGATGAGCTGACAACTCCCGAAGCCATGAAGGGTGTGTTTATGTGGCTCATCCTCGGATACCGGAAGTATTTGAGCGTTGGTCTTGAAATGTCCGACTCTATGAGGAAGGTTATCTCGCAGTATGCAGAAGAAAATGATTTGACCCTGCAATTCCTTAGAGCGACCTGCAAGAGGGACGCCGATTGTACGGTATCGAGAAAAGACCTGTATAAGAAGTACAAGCAGTGGTGCAAGGCGGAGAATCACAGGGTGATCACAGGGATGCGGTTCAAAAACGATATGGAACTGCATCAGGACTGGTATGAGAAGTATTCCGACAAGACCGAGATTTACAGCGGTTTGGGATGGAAGGATGTGTCGTTATGATCATAGACATTGACGAATATAATAAGTGCCGTGAAAAAGCGACCGCTAACCTTGCTGTATTCGACAGTTATACCAAAGCTGAGTCTGTATTATCTAAGTATGACAATGTTTGCGTTTCTGTAAGCGGCGGCAAGGACTCCGACCTTTGTGTAGATATTGTCTCTCACTTGGATAAGGAAAAGAAAGCACGGTATATTTGGTTTGATACCGGACTGGAATATAAGGCAACAAAAGACCATCTGACATACTTAGAACAGAAATACGACATAACCATCGAGCGGATAAAAGCAATTAAGCCGATATCGCTTTCCTGCAAGGAATACGGTGTGCCGTTTCTCTCCAAGTACGTCTCGAGTATGCTCGAACGGTTACAAAATCATGGATTTCAGTTTGAAGACGAGGATTTAGACACACTGAATGGTCGTTATTCCAAATGTCTTTGTGCATTAAAGTGGTGGACTAATGCTCGGGATGCGAATTCTTGCGGATACTCTCAGTTTAATATCTCTTACAACAAGTACCTTAAAGAATTCATGCTTGTAAATCCGCCAGACTTTCCAATTTCATCAAAGTGCTGTACCTACGCCAAGAAGAAAGTCGCTCACTCTATTCAGGCTGACCTGATGATCACAGGTATACGAAAAGCGGAAGGTGGTATCCGCTCCTCGGCATACAAATCCTGTTTCGACTCTGACAACGGATAGTACAGGCCGCTCTTTTGGTATACGGCAGAGGATGAAAAAGAATATGACGAGCTTTTTGGCATCCGCCATTCCGATTGTTACGAGCTTTGGGGTTTTTCCCGCACAGGGTGTGTTGGCTGTCCTTATGGGCGCAATGTAGAAGAAGAGATAGAAATCATTCGAGAACAGGAGCCGATGATGTATAAAGCGATAATGAATGTCTTTGGCAAGTCTTATGAGTACACAAAGCGTTACCGAAGGTTTCAGAAAGCCGCCAAGAAAGGGAAGCTGATACAAATTGGAAAGCACAGTTATTGCTTGGATGACCTGCTTGAAGAGGAGTATCACATAAGAGATGATGACCGTTAAAGAAATCCTAAATGTTATTAAAAATAACAATTTATCAACAAGAGCGGAACTTGCCGAGTCTGCCGGAGTGTCGGAACGTGGTTTGTATAAGATGGAAAAACGGAATGACATGAAGCTGTCCACGTTCTTTAAATTGATCGAGAACGAGGGCTATACTCTGATTTTAACCGATGGAGAAGAGAAGATAGAATTGTAAAATACTGAACAAAAGATACAGTTTTACATATATTTACCGTAAACTTTTCTTAGTAGAGGCTATATATAAAAAGTTATACACAAAAAGTGTAAAAACTGTATCTTTTGTTCAGGGTACGGAAAGGAGCGTATTTTGACACGAAATGATGATGAAGAAGTAAGAATCTCCCCGAGGACTGGAAAACCGATTGATAAACGGTATTCTCACGTTGACCATACCAAGAAGGCGAGAAGGAAATATCCGAACAAGGCGCACAACGGTAAGAACTCTCCGGTGATTGGAATGAATGGCTATAATTTAAGTCCCGGAGATAATAACAAGATTACCGGTGTGTCGGTGAAGCTGTTTAATTTACCTGCTATTGACATGGACAATCCTGAAGAGGTTGCCAAGAGACTGGAAGAGTATTTTATGATTTTTGCCGAGGCTGATATGAAACCGACAGTAGCGGGACTGGCGATGGCACTCAATGCGATGAGTAGAACAACTTTACTTGCTATTGTGAACGATAAACAGCTTGGAAGCGATGGTTATAAGAGTTCGTTGCCCAGATCGGTCACTAGTCTCATTAAAAAAGCTTATAAAATCATGGAAAATTCGTGGGAGTTGTACATGAACTCCGGCAAACTGAATCCGGTCACCGGCATATTCCTTGCCAAGAACAACTACGGCTACAGAGACCAAAGCGAGTACGTAGTTACGCCGAAAACAGGCGATACAAGCGAGGTAAATCCCGAAGAAATCAAGAGCAGATACGAAATTCCGCTCGATAACGGCAAATCCCTACCGGAAAAGTAAAAAACAAGACTCCTTCACAGAAATGTGAGGGAGTCTTTCTCTTTACGGATAGAAAACTATGCTAGAATACCTTAATTTGGCAAAATTCCTATTCAGTATTCAATTTTTATACTTTCGACGCACAACAATAGCCTAGCGACTATAAATTGATTTTAAAGGCGATTTTGAGCCATAAATTTTGAGACTCTGCGTCCTGCTGCCGAAACAGCTAAGAAATCTATCTCAAAATGACTCAAAATCGCCTCGTATTGCGACTTTCACTGTACGCTTGTGTGCTCGTCCATAACGGCAATAATCAACGCACGAAGGCTCATTTTATGGCTTTCTGCGTAATCTTCCCAAGCCTTCTTCTTCTCCGGTGGTACTCGTATAGCAATCTGAGCGGACTTGTCGTTATAGCGTTTTGTGGCTTTTTTCTGCGCTTCTGTAATCATTTCTCACTCTCCTAACAACTGGTCAAGGTCTATTTCAGACTGGGAGAAACCATCTTCTCTCTTGATCTGTTCAGTGATTGATTTGGCAATAAATCCGGCAAGACTTTCATGCGTTTTTGCTAAGTGTTCATCAAGAGCATGACGAATTTCCGGCTTTACCCGAACGGAAATTATACTCTGTTTTCGATTCCACTTCGTGTTCGCTCTCTTTCGGGATTCACTCAATTTCGATTCCACGACGGTTCTCCTTTCCGACTATCATGTGATCAAAGAATAACACGCTTGCGTGTAAGCGGTCAATGACAAAATACACGCTTGCGTACATCAAATACACGCTAGCGTACTACACGCTTGCGTACATCAAATGCACGCTAGCGTACATCATTACTTGACACTCGACTTTCGGAAAATGAGCGACTTTCTAAAACGCAAGCGACTATTCGTGTGTTATTTTTAACAACATTTCTCCTAGCGACTTTCTAGCGACTTTCTAGCGACTTTCCAGGGCGTTCCTCGGGACACGGAACAGGGTGTGGACAATCTCACAGAAATCGGTCAATAGTTACAAAAATAACAATCATAAATTTATCACAATAAAGAATTAGCGCATTAATACTATAGTGTATTAAAGTATAATGTGATCACGATTTAAGCATAGCGCAATCGCTGAATTTACATATAATAGGAAGAAACGCTATTAACTAGTCAATATGCACTATATATGCTAGTCAATATTGTGCAATCGGTACATTGACTAGTCAATATTAACTAGTTAATATAGTAGATAGTTAAAGGAAAACAGTATCACACAAAAAAAGGAGATGAAAAAGTATGAAACTGGCAGAAGTGTTAAACGTAATTGTAAATACAGACGTTTGTCTTATAGTGACGGCATGTGGATTTGTATATACAGAAGCAGATAGAAATGAGATTGAATTATACAACGATTGCAAAGTGCTAACCATTGAAACGACATTAAGCGGAAAGCTTATGATCACAGTAAGAGCGTAACAGCTATACAGAGAAAAGGAGTGCAAAACATGAAAAAAATTATATTAGGAAGTACAAAATTAGAAAAATGGCTATATCAAAACGATGCAGAGTATACGGGTGATTTTGTAGATGGCGTACTACTAGACAATTTCGTAGTCATGACAAAACACGGCTTTGCCGCGGTATACGAAAAGTATTTGAATAGCAATTCAAGTTGCTACGAAATACATTTTGAAACAGGTACGGCTCAAAATGTTTTCAAAGAATGGTATGAATTCGTAGACGCTTCAGAAAAGCAAGCGCAAGAGTTAGAAGAACAGTATGAGCAATTACAAAAAATGTATGCTGACAGTTCAAATACTTAAAAGTTTTTGTACTACAAAACAATCGACACGAAATAAAAATAAAATACACGAAATAGTGTTGATATATACACTAAATCGTGTATAATGAGAATATGAACACGAAAACATGTATTAAAACATGAAAAGGAGATAAATAGCATGAGCAAATATTATGAATACTTTTATGGTAACAAGGTTTCGGATTATGGCATTGAAAATGGATATGTTGATTATGCAACGCTTGCAAAAAGTTTCGATGCGGTTTGTAACAATGACATTATCAACAAAACGTCGGATATAGGCTATTGGGAACAGGTAAACGGTTTTATTGATAATTCAGAAGAAATTGACGAGTTGCAAGACAAAATAAACGAGTTGGAAACAGAACAGGAAGAACAGGAAGAACAGAGCAAAGTTAACGAGTTACAAGAAGAACAGAATAACGAGCCGGAAATATTTCAGTATTACATTATTTCAGATAATGGTGCGGATATTTTGAAAAGAGAAACCAACGAAATTGTTTATTACAATGATGAATTAGATATGTATGTTTGGGGCGTTACTCATTGGGGGACAAGTTGGGATTATGTTCTAACAGATATCGCACTTGAGAAAAGAGAGGATCATAACAATGAATAAATACGAATTTACAGATAACGGACACGCGTTTACACGTGTTAGCAAGGCAGCCGCAAAAAGGGCATTTATAGACGGCTTCATAATCGCGTTTTGTCCGTCTAATTTACGCCCTGGCGCGCCGTGGTATCCGGAAATAATTACAGACAGGGAGTTGCGCGGCGAGTATATAGCGGATGAAACAGGGGCGGAAAACGATTTTTACAATCTGTTAAATTCGTTTGAATATTATAATTGCACGAACACGGAAACAGGAAAATATACATCGTTCTTTATCGAAACGGGTGATAATTATATACATTTATCATTTTCAGATAGTTCTAATCCTTATGTATTCTATGGAAATACGCTTGAATGTATGAAAGAGTTGGAACGTTGGAAAAAGCGTTATTACGTTGAATTTGAAAAACGGCACTATTACATGATTACAGAAAAGGAAGTGCAAGCATGAAATATTATAAAGTTAAATCAGAGTGCGGCGGCAAAACAGCGTTCGCGTTTCATAGAGCCGGCGGCTTGCGTATAGTCGGGCAATACATAGCCAACGAATTATATACCGCAACGGAACTAAAACGGCGGCACGATTGCCTTTATGAGCAATACATGGACATTATAGAAATACCGAAAAACAAAACGTTTTTTAGTTTCGGCGCGCGTTTTGAAATGAAAGAAGATAAATAACATGAACGATATTGAATTATTAGAGTATTTTATAAATCAAGAAGAGCATGTAAAACAGGAGCTGCATGCGTTTATATGGAATAACGCAAAGTATGATTTTCGGGTGGATTTGTATTTCTATCCGGACACGAAAGAATTTTATGCATTTACTAATATCGGCGGCAATAGTTGGCTGAATGATAATCACATTTGTATATGGCATACTGGAAATACAGAAATTGAAAACAGTCATTTCAGAGAATATGTAAATGAAATGACAGAATGTGCATATGATAGCATTGTTTCAAATTTGAAAACCACAATTAAACAAGAAAAATATTATAATGAATAAAGGCGGCATAATATGAACGATATTAATAATTTATTTGCAATGCTTGCGGGATATGAAAGAATAGCAGATGAAACGCAAGCGCTAATTGACAGTTTGAAAGATGAAATAAAAGAATATATGAAAAATAATAATACTGATACTGTTATCGGTACAGAACATAAAGCAACATACAAGTCCGTATGTTCTGAAAGATTTGACAGTAAAAGCTTTAAAGCTTGCTATCCCGATATGTATAATAAATATGTTCGTAAAATAGAATCAAAAAGATTTACATTTGTATAATTGAAAAGAGGAAAATGATATGTTGTGGTTGTTGGGTGCAATCGTTCTTTTGCCGATTATTGTATGTTTTAATTTAATCAAATAATTTGATCATTATAATTTAATTTGATCAAAGCTCTGTTTTTGATAAACAGAGCTTTTTTTGTAGTTTTCAGAGCAGCGCATGTTCAGCCGCGCGGCACACGTTTTGAAAAGTAGTACCCCGGCGGGGGATAAAGGGCATCCCGCTAAAGCGGGGCAGGTAATGCCTCGAGTATCCGAAAAACAGAAAAAGACACGTTATCGTGTTGACATTCAATCGTGTATCTGCTATCCTTATCTTACAAAACAAACATCCATCAACTACAAAGGAGATCAACTTGAAAACATCAACCGCAATCAAAGAAATCATGCATACACGAGGGTTCTCAAACGAGACCTTATCCAAACAGCTCGGATACAAACATGCAAGCGGAGTGTCAGAACGTCTCAGGTCGGATATCCGAGTATCCATCCTACTCAAAATACTCGATGCTATGGGCTGTGAACTGGTCATACGCAGTAAACTGTCGGATAAAGGCGTTTGGGTAATCAACGGTAAGGACGAAGGTATAATCACACCGGAAGAACAGAAGGAGCTGTTAAAATGATTCTATACTCATTCCACATTGACCATCCCTTTGAAGAAGCCTTTCAGATGTTACTCGACACAGCAAACAGCGTTGGCAAAACAAGGGTGGTCAGAAGAGACCTTGGACATTTTTACTGGAAAAGCGGTTTCTTGCAGATGGAAGAATTTTATGTTCAAAAGACCAATCCTTCCGCTTGTAATGTACAACTGGTGATTAATACATCGAGCAACGATTACGGAGACAAATTCCGAGCAAAACGAGTATCTTATGACAAGATAGCGGACAAGTTCTATCATGCACTGATGGAGCGGTATCCGAAAGAGGACTTTGGTATTTCCACAGGCAGTACATTATATGTTGCACAGGCGAAAGTACTGACAGACGGCCACGAGATGCGCTATATCACAAGTTCTCATCGTACACCTTCCATCGGAGGAGCACTTTTAGGCGGCGTTGCCTTTGGCGTGGGTGGTGCGATCATCGGTGGTATGTCGGGTAGAACACAGTCGAATACTCGGACAGAATTTGTAAGAACGGACAGGGTATATGTCCGAGCTGTGTTATCAAATGGGAGATATACAGAAGGATGGCTGAAAACAGACTCCATGACCTATCGTTATATCTCCGTCAACATGGCAGAATACTGAACAAAAGGTACAGTTTTTAAGATATTTTACATAACTTTTTCTATATAGCCTCTCTATAGAGAAAGTTACGGTAAAAAACTAGAAAAACTGTATCTTTTGTTCAGAGGGGGCAAATATGATCTATGGATACGCGAGAGTGTCAACGAAAGGACAGGCAAGAGACGGCAACTCTTTGTCTGACCAGAAAGAGAAATTAAAAGCAGCAGGGGCAGAGAAGATTTTTGTAGATTCCTTTACCGGAACCAAACTGGACAGACCACAGTTTGACAAGCTGAAATCGCTTATGCGTTCCGGTGATACACTGGTTGTGACCAAACTGGACAGAATCGCAAGGAGCGCAAACCAAGGAAGTTCATTTGTACAGGAGATGATTGCGAGAGGCGTCCGTGTTCACGTACTCAATATGGGTATGATGGACAATACGCCGACAGGGAAGCTCATCATGAATGTTATGTTTGCGTTTGCCGAGTTTGAACGTGATATGATTGTACAGAGGACGCAGGAAGGAAAAGAGATTGCGAGACAGAAGAAAGATTATCATGAGGGAAGACCTAGGCTTTCCATAGATTACGAGGTTCTTGAAAAATTCCGGGAAAAACAAAAAGGCGGAGAACTGACGATTGAGCAGTGCTGTAAGAGGCTTGGGATTTCAAGAACATCTTGGTACAATTACACGAGGAAATAACGTGTTGGAGCGTTGCCGGTTACGGCGGCGCTCTTTTTTTTATTTTGAGGGAGAGAAATATGCGGGAGATTTTACAGGTAATTTACGAGAGTCTTGGAGATGATATCCAAGCTTATCAAGATTTATATGATCTGTGCAGGGATGAATTTGAGACAGACCATGCGCTGAAAGTAAAGTATTTAAAACGTCTGTCAGAAGCGATTGAAAAGAAGATCAGAACGACAGAAGACACGGAACTGCTTACAGAGCTGTTTGAACTGCACAAGAAGGTTCTCTTAAAAGCAGCGGTAGATGATTTTGAAAGTTACCTGCTGTACGTGGAATGGGACAGGGAACCGGACAAGAAATTCTATCCGCCGAGAAGGAATGTGTTAAGCAAGGTTGTCGCGGCTCTGCAAAGGCTTGCAGATGACAAGATTGACCTGCTTGCAATTTCCATGCCACCGGGAAGTGGAAAAACGACACTTGCAATCTTTTACCTTACTTGGCTTGCAGGAAAGTACCCGAATGAGCCGATGCTTACCGGTTCCCACAGCAATGCATTTGTAAAAGGCGCTTACGATGAGTGTCTTAGAATCTTTGACCCGAACGGAGATTATCTGTGGCACGATGTATTTCCGCAGTTGCAGGTAACAGGAACAAACGCCAAGGATTACAGGATAGACATTGACAAGAGACAGAGATTTGAAACATTGGAATTTACGTCTGTGGGTACAGGAAATGCAGGTCTGTATCGTGCGGCAAGGCTGTTATACTGCGATGACCTTGTATCGGGCTTAGAGGAAGCGCTCTCGAAAGAAAGATTAGACAAGCTTTGGGGAACGTACACGACAGACTTAAGACAACGAAAAATCGGTGACCATTGCAAGGAACTGCACATTGCAACACGATGGTCTATTCACGATGTTATCGGGCATTTAGAGCAGGAATATGGGAATTCTGACAGGGCAGAATTCATTGTTATACCGGCACTGGACGAGAATGATGAATCGAATTTCGATTATCAGTATGGCGTAGGTTTTTCGACCAAGTTTTACCGAGAACAGAGGGATATCATGGACGATGCCTCATGGAGAGCGCTGTACATGAACGAGCCGATTGAGCGGGAAGGTGTTGTGTACACAGAAGACGAACTGCGCAGGTATTTTGAGCTTCCGAGTGAAGCACCGGACGCAATTATAGCGGTCTGCGATACCAAGGACAGAGGTAAGGATTATTGTGTTCTGCCGGTGGCATATGTGTACGGACAAGATTATTACTTGGATGACTGTGTGTGCGATAACGGACTTCCTGACGTTGTAGATGCAAGGCTCGTGGAATGTCTTGTCCGGGATAAGGTGCAGTCGGCAAGGTTTGAAAGTAACTCCGCAGGGCGAAGAGTTGCCGAGAAGGTACAGGAAAAAGTAAAGGAACAGGGCGGAATCACGCATATCACGACAAAGTATACGACAGCGAACAAGGAAACCAAGATTATTGTCAACAGTGCGTGGGTGAAAGAACATTGCTTATTCAAGGATTCTTCAACCTATCGGCGCAATTCCGATTACGGACGGTTTATGGACATGCTCTGCTCGTATACGATGGCAGGTAAGAATAAACATGATGACGTACCCGATGCTATGGCACAGCTCGCCGAATATGCACAGTCACTTTCTGCTAATGTAATCGAAATTTTTCAGCGTCCTTGGTGACGTAAATATTGACATATATTTCTATCTGTTTTAAAATATTAATAACATAGGATTCTTAGCGTATTCTTGGCGAAAGCACAGGGATACGCTTTATTTTTTGTGAAGAGGGAGAGGCTTTGGGAGAGAACACAAGATTTATGTTCGGTCGAAAAGTGATCTATTCAGACGTTGCAGAAGTCAACGCGAGCAACGTACTGGACGTACTTCTGAAAGCCGAAACTGACCATAGCAAAAACAGGTCTGAAATAGATTACCTGTACAAATATTATCGAGGCAATCAGCCGATTATCAATCGGATAAAGACGATTCGACCGGAGATCAACAACAAAATCGTGGTCAATCATGCCAATGAGATTGTCTCGTTTAAGACAGGGTATCTCTGCGGAGAGCCGATACAGTATGTAAACCGTTCAAGCGATGAAACCATTACAGACAAAATCAATCTGCTAAATGAGTTCATGTTCTCGGAAGATAAATCCTCGCAGGACGAGGAGCTTGTGGAATGGGACATGATTTGCGGCACTGCATATCGCATGGTTCTTCCTGATTCGGATGCAGGTGCGGAACCGGACGAAGCTCCGTTTGAGATATACACGCTAGACCCTCGTGATACATTCATCGTTTATTCCTCGGATTATAAACATCAACCGCTCATGGGTGTGTCCTATTGGAAGGACACGAACGGTATGACACATTACAACGTTTACACCGACAAGCTGTATTTCAAGATTGTAAACGGTCAGATTGTTGAGAGTAT
The DNA here is from genome assembly GCA_029224465.1 of Bacillota bacterium. Taxonomy (GTDB): domain Bacteria; phylum Bacillota; class Clostridia; order Lachnospirales; family Lachnospiraceae; genus CAG-791. The sequence continues at coordinate 33,497 of JAQXUQ010000011.1, read as the reverse complement.
GCCGCATGCCTATGGAATGATACCGATTTTCGAGTATCCGGCCAATAATGCAAGGCTTGGCTCGTTCGAGATCGTCCTTCCGCTGTTGGATGCAATCAATAAGATTGAGAGTAACAGACTGGATGGAGTGGAACAGACAATACAGGCGTTTTTAAAGTTTATTAACTGTGAGATCGACAGAGAGCAGTTTGAAGAGCTGAAAGACCTAGGAGCAATCAAGGTGAAGTCGATCGATGGCCAGAACGCTGATGTTGATGTCGTGAAGACCGAGCTGAATCAAGATCAGACGCAGACACTCAAGAAGGACATTTACGATACTGTCATCGTGATTTGCGGTATGCCAAACCGGAACGGCGGTTCTTCCACCTCGGATACAGGAGCGGCAGTTATCATGCGTGACGGTTGGTCAGATGCGGAAGCGAGAGCCAAGGATTCCGAGCACATGTTCAAACGTGCCGAAAAGAAGATGTTACGGCTCGTACTCAAGATTTGCAGAGATTTGTCCGATATTGATTTAAAGCTCTCGGACATTGATCTGAAATTTACAAGACGCAATTATGAAGCGATTCAAAGCAAATCGCAGGTTCTTATTTCCATGTTACAGCAGGATAAGATTCATCCTCGTCTTGCTTTCGAGAGTTCCGGGCTGTTTATAGACCCCGAAGCGGCATACACAATGTCAATGGATTATTACGAACAGGAGAAGCTGACAGCTAAGTCCATTCCTAATCCTGATGAGAAAAAAGATGATTCTATAGAGTGATTTCACTCTTGGAAAATAAAACTCAGAGAAGAGTATAAAACGCGCATAAAGGCAGAGAAGCCTTAAACCACAAAGACACTCACAGAAGAGTATAAAAGGCAAGGAGAGAACACGATGGCAAAAATTGACGTATCGAAGATCGAAGGCTATGCGGAAATGAGCGCAGAGGACAAGCTCAAGGCACTGGAATCGTATGACGTACCGGAACCGGATTATGCCGGTTACGTGAAGAAGGACGTTTTCGATAAGACCGCAAAAGAGCTTGCGGAAAAGAAGAAAGAGCTGAAAGACAAGCTTTCGGACGATGAAAAGGCAAGGATTGAAGCACAGGAAAAGCAGGAAGCAATGGAAAGGGAACTGGAATCGCTCCGGCGTGAGTCCACGATTTCCAAGACCAAAGCAAAGTACCTGTCTCTTGGCTATGACGAAAAGCTTGCAGAAGAAACCGCAAACGCCGTTGCAGACGGAGATACGGAAAAGGTTTTTGCAAATGAGAAGAAGCACCTCGATGCTTTTGAAAAGCAGATTCGTGCAAACGCTTTAAAGGGAAGCCCTAAACCGGATGGCGGGCAGGGCGGAACAACAGTAACAATGGATAAGCTGAAACAGATGTCTCCATTGGAACGCTACAAGTTCTCGCAGGAACATGCAGACGAATACAAGGAGCTGTATCAGGCTGAAAACGGTGAAGGAGATAATAGCTAATGGCACATAAGATTTATGACAATTTTTATCTGTCGAACGAAGTAGAAGACATGTATAAGTCTCGGCTGAATTTACAGAATTTCTGTAAGGTGGATAACGATCTTGTCGGCGTTCCGGGAATGATTCGTAAAATCAACCGTTATACCGCTACAGACGGTACAGAGAAGCTTGAAATGGGTAAGGGTAATACCAAGACGATTGAAGTTTCTTACGCACAGAAGGACTACACAATTCAGCTCGCACAGAACAAGTTTGAATATTATGACGAACAGGAAATGGCTGACCCGATGCTCGTACCTGTTGGCATGCAGAAGATGGGTATCGACCTGTTTAATACCGTAAATAATGATGTGTTTGCGGAGTTTAACAAGGCTCCCGAAGGTCAGACCATCACACTTGGTCCGGGTGTTACATTCGGATTTGATTGCTTTGCTGATGCAGTATCGCTTCTGAATATTGAGGGTACTGACAATGACCCCGAAACGGTAGCACCTCGCGCGTTTGCGTTCGTTCATCCGAAGGATGTGGCGAAGGTTCGTAAGGCACTGAAAGACGAGCTGAAATACGTTGAAGCTTTCGTTCGTACTGGTTATGTCGGGACTGTTGCAGGTGTAAACCTCTTCACGAAGAAAAATGCGGTAGAAGGTACGATTGCCGGCGGTACAAAAGAAGCTGTAACACTGTTTAACAAGAAGGGTGTTGAGGTTGTACAGAGCGCTCGCTCCTCCGATGATGAGAACATTCGTCTGAATACGATCTTTGCAAGAAAGTATTATCTTGCAGCTCTGACTGATGAAAGCAAGTGTTTCAAGATTAAGACTGCATAATTATTGAAAGGTGGCAGATAGAATGACGGATTTGGAAAAGCTTGCGGCGCTTAAACTGCTGATTAAAGGTTCATATTCGGATGAAATTCTATCTGCTTATCTTAAAATGGCAGGACAGAAGGTCATCAATCGGGCATATCCCTACGATGACACTGTTACCTCGGTTCCTGTCCGGTATGAACACAATCAGTTGCAGATTGCGGCCTACATGATTCATAAGCTTGGAGCAGAAGGTCAGACAGCGCATACCGAAAACGGCATATCCCGAAGATATGAAAATGCAGATGTACCGGCTTCCATGCTTAGTGACATTGTTCCGCATGTGGGGGTGCTGTAATGGTTTGTATGGATATCAATAAACAGACATTGTGGTACGCATTGTTCGATCATAAGCAACAGGATACGGACGAATACGGAACAGTGGTTGGTACTCCGTACAATGTTTTTAAGCCGCCCCGCAAAACGGAAGCGAATATCTCACCGGCCAAGGGCGAAACATCCGTACAGGCGTTCGGCAATGACGATTCATATGATCAGACATTGATCTTGGACAACGGTGTTCCGATTGATGAATATTCGGTGTTGTGGATAGGTGTAACGCCAAAGCTTGATGAAAGCGGAGAGCTTGAAACTGACGATGAAGGAAACATAATCACGCCATACAACTACATCGTTAAAAAGGTTGCCACGAGCTTGAATAACATGCAGGTGGCGATCAAAAAGGTGACAGTATCATGAAGACAATTTCTGTTGATTTAACCGAAAGTGGAATTAACAGAGCGTTACAGGAGTTACAGGAATACAAAAGGACGTTCAATCAGAAGGTCGAAACATTCCGTGCTCGTGTGGCGGATGAAATACAGAAACGAGCGGCGCAGGGCTTTGATGTTGCGATTGTGGATGACCTGCTTCCTACAAGCGGAACCCCGATAAAAGCGCAAGTCTCCGTTACTGTCGAAGCAGGTTCTGATGGAATAACCGCAGTAATAGCGAGCGGAGCGGATGCGGTTTGGGTTGAGTTTGGCGCAGGTGTGTATCACAACGGTTCTGCCGGAAGCTCTCCTCATCCTGATGGAGCCGCACTCGGTTATACAATCGGAAGTTATGGCATGGGATACGGCAAGAGAAAAGTGTGGGGTTATAAGACAGAGGACGGACGATTGATTCTGACACATGGTACTCCGGCCGAAATGCCGTTATATACCGCCGCCAAGGAGATAGCGGACAGTATTGAGGTTATAGCACATGAGGTGTTCGCATGATTGATATTGAATCTGAAATATACAATTCCATACGAACAGCTGTTCTTGCCAAGTATCCAAAATGCTATACAGCCGATGCTATTTTGCTTACTCCGCCGTCCTATCCTTGTGTTTATGTGATCGAGTCTGACAATACGTCATACCGCAAGACAACCGATTCCGGCAGTAACGAGAATCATGCCTCTGTGATGTATACGATTGAAATTTACTCGAATAAGGTGGGCGGCATCATCAAGGGTAAAGCTGTTCCGGGAAAGAAAGCAGAATGTAAAGCAATCGCAGAAATCATCGACCAAGTAATGCTTGACATGGGTTTTGAGAGAATCTTGTTACAGCAGATACCAAACATCAATGATGCAACAATCTATCGTATGGTCGGTAGATATGGGGCAACGGTTTCTAAAGATAAGGTAATTTACAGGAGGTAAAGTTTATGGCAATTAGTTCTTATAAGTCGTTTCTGATGACAAGCACGGACGGCACGGCATATACGAAAGTCATTGATATCAAGGATTTCCCTGATCTCGGTGGTTCTCCGGAAACACTGGATACAACAACGCTGTCGGATGCAATGAAGACAAGTATTCCGGGCATCCAGTCTGTTGATGCACTCGAGTTCAAGGCTAACTATACCAAAGAAGATTATACAAAGCTGAAAGCTCTTGAGGGCAAGACACAGAAGTATGCGGTATGGTTTGGCGGCACTGTCAGCGACGGCGTGGCTACACCGGATGGCTCGAACGGCAAGTTTGCGTTCGATGGCGCACTTTCTGTACACGTAAACGGCGCAAGCGTAAATGAGGTTGTTGAAATGACAATCACGATCATGCCGTCTACTCCGATTACGGACAGTAGCAAGTAATAATTTAAATTGTGGAATCCAACCAAACGATCATCCGTAACAGGCGGAATATTAAAAATATGGGGGACAAATAGATATGGCTAAGACACTGATTTTCACTTACAAAGATAAGGACTACACATTGGAGTTCACAAGAAAATCCATTCAGCAGATGGAGCGGAACGGCTTTGTTGCATCAGACATTCAGAACAAGCCCATGACTACGCTGCCGGAACTGTTCGCCGGAGCGTTCCTTGCTCATCACCGGTTTGAGAGAAGAGATGTTATCGATGACATTTATTCTCACATGACGAATAAGGAAGAGCTGATTGGCAAGCTTGCTGAAATGTACAATGACCCGATTATGACTCTTGTAGAAGAGCCGAAAGACGGCTCGGGAAACGTGGATTGGACAACGGACTTCTAAGTCCCGAGTCCCATTCATCTTATGCAGATGTATTTGAACAGCAGTGTCCATACTATTTGTCGATCGGAATGACGGTTGAGCAATATTGGGATGGCGATTGCGTTCTTGTGAAATATTATCGTGAAGCTGACAAGAAAAGGTTTGAACGAAAAAATTATGAAGCATGGGTTCAAGGGAAATATTTCTATGATGCTTTAACGAGGGTTTCACCTATCTTAAACGCCTTTGCCAAAAAAGGAACCAAGGCAGAGCCGTATCTTACAGAACCGTATCCTATAGGAGATAAGCAGGAAGAAACGGCGGAAACAAAAGAAAAAAGAACTGCCGAAAATGGTAAGAATTATATGGCAAACTTTGCGGCAAAGTTTAACGAGAATTTTAAGGCGAAAAGAGGTGAGCGTTAATGTCTGTACCTGTTGATTCATTAGAATTACGGATAGAATCGAATTCTAGTGCGGCGGTCAATGGCATTGACGCTCTTTCTGCGTCTTTGTCAAAGCTGAAAGCGGCATGTGCGGGTGGCGTGGGTCTCACTCCGTCACTTGCCAAGAATATTGAAAAAATCAGTACTGCTACGGCAGGGATGGGTAATGCAAGTGAGTCGCTCAATCGTCTTGCAGATAGTCTTACGAAATTAAAATCTGTGGGACAGATTAAGCTTTCATCCTCGATTGCTCATCAGCTTCAAAACATAAATTCGGCGCTTACTGGCGCAAAATATGATCAGATAGGTAAGCTAGGCGAGGCTCTGCAATCGCTTAGTACGATACCAAAACTTTCCTTTACTACACTCGCAAACTCGCTTACGAAATTAAACGAGGCTGTTAAAACACTTGACACTGATACGCTATCGGATAAATTCAAGAGACTGAACGAGTCAATAACTCCGCTTGCCTCGAATGTTACAGCGGTTTCGAGTGCAATGCGTAGTTTAACGCCTGCATTAAATCGAGCGGCTAGAACGACAAGCGATATAAATACAGCAAACAATAGAACATCCGGCTCGTTTATCGATCTGTATGCTAAAGCGAAAATGTTTGTGTTTTCGATGCAGAAAGCGGGAAATGTCATAACGGATTGGGTTGATAAATCGAATAAATATATCGAAGATGTCAACCTTTTTACGGCATCACTCGGAGAGTATGCAGGAGAAGCACAGAAATATGCGGAACAGGTCAGCGAGTTACTAGGTCTTGACCCCGGCGATTTTCTGCGAAATCAAGGTGTATTTAATACCATTATTGAGGGATTCGGCGTTGCGAGCGACAAGGCATATCTGATGTCTAAGAATCTGACACAGCTCGGTTATGATATTGCATCTTTCTATAACATAGATGTTGAAGATGCCATGACGAAGCTTACGTCAGGTATTTCCGGTGAGTTGGAACCATTAAGACGTTTGGGATATGACCTGTCTGTTGCTAGGTTGCAGGAAGATGCGCTTGCTCTTGGTATTCAAAAGAAAGTATCTGCAATGAACCAAGCCGAGAAAGCACAGCTCCGTTATTATGAAATTCTTACACAGGTGACAGTGGCACAGGGGGATATGGCGCGTACATTAAATTCTCCGGCCAATCAGCTTAGAATTTTTCAGGCGCAGGTGAACTTAGCGGCTCGTGCTTTGGGTAATGTGTTTATCCCCATGTTAAATGCGGTTCTTCCGTATTTGATTGCATTTGCTAAGATTGTTCGTTTGGTTGCAGAAACAATCGCAAGCTTTTTCCATTATAAGTTACCTGCTGTCGATTATTCGGGAATCAATGCAGGTGCGGCGTCTGTCGGAAAGCTTTCTAATAACGCTAATAATGCGGCAAGCGGATTGGGAAAAGCCGCAAAGAAAGCAAAGGAACTGAAGAACAATTTGCTCGGTATCGACGAGCTGAATGTCATATCTCCGCAGACAGATACAGGCTCCGGTTCCGGTTCGGGCATAGGTTCCGGTGGAATTGGTGGCGGAGACCTCGGTATCGGCCTTCCTCAATACGATTTCCTCAAAGGTCTCATAGATACCAATGTTAATGATATTTTTGAGAGAATGAAAAAACTGCTCAAAGATATACTTGCTTATGCGATTGCTATTGCGGCGGCATTTGCGGCGTGGAAAATTGCAAAAGGCATATTAGACTTTTTGAATTTCCTGAAAAATCTCAAAGGTATGGGGGCGGTAGGAGGTCTGGCCGGACTACTCGCTTTCCTCGGCGATATCGTCAAGATGAAGCGATATATATCCGATATTATGGAAAACGGCTTCAACCTCTATAACGTGATGGGGGTGATTTCGTCATTTATCGGCATGGTCGGTGACGCACTGATCATGATGGGTTCTTGGAAAATCGGCGGTGCGCTCAAAGTCGTACAGGGTGTCGGAGAGATCGTAGCGGCGATCGCAAGTTGGAAGATTAATGGATTTAATTCTAATGTTGTACTGACTGCTCTTGAGGGCGTAGCCGATATTATCACAGGCATCGGATTCTTGAAACAAAACCTTCTCTTGGTTGGTACAGGTCTAACTTTCACTGGCCTGCTTGGAATTCTTCGTCAGTTGGATGAGGTTATGAAAGCGATCAAGACCGGAAATTGGGATGCCGTAGACAAGATTGCTTTGGTGGTCAATGCGGTTCAATTCTTAGGCGGTCTTGCTATTGCACTCAAAGGGTTCGGTCGGACAGAACTAGGAACTACAATCGGAACGTCGATTTCTACAGCGTTACAGGATTTGCTCTTGAACGCAACGATCAATCTTGGCTTAGAGAGTCCTGCTTTAGCGGCGGCAATTTTATCTGCGGCGGCAGGGGCAATTATCGCAGGTATCCCGATGTATATCGGCGGCATCATTGATGCCGTCAAGAACGGTCTCAGCTTGATTAGTGCGGCAGTTATACCGATTGGCTCCACACTCGCAGGTACCGGTGTTGCAACAATTCTTGCGGCGGCAGGAACTGCAATCGCTCCGGGAATTGGAACACTGGTCGGACTGGCAGTTGGACTGATTACAGACGGCATCATTCTGATTATTCAGAATTGGGATAAGATTACCGATTTCTTTACATCAACGGTTCCTGCTTGGTTTGAAGGGACGGTAGTACCGTTCTTTGAGAATATACCAGAATGGTTCCACGGTGTTTGGAATAAAGTATCTGATTTCTTTGTGAATACTTGGAATGGCATGATTGCTTTCTTTGAGGGCGTTCCGGGTAAAATTTCACAGGTCGTTCAAGCGATCAGCGATTGGTTCGCACAGTTACCCGGAAAAATCGGGTATGCTCTCGGCAATGCACTTGGAACGATTGTAAATTGGGTAGTAAATGTCGGAACTACTCTGCAAACCAATATTCCGATCATTATCGAAAATGTTCGTGCGTGGTTCGCACAGCTTCCCGGCAAGATTTGGTCGGCAATCATCGGTGCGATTGATTTCGTAATCACATGGGGAGCGAACATGCTTTCCACATTCGGAACGAAAGTTACGGAAATCAGCACCAACGTGTTCAACTGGTTTTCCGAGCTTCCGGGCAAGATTTATACGGCGATCATTGATGCTGTACCGAAGATTATTGCATGGGCGTCCGAAATGATAGCAACCGCACGTGTCGAGGTACAGAAAATTGTTACCGAGATTGTAGGTATCTTTAAACAGTTGCCGAAGAAGCTCTATGAACTTGGAACAGACATTGTTAGTGGTCTGATGAACGGCATCAGAGATGCATGGAACGGTCTGAAAAAAGGCGTTTCTGATTTCTGCGGAGGATTTGTACAGGGATTCAGAGATGCTCTTGGTATTCATTCCCCTTCGACCGAGTTCAAGTCGGTTGGTGAGTATTCTATAGAAGGTCTTATCAACGGCATTAATGAAGGGTCAGCAAAGATACAGAACGCTATAACCGGACTTGCTGTGAACATGGTGTCGTGGTTTGAGGGAACTGGTATTGTTTCCAAGTTTACACAGCTCGGTTCTCGAAATGTGGAAGGTCTGAATAGCGGACTTCTTGCCGGAATGGAATCTGCGAACGCAATGATCAGTCAGTTTGCAACGAGCGTGCAGACAGCGTTCACGACAATGCTGAATCCGCAGGTTTTCATTCAGTTTGGTATGAACATTGTCACCGGATTCAATAACGGAATCGCAACCGCGATGACCGCTACACAGGCCGTGTTTGTGACATGGGCAAACAGCATTAAAACGTGGTTTTCGGGTACGAAATTCGGCTCGATCGAAAAGACAACATTCGGAAACTATGCCAAGACGGTTGTTACTGGATTCAACAGTGCAATCACTTCCAGCAGCATGAGTCAGAACGGTGTGATAGTCCAGTGGGCCACCAATGTGAAGAAGTGGTTCGTAGATAACGGATTTGGAGCGGTCAATCGTGTCACGTTTGAGAAGTACGGAAAAGACATAGTAGACGGTTTCCGAAACGGAGTTCTTGCGAACTATATATCCACACAGTCTGTAATGAACAGTTGGGGCAGAAATGTTATTGATTGGTTTAACAGACCGGATGGAAGAAGTCTTTATGACCATTTTGTTGAGATCGGAAAGAATGTAATTCGAGGGTTTATAGACGGTTCTTCGGACGGCGGCTTATGGTCAAAGGCACAGAGCAAGATACGTGAGTTCAGCCGAAGCATTATCGAAGAAGCGATGAAAGCCTTGGATGAACATTCACCTTCTAAGACCTTCAAACAGATAGGCTCTTATGTTGTAGAAGGTTTTAACATCGGTCTCGATAACATGATTCCGCAATCTTTCAAGACCATGGATTCTTGGCTTCAGAAGATAAACGGATATCAGCCGGTTGTTCGTGCGGATTTTGTCGTTGACACTTCTTCCGTGAAATTTGCGGACAGCACCTCGTTCATGGGCGTTGATAATGTATCTGTTACGAAACAGGCGGAAATCGCAGTTAACGGATATAAGGAAGGTATGGCAGAGTTCTACGAAGAGTACATGGAGCCAATGATGCGTCAGATGTCAGAAGACATTCGGAGACAGGCGAACAAAAAAGAACAGACCGTTGTTCAAATTGGCAATCGTACTGTTTCAGACGCAGTTGTAACACAAAGAAATGCGAACGGTTATAGATTTGTTACGGAGAAATAAACATGGCGTATATTGCGATTAACGGCTATGAACTGCCGTATCCGAAACGTGGTGTGAGTGTCACTGTATCAACCGTAGTAGATTCCGGTCGAAACGCCAATGGCGTGGTTGTCGGGCAGAGGGTCGGACGAGATCAGTATAAAATAGACGGTCTTGAATGGCCTTATCTGCCCGCTGAAACTTGGAGCAGGATTCTTCAATCGCTGAATCACTTTTTCGTATATGTCACTTTTGAAGACCCTGTTTCCAATGGGCGCAAGACAATCAAGATGTATCCGGGAGACAGAAACGCACAGCCGTATTGGGTTGATAAGAACGGTCATCCTACACACTATATTCATTGTAAATTTAATTTAATCGATACCGGAGAATGATGATATGCAGAAGGTCTCACAAACATACAGAGAAAAAATACGTGAACTGAATAGAGACCGTGGATACATCATGATTTCCTTCGGATTGATTAACCAAGAGGCACAGGCAAAAGCCAAGATCGACAGCGGCGAGTTCTCGTATTATTCCAATGTGTCGAATGTATTTGGAGATCAGAAAGACGATACAGTATATGCCACACTGGAAGAGGATTTTTCCAAGGTGGACGGTTCAATGTTCTTTCTCCCGAGACAGCATAACGGCTCATACTATAATACAGGACTCGTTGGATTAGACTTGGTTTCAGCCAAGCAGTACGAATTAACAATCAATCTGCATACGGTCGCTATTGATTTTAAGGGAATCACAATCAATTTCGGTGAAAATTATCCGGTGGATTTCGATATGATCGGAAGTACCGGACAGACGATTGAATTTCGTGGAAACGATAAATCCGAGTTTTCGACCGAGAAGGTACTGAATGATACAACGATCGTAAAATTTGTCTTTTACAAGATGAAGCATGAGCATGCCAGACTTCGGATTTACTCGATTCGATTTGGTTATGGTCTGATTTATAAAAACAATGATATCATCGACAGTTCGCTTGAAAGTTATGTTTCACCGATTGGAGCGGACGTACCGCAGATTGATTTTTCGGTAAAGCTTCAAAACTACGATCAGTATTTCAATGTGGATAATCCCGATTCGGCAATCAATTTCTTGGAAACCGGACAGGAAATGGATATTTTCTATGGCTATAGAATTTCAGACCAAGATGATGTAGAATGGATAAGAGGAAACCATCTGCTCTGTTCCGAGTGGGAATCAGATGATTATTCAGCGACGATTCGCTGTCAAGATGTTTTCCGAAACATGGGTTCTGAATACTATAAAGGTCAGTATTACCCGAACGGCATCAGCTATTTTGATTTAGCCGTAAAGGTACTGCAAGACGCAGGAGAAGACGTTTATTATTTAGACCCACGTTTAAAAAATCTCTATACGAAGAATCCCTTGCCTAGAGTAAAGCACAAGGAAGCGTTACAGATTATAGCAAACGCTTGCAGATGCGTCTTATCTCAGACTCGCACAGGGAAAATTCAAATCAAATCTAATTTCAAACCTAAGATTACGTCTGTATCGTCAACAGATGAATCCACGTACTCTAATGTAAAATCTATCACCGACACAACGGTTAAGGATGAATATGCGTCCTTTGCTACGAATTATGTTACGGCAGATGGCAGGATGTATTTTATTCCGAGATCGTTGAAGGGAACGGTTCACACCGGATTTGTTTCCAAGCAGCAGTCAGACGCAAGCGGAAAATTTACAAGTAATCCGGTTGTTACGATTGTACAGGAAGCGCAGTCTATGTACTACGGTGTGTCCATGGTCTTTGGTAATGCTTTACCGTCCGGTATCGTAATCCACACTTACAATAACGGTGAGTTGGTTGCAGATTATAACGTAACGGATGATTTTGAAATTACGCAACGGTTAATCGTCATCCACGATTTCGATGATTTTGACACGATGAAGATCGAATTCACCGGAACTAAGGAACCATATAGCAGAATTGTTTTAAACAATTTCACGTTCGGTGACATATCGGATTTTAAAATGACCCGAACCGATATGCTTTCCTCTCCGAAAGCGATCAAGCAGGAACAGGTCAAAGAAGTTATCGTACCTTGCTATAGCTATCAAAACAGCGACAAGGAAGAAAGTCTGATATCAGAGAATGTTACGGTCAAGACCGGAGATGTCGTTACTTATTATCTAGGCGAAGCGTCCTATGGGTATACGGCATCACTTTCAACGATTGTTGAAGGTGGAGAAGGAACCAAGGTAGAAGGAATATCTATCACCGAGAGCGGAGCGTATTACGTTACTGTGAAATATAGTGTCGCAGGTTCCTATCGAATGGAGATTACCGGACACCGATATGCGATTGTTGAAAAATATGCCGTAAATTCACTGAATGTGCGAGGTAAAACAATCAAGTGGGAAAATCCTTTGATTAGCGATATGAGTGTCGCAACAGACCTCGCCACGTGGATAGGTGACTACTACAAATCGGGTATCGAGTATGAATACGATTACAGGGGATATCCCGAACTGGATGTGAATGACATTATTTATCAAGATAATGAGTTCCACAACAATATGAAGGTAAATGTGTACCGGAACACTCTTACGTTTGACGGCGCGTTTGGCGGAAAGATCACGGCGAGACGGCAGGAAGGATAGTACATGGCAGAATGGCAGACACCGAAAACTGATTGGCACGGCGGTGTTAATCTAAGCGGAAATTATATCGGTGACAGATTTAACGCAGTTGATTTTAACCGGATTAAAAACAATCTAATTTATCTGCGGGATTTTGCTGTTCGTATGTATGAAGACTTCTCCTTAGAAAAAGTCTCAGATGACAAGACTTATGCAGATTATCCGTATGCAGATGAGATCAATACGATCGAACGGAACCTCGAGACGGTAAACAGAAATACCGTAGTACAGAATTACGGAGAGTTGCAACGCTTCAATGATAACGGCGCATTTATTGATTTCAATGAGTTGAATCGTATTGAGAGTGCGGAACTTGACATTTATAACCGTCTGATGAATCAGCACGACGGAAGACGGATGTTTACTTGGAACTTTGGCGATAAGGGGGGACAGTTGTAATGGCGTGGGAAAGCTTGCCGACAGATTATACCGATGCTGTATGGTCGGGATTGAAGAAATATACGGAAGTCACGAACGACGATGGAACCATTTCATTCCAAGACGTAACACAATATTCCAATAAGGAAAAATCTTTCTTTGGCGCTAAAGATGCCAATAAGATGAACGGCGCAATCAATACGCTCATGGGTACGGTAAAGAGTACACGAACAATTCAGATATCTGTACCTGCATCGGAATGGTCATCGAGCGCGCCTTATACGCAGGAAATTTCCGTATCTAGTGTGACAGCAAATGATGATTTCGGTTCACCGGAAATCAAGCTTAGTGGTGATGCAGATGCAGATAGAACGAAAATGGTTCAGATGTCCTATATCTGCGGCGGTGTCACATCGGCAGGAAAGATAACCTTATATTGCTACGATAACAAGCCCTCGGTGGATTTGACACTGTTACTGACACAGAGAAACATCATGAATTAACAGGAGAGCGAGATGACATATTACGATGAAAGTGGAAAAGTAATCTCCGAAGATAAGATCGATCTTGTACATGGGTGGCTTGAAGATAAAGAAATCAAACATCACGACACGATTCCGGCCAAAACTCACGTGGTGGAAAAGCAGATTACAAAAGATTTTAAATTGACCATGACCGTTACAGATGAACCGGAAAAACCTGCATACGATGAAGTGATTAGCAGAATTTATCACTACACCGGACAGACGAAAGAAGAGAAAACAGATGAAGTTCTCAGTGCGATGCAAGTATCGGTCAGTCAGCTGAAAACAGAAGCCGAAGCGATTCCTACTACGATGCAGAGCAAGATTGATGAATCTCTAACACCGATACAGGAAGCGATAGCGGAAGTTTATGAAATGGTAATTCCTACGGAAGGGACGAAATGATGGCAAAGATTTATGCGGCACTTATAAGGAAGGGCGTTAGAACACTGGAAAGTGTTCCCGAAGCACGGCGAGAAGAAGTAAAGAAACTTCTTGAGGGAAATAAATGATTTGGTCACTCATTAAACTTTTTATCATAAAGAAAGAGAGGGAAGATATGGCAGTTATTTATGTAGCACTCATTGTAAAGGGAAAGAGAACGTATTCTTCTGTACCTGCAAGAATCAAGCCGCAGGTAAAGCAGATGCTCATTGACCTCGATCTTGAAGACCTGATTGATGAAGAGGAGAAATAAGTATGGGTAGCGTAATGTGCGGCCGCAGAGGTGCGGTCGGGAGTGCAACAGCAGAGAACGTCTTGGCGGGGAAGACGTTCTCTTCTGATAAAGGTGTGAATATCGCGGGTACGATGCCAGACAGAGGACAGTATCAGTACACGAAAAGCATGGGAAGCGGAAACGGATACTATGCTGTAAACGGAATTCCCGAAGGTTGTTATCGTTCAGACGGTCAGAGTTGGGCGCCGGAAATTCGTATAGCTGTCGATGACGCTAAGAAGTCTCAAATGTGGAACGATGCGTATAACAACGGTTTTGCGAACGGTTATAACAATGTAAACCCTCAAATATCTGCGGGTAACATGGGGATAACGTCTATTAGCACTCAAATTACAAGCGGACGAGCACTCGTTTTTGTATATTTTTGGAGTTCTGTTAGTTCGCCATCGGACATAACCATTTCATCGGGGGCATATGTAAAGCTATATGATGGAAAACGTAATTTTGGAACACCTTTATACGCAATGAAAATATACAAGGTGAGTGGAATTAATCAGGGAACATTTACGGTTAGGGCAAATAACGTAAATGATAATCAGTGTTCGATTGGCATTGTTTCATATTAAGCAAACTCATTACACTGTCAATGTGAGATATCCCACGCCGTCATGGAGCCTCGGCGGAGTAGCATATTTCACTTTAACGGTATAATTAGCAGTCAAATTCCTTGGAAGCCGTATTATAAGGTCTAAAATTGCCCGTATCATAAACTTGTCTGCCGTTTTTGGTAACAATAATTCTGATATCGATTTCACCGGCGCTTGATCCTGCTTGCCAAGACCTTACATATCGAATATGTATCGGTGAATCGTTGCGACCATTCGCTAAACCGTTGTTTAGCGAATAATTAAATATGAAGAGAGGTATAGTTTTTGAATCAAATGATTGAAATAATCCGTGATGTGGTAATCGTCTTGCAATGTATTACCCTCGTCTATTCGGTTATTCTACTTAGCGTCAATCTTGGAAAAAGTGCCGCTAAACCCAATAAAACACAGAACAACAGACTTGATGCACTAGAGGCGTGGCAGAAAACCGTTGATGCAAGATTAAATGCCGGAAACGAGCACTTTGATCGAGTAGACAAGGGCAGCACAGTAATGCAAAACAGTTTACTGGCAATCATGGATGCGCTAATCAGTGGTGATAACAAGGACGAGTTACAACGCAGACGCAATGACATGTACGAATATCTTACCGAAACGAAAGGATTGATTAAATGATTAACTGGAAAGTGAGAATTAAGAATAAGAATTTTTGGCTTGCGCTGATTCCTGCTGTGCTTTTACTGATTCAGACGGTGCTTGTACCGTTTGGATATAAGTGGGATTTCGGTGTACTCGGACAGGAATTGACTGCAATAATCAATGCGGCATTTGCGGTATTGTCCATCTTGGGTGTAGTTACTGACCCTACTACAGCAGGATTATCAGACAGCACACAGGCAATGACCTATAGTAAGCCGAAAGAGAGGTGATCTTTCATCTATCTAATAATGAGGGAAGGGGGTTGAGAGAATGTATTCGAGAGATGTAGTTGTAAAACAGGCTCAGAAGTGGCTTGGAAGAAAAGAAGCAGACGGTTCTCATCGAGCGATTATTGACATTTATAATCAGCACAGACCGCTTGCGAGAAATTATATTGTAAAATATACTGACTCTTGGTGTGCCACGTTTGTATCGGCAGTGTCTATTGTCTGTGGATATACAGCAATCATTCCGACAGAGTGCGGTTGTGAACAGATGATCAATTTGTTCAAGAAGATCGGCTCGTGGGTAGAAAACGATGCGTATGTACCGTCTCCGGGAGACGTTATTTTCTATGACTGGCAGGATTCCGGTGTAGGTAATGACGTTGGAGTCGCAGACCATGTTGGAATTGTCGAAAAGGTATCCGGTACTACAATTACCGTGATTGAAGGAAATTATTCCGATTCCGTGAAACGCAGACACATTAAGGTGAACGGAAGATTTATTCGAGGGTACGGTGTTCCGAAATACAGCCAATCCGGTGGTTCTTATACCGAGATTGCCAAAGAAGTAATTGCAGGTAAATGGGGAAACGGAGCCGAGCGTAAGAAGCGCCTGATTGCGGCAGGATATAATTATCTGAATATCCAGTCGGAAGTAAATCGGCTGTTAAAATAAAAGAGCAGGTTTTTCACCTGCTCCCTGTCTTGATAACAATTCCGAAACAATAATTCTTGTAAATCAATAGGTTCGGATATGCACTGTACAGTAGCTCGTACGGGAATCGAACCCATGATTCTGCCGTGAGAGGGCAGCGTCTTAGCCTCTTGACCAACGAGCCATTTATAAACCGCTGTTTCTTCAGCGCATGTTGATATTACTATATTGAAAATGAGAATGCAAGCACTTTTTTAAATTTTTTTAATACTCATCCGAAGGCGGGTGTAATATACTTATAAAAAAGAGGCATCGCCTTGAAACCGGAGGACAGGAAGATGGGTATTCTGGATGACATGCAGAAATCTCTGAATGATTTCGGAGACAATATGATACAGTTCGGGCGCACGGCTGCCACGCAGACGAAGCAGTTTGCGGACACGACGCGGCTTGGCGCAAAGGCAGCTGATAAAAAGAGAATTCTGAACCAGCAGTACGCGGAGCTTGGCGAGGCTGTTTTTACGAAGCTGCGCGCAGTACCGGATAATGAATATCAGGAGCTGATCGACAAGATCAAGAAGACACAGCTGGAGATCAAGGATCTCGAAGATCAGGCGTCGGCTGTCAAAGGCGTAAAGCGGTGCCCCGAATGCGGCGCGCAGAATCCGCTTGACGCTGATTACTGCTGCAAGTGCGGCAGGAGCCTGCAGGATGAAGTCTGATCATGAGAAATATCTGAAAATCAGAAGATTGTCTTGCAATTCTGCCATTTTTGTGCTATTGTGTGTATTGGTTAATTGAATAGTCAGGATGATAGAGAGTGGGTTCGCAGGAATCCACTCTTTTGTTGTGACGAAGGTACAGCACAGTTTTGGAGGCTTTATGGCCAGACAGTCGAAAATTGAGGAACAGGCGGAAGCGCTGCTCACACCGATTGCGGAACGCTTCGGCGTAAGGGTTTACGATGTCGATTATTGTAAGGAAGGTCCGGATTATTATCTGCGCCTTTATATCGACAAGGACGGGGGCGTGAACATCGGCGACTGCGAGAATGTTTCAAGGGCAATGTCCGACGCGCTCGATGAACACGATTTCATACAGGACGCGTACACACTCGAGGTGTCAAGCCCGGGCCTTGGCAGAACGCTGACAAAGGACCGGCACTTCGCGCAGAGCATCGGCGAGAAGGTTGAGGGCACCACATACAAGCCTTATGACGGAAAGAACAAGAATTTTGACGGAATTCTGCGGGCTTTCACGGAGGATACGGTAACGATTGCGGATGAAACCGGGAATAAGCTGATTCTTCCAAGGAAAGACATCGCGAAAATCAGGCTGCAGATAGAGCTGTAAAGGGATACGGTAAAGGAGAGAACATGGCTAGAGGCAAGGCAAAGGAAACAAAGAGTGACGAGAATATGCTCAAGGAGGCGATTCTCGCGCTTTCCGCGGAGAAGCATATCAGTGTCGACAAGCTTTTCTCGAATCTTGAGAACGCGCTCATTACAGCGTGCAAGAACAATTTCGGCAAAACAGACAACATCTTCGTCCATGTAGACAGAGACGCGTTTACCTATGAAATCGTAGCGGAGAAGAAAGTGGTTTCTTCGGCGGAGGAGGTCGAAGATCCGCAGCACCAGATCACAGTTGCAGACGCAGTTGCGGCGCACATGGAAAATCCGGTGCCCGGCGAGACCGTACGCGTCCAGCTTGACAGCCGCCAGTTCGGCCGTATTGCGGCCCAGATTGCCAAGAACGTTACGCTGCAGAGCATCCGCGAGGAAGAGCGCGACCAGATGTATGAATATGTACAGAGCTACGCGCGCAGCGTTGTCATGGGAACTGTCGAAAGACAGATCGGCACGAGCTATTCTGTTACAATAATGCCGGATATCCGCCGTATGACACCGGAGACGCCGGAGGGTGTCATCATCGAGGGCATTCTGAACGAAAAGGATCAGATCCCCGGGGAGAACCTGCGTCCCGGACAGCACATCCATGTATATGTGGAAGATGTCAAGAAGACGCAGAAAGGCGCTACAAGAATTATCCTTTCGAGAAAACACCCCGAACTTGTCAAGTACCTGTTTGAGGAAGAGGTCGCGGAAATCCGGGACGGTATTGTCAGGATCATGGCGATTGCCAGAGAAGCCGGCAGCAGAACAAAGATCGCTGTCGCAAGCACGAATCCCGGTGTCGATCCCGTCGGTGCCTGCGTTGGTCTTAACGGCAGCCGTATTAATACGATTGTCGAGGAACTCGGCGGCGAGAAGATCGATATCATTACCTGGGATGAGAACCCCGGCAATCTGATTCAGAACGCGCTGTCACCGGCCAAGGTTGTTTCTGTTTTCGCGGACCCCGAAGAAAAGAGTGCAAAGGTCGTCGTGCCGGATTATCAGCTCTCTCTCGCAATCGGCAGGGAAGGACAGAACGCGCGGCTTGCTGCAAGACTCACCGGATACAAGATTGATATCAAGAGTGAAACACAGGCGAAGGACGCACCCGGCTTCCGGTATGAGGACTATCTTGGCGGAGACGAAGAAGTCATCGAATACGTGGACGAAAACGGTAATCCTGTGGATGCGGACGGCAATCCGATTGACCCCTCCGAGATCATTGAATATGTAGATGAGAACGGAAACCCCGTAGACGAGAACGGCAATCCGATAGGCGCCGCAGCGGACGAAGAGACGCCTGCAGAGCAGGAGGAAGAGGGCAGCGAAGGACAGGCGCCGGAGGATTCTGAACAAGAGTAAAGCCATGCCGAAGAAAATCCCAATGCGCAGCTGTATCGGCTGCGGAATAAGCAAAGAGAAAAAGGATATGATCCGCGTCATCAGAACGCCTGAAGGGAAAGTACTTGCAGACCCCGGCGGCAGGTTAAACGGGCGCGGCGCGTATCTATGCAAAGATCCTGCCTGCGTTGACAAGGCAGAGAAGAAGAAAGCGCTCTCCCGCGCGCTTGGCTGCGAGATCCCGGCGGAGATTTATGATCAGCTGCGCGAGGCGGTTTCTATGAAATAACAGGTGAATAGATGGACAGAGTTTACTCGATGCTGGGAATTGCCGCTAAGGCTGGCAATGTGAAAAGCGGAGCCTTTCTGACGGAGCAGGAGATCCTTGCGGGAAGGGCGAAACTGGTGCTGCTTGCAAAGGACGCCGGCAGCAATACAGTTAAACAGATCCGTGACAAGTGCGCGTCGCGGCAGATTCCGCTGCTGGTTTACGGCAGCGCGGAGGGACTTGGACACGCGCTCGGCAAAGAGCTGCGTACGTGCTGCGCATTGACGGACAGCGGCCTTTCGGAGAGTATCGGAAAGCTGATAGATCAGAGCGAAGAAAGAGGTAAGAATGGCGAAAACGAAGATTAGTGAACTGGAAGCCGCCTGCGGAGCGGACAGAAAAGACATCATTGCTTTTCTGAATGAAAAGGGCATTGACGCGAAGACAGCCGGCAGCAGTGTCGACGAGGCGGCGGCAGCCCTTGTGATGGACAGATTCGGCGCCGGAAACGCGAAAACCTCTGCATCCGCGCAGGCTTCCGAGAAGACGCCTTCCGGTGTGACTGTGAAAAAGGTTGTCAAGAAGGTGATCCGCAAGAAGATCATCGTTGTGAACAACAGCGGCGCTTCGGCAAAGCGCCCTGCCGGACAGAGCAGCGCTTCCGCAGCGAGAAGCTCTCAGACAGGCAGCAGAAAACCGCAGGCGGGCGGACACAGAAACGAAGCCCGTCCGGCCGGAACATATCATCCGATCAAGCCGAAGACCGCGCCGTCAGATTTAACGGCAGCTGCGCGCCCGGCCGGTGTGGCGGATGCTGCTGATGTACGGAAGATGGAGACTCCTGCACAGGAAGTAAAGGAACAGCCGGCAAGCCTGCTGCAGGAAAAAACCGTTTCGGTAAATCCGCAGGCAGCGCCTGCAGCAGAGCAGGAAATGACACAGACGGTTTCCGCGGCATCGCAGGCAGCTGCGGCGCCTTCGCAGGAAGCACCTGCGGCAGCCGAAAAGCCGGCACCGGCTTCTGTGCAGGCTGCGGCGCATACGGAAAAGCCCCCTGTTTCCGGGAAGACGCAGTCGGAGACGGTAAAGACCGTTCCTGTCTCTGCGGAACCGGAGAAGAAAGAGCCTCCGAAGAGAAGAAATATTTTTGATGAGATGCAGGCTGCCAGAAAGAGAGAGGCTGCAGCCCGTGCCGCGCAGCGCGGCGACGGCCAGCGCGGCGGACGCTCGTTTGGCGGAAACGGCCAGCGCGGCGGACGTACGTTTGGTGGAAACGGCCAGCAGGGCGGACGTACGTTTGGCGGAAACGGCCAGCAGGGCGGACGGTCCTTCGGCGGAAACGGCCAGCAGGGTGGACGCTCGTTTGGCGGCGCATCCGCAGCACCGGCTTTCGGAGCTGACAACAAGAGAAGACAGAATCAGGCAAAGGACAAACGCAACCGGAAGGATTTTGCCTATACCGAAGAGGAACAGAAAGAGAAAAAGGGCCGTTCCGGCCGCTTCGTAAGACCGGCTGTCGAGAAGAAGGAAGAGCCGGTACAGGAGCAGATCAAGGTCATTACCATTCCCGAGAAACTAACGATCGGCGAACTTGCCGACGCGATGCACATGAAGGCGGCGGAGCTGATCAAGAAGCTGTTCCTTGCCGGAAAGGCAATGACGGTCAACAGCGAAGTCTCCTATGAGGAGGCGGAGAATATTGCCGCGGACTACGACATCCTCTGCGAAAAGGAGGAGAAGGTCGACGTCATCGAGGAACTGCTCAAAGAAGAGGATGACAAGGAAGAAGACATGGTCAGCAGACCTCCGGTTATCTGCGTCATGGGACATGTCGATCACGGCAAGACCTCTATTCTCGACTATATCCGCAAATCGCATGTAACAGCCAAGGAGGCCGGCGGCATTACACAGGCAATCGGCGCTTATACCGTAAAGACCAAGGACGGCAGAGATATTACCTTCCTCGATACGCCCGGCCATGAAGCATTCACGGCGATGCGTCTTCGCGGCGCGCAGTCGACCGATATTGCGGTTCTGGTTGTCGCGGCGGACGACGGTGTCATGCCGCAGACCATCGAAGCGATCAACCACGCAAAGGCGGCGGGCGTTGAAATCATCGTTGCTGTCAACAAGATCGATAAACCCGACGCAGATCCTGACAGAGTCAAGACACAGCTTACGCAGTACGGCCTGACCGCTTCCGACTGGGGCGGACAGACGGAATTCGTCAATGTTTCCGCCAAAACAGGTCAGGGCATTGATGACCTTCTTGATACAATCCTTCTGCAGGCGGATGTCATGGAGCTCAAGGCGAACCCGAACCGTCTCGCGAGAGGTCTGGTTCTGGAAGCCAGACTCGACAGAGGACGCGGTCCGGTTGCGAATGTGCTTGTACAGAAGGGCACGCTGCATGTCGGCGATTTTGTTTCCGCGGGTCCCGCGTTCGGCAAGGTCCGCGCGATGATCAACGACAAGGGAGACAATGTCAAAGAGGCCGGTCCTTCGATTCCGGTTATGGTCATGGGACTTTCCGATGTTCCGTCCGCAGGCGAAGTTATTGTCGCGCACAGCAGCAATGACGAGGCAAAGAGCTATGCCGAGACTTATAAGGCACAGCACAAGGAGGAACTGGTTGAGGAGAACAGAATGTCCATGAAGGTGGAGGATCTGTTCGACCAGATGCGCGAAGGCAAGATGAAAGAGCTTGAACTCATCGTCAAGGCAGACGTGCAGGGTTCCGTGGAAGCGCTGTGCACCAGCCTGCAGAAGCTTTCCAACGATGAAGTCATGGTCAAGATCATTCACAGCGCGGTCGGCAATATCTCCGAATCGGATGTTACGCTTGCGGAAGCATCTAACGCGGCGATCATCGGCTTCAACGTTCATCCGGACGCGACCGCCAAGTCGATCGCGGATCACGGCGGCGTAAGCATCCACCTTTATAAGGTCATCTATCAGGCGATCGACGATGTGGATGCTGCCCTGAAGGGAATGCTGGCTCCGGTTTACGAGGAGAAGGTCATCGGCCACGCGCAGGTGCGCCAGCTCTTCAAGTCCGGCAAAATCGGCAACATCGCGGGCTGCATGGTTCTGGACGGCGTGATCGAAAAGGGCTGCAGCGTTCGGATTACCAGGGACGGAGAGCAGATCTTCGACGGCGAACTCGAATCGCTCAAGCGTTTCAAGGACGATGTGAAGGAAGTCAAGGCGGGATATGACTGCGGCCTTGTTTTCAAGGACTGGGACAGCATGAATGTTGATGACACCATCGAGGCTTACAAGATGGTGGAAGTGCCCAGAGAAGAAGTTGAAAGAAGAAAAGCGGCGGAAGCAAATAAGGCGGCTAAAACAGCAAAGCAGTAAAACTGTTTCCTCCGCGCGTGACGGGGCCTTTCCGGATTCTGATCCGGAGGGACCCCGTCAGAAATATCAGGTGGAAATTTTATTATGAGAAAAAACAGCGTTAAAAACCGCAGGATCAACGATGAGGTGATGCGCGAGCTCGCGCAGATCATTCGGGATATCAAGGATCCGAGAGTTTCTCCGATGACCAGCGTTCTGCAGGTTGAGGTGGCGCCTGATCTGAAGAACTGCAAGGTTTTCGTTTCCGTACTCGGAAGTGAAGAGGACGCGAAGAAAACGATGCAGGGACTGGAAAGTGCTTCCGGTTTTATCCGCAGCGAACTGGCGCACAGAGTGAATCTTCGCAATACGCCGCAGCTTCGCTTTATTATGGATGATTCGATCGCGTACGGCGTCTCCATGTCGAAAAAGATCAGCGAAGTCATGGAAGCCGACGAAAAGTCGGAGAAGGACAGAGAGGCGCGCGGCATTGATATTGACGACAACAGCGCGTATGTAAACGCGGATCAGGAAGAAGAATGATCAGAATACTGGATGAATTAAAAGAGTGCGGCAGTATTGCCGTCAGCGGACATGTCCGTCCCGACGGTGACTGCGTCGGCTCCTGCCTTGCGCTGGCATTGTTTTTACGAAAAGCCATGCATAACGCGCGGGTGGATGTTTTTCTGGAAAATATTCCGGAAGAACTGCAGCGAAACGCCGCAGGCGCAGACACGGTGATTAAAGACTACCGGACGGATGTTCAAAGCTATGACGCGTTCGTGTGCCTTGACTGCGAAAAGGAGCGGCTTGGCGACGCGCTCCCCATATTTGCGCGCGCGAAAAAGACGATTAACGTAGATCATCATAAATCCAATCCGGGCAGCGCCCGGATTAATTACATCGTTCCCGGGGCTTCAAGCACCTGCGAACTGGTCTACAATATGATCACCGCTTCCGCGGAAGGCGAGGCGCTCTTAGATGGGGAAATCGCAAGGAATCTCTATATCGGCATGGTGACGGATACCGGGATCTTCCAGTATTCGAACACTTCGAGGAGAACCATGGAAATCGCGGGGAGGCTTCTCGATTTCGGATTTGACTTTTCCAGAATCGTGCGGGAAGTCTTCAATGAGAAGACTTATGTGCAGCAGATGGTTCTCGGCAGGGCGCTTCTGGAGAGCGTACGCTTTCATTACGGCAGGTGCATTTACAGTGTGCTGGACCGGAAGACGATGCAGCTTTACAATGCGGGCAGCGCGGATGTGGACGGCATTGCCTCGCAGCTTGTGCGGACGCACGGCGTCTGCTGCGCGGTCTTTCTGCATGAGATGACGCCACTTACATTTAAGGCAAGTTTCCGATCAACGGGTGAAGTGGATGTTTCGCGGCTCGCGCAGTGTTTTGGCGGCGGCGGACACGAAAGGGCCGCCGGATGCACATTTAACGGCATGCGCTGGCAGGAAATTATGGAGCAGGTAAAGGTGAAAATCGCGGAGCAGCTGGATGCAGAGAACGGAAAATGATTTTACCGGCATGCTGGTCATCCGAAAAGAGCAGGGTTATACATCCAGCGACGTGGTAGCCAGACTGCGCGGCATATTGCATATGCGCAAAATCGGACATACAGGAACGCTCGATCCGCAGGCGGAAGGAGTGCTTCCTGTTTGCCTGGGGAAGGCAACAAAGCTCGCGGACCTCATCGCGGACAGAGACAAGGAATACATCGCGAAGATGCGGCTCGGCGTCACTACGGATACGCAGGATATGACGGGAACTGTGCTGCGGGAAATTCCCGAAGAGGAAGTAAAAAGCCTTGTGACTTCAGAAAAAATAGAAGGCACCTTCCGGCAGTTCGAGGGTGAAATCGATCAGATTCCGCCGATGTATTCCGCGGTCTGGAGCGGAGGGAAACGGCTTTACGAGCTTGCCCGGGAGGGAATCACTGTCGAGAGAAAGCCAAGACGCGTTACGATTAAAGAACTGGAAATCCTGGGCGTCGCCCTTCCATATGTAACATTTCGCGTATGTTGCACCAAGGGGACCTATATCCGCACGCTCTGCGACGATATCGGAACCGCGCTGGGGACAGGAGCGGCTATGGAGCATCTGCTCAGAACCCGTGTCGGGATTTTCAGGCTGGAAAACGCGCTGACGCTTTCCGAAGCGGAAGAGATGATGCGGGAAAACAGACCGGCTCTGGAACAGCGGATCCTGCCGGTCGATTCGTTCTTTGCGGACGCGCCGGCCGTCCATGTGCGGGAATACGCCTTAGGGTATCTTCGCAACGGGAATCCGCTCTCCTGTGACAACTTGTCAGAAGAAGGTCTGCCACATGCAGACTATATCCGTGTCTATGACAATACGGGCGTTTTCTACGCACTGTACCGTTACAATGAACAAAGAAAGCGGATCCTTCCGGTTAAAATGTTTCACGAGACAGATTCGCATAAAAACGACAGAGCATGAAGATAATTTCGGGAACCACACAATTTCATACACAGAAGGATAGCGCGGTCGCGATCGGCAAATTCGACGGTGTGCATAAAGGGCACCGGATGATTCTGGATGAACTGCTGCGGCAGAAAAAGGAAGAGGGACTGCAGGTCTGCGTGCTGACATTTGATCCTTCACCGGAAGTGTTTTTCGGCTTCGGAGAGAACAGGGAGCTTTCGACGCAGCGGGAAAAACATCTCCTGTTCGAGCGCCTCGGCGTTGATCTTCTTGTCGAGTTTCCTTTTAATATCGAGACGGCCGCCATGCCGCCCGAAACTTTTGTAAGGGAGATTCTGGTGGACAGACTCCGGATGCGGTTCCTTGCCGCAGGTCCGGATCTTTCGTTCGGGGATAAGGGAAAGGGCAATTTCGAATTGCTGACGTACCTTGCGCCGCGCTACGGTTATCAGACAAAGATGATACAGAAAGTGCAGGAGAACGGCAAGGTGATCAGCTCCACGTTGATCCGCAGTCTGGTAGCGAAGGGGCAGATGGAGGAAGTGGCGGAATGCCTCGGCGCGCCGTATACGGTACTGGGCACAGTCCGGCACGGAAAGGCGCTCGGCAGGACCATTGATATACCGACAGTGAACCAGATCCCCGAAAAGACAAAGCTCCTGCCGCCGCATGGCGTCTATTATTCGAAGGCGTGTATCGGCGGCAAAATGTACTGCGGAATGACGAATATCGGCGAAAAGCCGACAGTCAAACAGGATCATACCGTGAATGTGGAGACCTATCTGTATAATTTCTCCGGCGATCTCTACGGACAGGAAATTGCCGTCTCCCTGCTGACCTACCGGCGGCCGGAAATCCGCTTCGCGGGCATCGCAGAGCTGAAGGAACAGATGATGAAAGATGTGCAGGCGGGCAGAGCCTATCACGGCCTCGATACGCCGGCGCTGTCCTGACGGAGGTGACAATGAGCCAGACAAAAACCAACATCGTGATGATCGGCATGCCGGCATCCGGCAAGAGCACCGTCGGCATTATTCTCGCGAAGGCGCTCGGCTATGACTTTATTGACGGAGATCTTCTGATCCAGAAAACGACCGGGAAAAAGCTGGATGAGCTGATGGAAGAAATCGGGACGCAGGCATTTCTTGACCTTGAGAGCAGGATTCATCAGAATATTACGGCAGAGCGCACGGTCATCGCGCCCGGCGGCAGTGTCGTTATGGAAGAAGAGGCTATGCGGCATCTTCAGGAAATCGGCACGATCGTCTATCTGCAGATGGATCTTGATATGGCGCTCGACAGACTCCATGACCCGAAAAAGCGCGGCGTGGTGCTGGAAGAGGGAGAGACAATCGAATCGCTGTACTATAAAAGACTCCCTTTGTATGAAAAATATGCCGGGATTACAGTCAATGAACGGGGACACGCGCTTGAGGATCTGGTCGTTCAGATCCTGACAAAGCTGCACGGGCATTGAAAGCATAAAAAATGTCCGGCAATTTACCTCCGGATTAAAAAAATCTAAATTGGGACTGGCAGGCTTTACTTTGAAAATGAAGTATGCTATGCTCTCAATGTTGCGTTTTGTACCGCAGCCAGGGTCACGGGTTTCCGTCCTGATCTTAGCCGCGGCGGATAGCGGAAAGGAGAACAGATATGATTAGCAAGGAGAAAAAGGAAGAACTGATCAAGGCTTACGGAAGAACAGCCGGTGATACAGGTTCACCGGAAGTTCAGATCGCAATTCTGACAGAGAGAATCACGGAGCTCACCGAGCACATGAAGAAGAATCCGAAGGACTTCCATTCCAACAGAGGCCTTCTGAAGATGGTTGGTCAGAGAAGAGGCCTTCTGGACTACTTAAAGAGCAAGGATATTGAGAGATATCGTGCACTGATCGAAAAGCTCGGCATCAGAAAGTAATAATGTTGTGACTATAAAGCGGCGTTCAGACCGGCTGCAAAGCCGGTTTGTTTGTCGCTTTATCTGTGTCTTGGAAGGACACTGCCGCAGGAATGCTGCTGCGGAAGAAAATGACGGAGTGATGGCCATAGGATGATGGCCGCATCGGCTGCCTCGCAGCCGAAGAAGGAGACGAGAAATGGCAGAATACAAAATTGAACGGAAAGATGGTTACACCACCTATTCCATGGAGCTTGCGGGACGTACCCTTTCTGTAGATATCGGAAGAGTCGGCAAGCAGGCAAACGGATGCGCTTTCATGCATTACGGAGATACAACGGTTCTGTGCACAGCGACAGAGTCTGCCGCGCCCAGAGACGGTGTGGATTTCTTCCCGCTTTCGGTGGAATATTCCGAGAAGTATTATGCGGTCGGCAAGATGCCCGGCGGCTTCAACAAGAGAGAGGGAAAGGCTTCGGAGAATGCCGTTCTGACAAGTCGTGTCATTGACCGGCCGATGCGCCCTCTTTTCCCGAAGGATATGAGAAATGACGTGACGCTCGAATGCATGGTTATGAGCGTGGACCCGCAGTGCCGCCCCGAGCTGGTTGCCATGATGGGTGCTCCTCTCGCGACAACGATTTCGGACATCCCGTTCGCAGGCCCTTGCACGGCAACACAGGTCGGCCTCGTAGACGGAAAGGTCATTATCAATCCTTCCCAGAAAGACTGGGATTTCGGTGATCTGCGTCTTACGGTCGCTTCCACGGCGGAAAAGGTCATCATGATTGAAGCCGGCGCGAACGAGATTCCGGAAGCGGACATGATCGATTATATCTATCAGGCGGACGCTGTTAACCGTGAGCTGATCGCGTTCTATAACGCAATCGCGGCTGACTGCGGCAAGAAGAAGCAGGACTATGTTTCGGTCGCTGTTCCAGAACAGATGTTCGAGGATATGAAGAAGATTGTTCCGCAGGAAGAGATGGAGAATGCTGTTTTCACGGATGATAAACAGATCCGTGAGGCGAATGTAGCCGCAATCACGGAAAGACTGCAGGAAGCTTTCGCGGATAATGAAGCATATCTTGCGCAGCTCTCCGACGCGGTTTACCAGTATGAGAAGAAGACCGTCCGCAAGATGATCCTCAAGGATCACAAGCGTCCTGACGGCCGTGAGATCACACAGATCCGCCCGCTTCACGCGGAAGTCGGCCTGATTCCCAGAGTGCACGGTTCTGCTATGTTTACAAGAGGCCAGACACAGATTGTCGATGTCTGCACACTGGCACCTCTCTCCGAAGCACAGAGAATCGAAGGACTCGATCCGAATATCACGGAGAAGAGATATGTGCATCAGTACAACTTCCCTGCTTATTCTGTAGGCGAGACGAAGGTTTCCAGAGGACCGGGACGCCGTGAAATCGGCCATGGCGCACTTGCGGAAAGAGCGCTGATGCCGGTTCTTCCTTCGGTCGAAGAGTTCCCTTATTCCATCCGCTGCGTATCGGAGACCATGGAATCCAACGGTTCCACGTCGATGGCTTCCACCTGCGCTTCCTGCATGTCCCTCATGGATGCCGGTGTTCCGATCAAGAAGATGGTAGCCGGCATTTCCTGCGGACTTGTCACAGGCGAAACGGATGACGATTTCGTGCTCCTGACCGACATTCAGGGCCTCGAAGACTTCTTCGGCGACATGGACTTCAAGGTAACCGGTACGCACGACGGCATTACCGCGATTCAGATGGATATCAAGATCCACGGTCTTACAAGACAGATTGTCGAGGGCGCGATTTCCCGCGCGAAAGAGGCGCGTGAGTTCATTATGAACGGCGTTATGACGAACGCGATCGCGGCTCCCAGAAAGACGGTCGGCAAGTATGCTCCGAAGATCGATATGATTACAATCGATCCCGAGAAGATCGGCGACGTTGTCGGACAGCGCGGAAAGACGATCAACGAGATCATCAAGAGAACCGGCTGCCAGATCGACATCGACGAGAGCGGCAAGGTTTCAATCTGCGGCACGGACGCGGACGGCATGGCACTCGCGAAGAAGTACATCAACATCATTACTACGGACTTCGAGGAAGGACAGGTTCTGGAAGGAACCGTCGTTTCGATGAAGGAGTTCGGCGCGTTCCTCGAGTTCGCTCCCGGGAAGGAAGGCCTTGTGCATATTTCCAAGATCGCGAACAGAAGAATCGACAGGGTGGAAGATGTCCTTTCTCTTGGCGACCGTGTAAGAGTCGTATGCCTCGGCAAGGACAGAATGGGAAGAATTTCCTTCTCGATCAAGGACGCTCCCAAGAGCGCTCAGTAATATCGTCATAGTCTGCGCGAACGCTGCGCCCCGCATTGCTGCGGAGCGCGCGCCGCGCGTTTTGTCCTGCATGAAATCCGACGGCGCCGGAGTTCATACAGGATTTTCTTTTCATCAGGGAGAAGCTTATTCATGTCAGCGATAGCGATTATTACAGCAAGAGGCGGCAGTAAACGGATTCCCCGGAAAAACATCAGAGATTTCTTGGGGAAGCCGATCATTGCCTATTCGATTGCCGCGGCAATTGAAAGCGGCTGTTTTGACGAAGTGATGGTGTCGACGGATGCAGAGGAAATCGCGGATATCGCGCGCTCATTCGGCGCGAAGGTGCCGTTTCTTAGAAGCGGTGAAACCTCGGATGATCACGCGACAACGGCGGATGTTCTTCTGGAGGTCCTCGGCCGGTACGAGCAGGAGGGGAGAACCTTTGACCTGACCTGCTGCCTGTATCCGACGGCGCCGTTTGTTACAGGAGAAACGCTTCGCGAAGCCTGCGCGAAGCTGTCTTCATCATCTGCGGACGCGCTGGTACCGGTGGTGCGGTTTTCGTTTCCGCCGCAGCGCTGTTTTGTCGTACGGGACGGCAGTCTCTCTTACCGGTGGCCGGAGTACAGGAACGCGCGCTCCCAGGATCTGGAGCCGTTCTATCATGACGCGGGACAGTTCTATCTTATAAGAACAAAAGCTTTCCTTGCAGAGAGGACCGTTGTGCCGGCAGCCTGCATTCCTCTGATCCTGCCGGAAACAAAGGTGCAGGATATCGATAATCCGGAGGACTTCGAACTGGCGCAGATGAAATACAGAATTTTATACGGAAACAGACACAAGAAAGAAGAGAGTTTGGAATGACGAAGTTTTATATCAGAGTTGACGCAAACGACAATATCGGCATCGGACACATGATGCGCTGTCTGTCCATCGCGAAGGCAATGAGAAGGCGCGGCGTCGAACTGACCTTCTTTGTTGCGGACAAGAAGAGCGCCGCGATGGTCGCGGAAGCGGGGTTCGGATATGTGTGCCTGAATTCCGACTATGATCTTCTCGATGTGGAATCGGATAAGCTTCTGCAGATCATGCGGGAGCGCTGCGCGGACCGGCTGCTGATCGACTCTTATTATGTGACGGAAACCTACCTTCAGAAAATCCGGGAAGTCGCGCATGTCGCATACCTGGACGATATAAATAAGTTCATTTACCCCTGCGACCTTCTGATCAACTACAATATTTACGCAGAGGAGCTGGACTATGAAAAACGTTACCGTGAAGCCGGCCTTTCCACGCGATTCGCGCTCGGGCTGTCCTACATGCCGCTGTGCGAGGAATACCGGAGCATCAAACCTGTTCCCCATGAAGGCCTGCGGGTACTGGTTACGACCGGCGCGACCGATGAAAGAAACATTCTTGGGCATCTGATCGAAAAGGTTACCGCGCTTCATATGAACCGGGACATGGATTTCCTTCTGATTATCGGCCGGTACAATCACAACAGGGAAGAGCTTTTATCACGGTTCGGCAATACGCCGGGAATTCACCTGATTGATCCGCAGAATACACTTGCGGATCTGATCAGCGAATGTGATATGGCCGTTACTGCCGGCGGGACGACAGTGTATGAGCTCTGCACGGGCGGGCTTCCCGCGGTCATGCTCACGCTCGCCGACAATCAGATGCGCGCCGCGAAGGCGTTTGAGGCGAGAGGTATCATTCCGTACGCGGGCGATGTCCGGGAGGACATGGACGGGGTGATTGACAGAATTACGAAGAAACTGCAAGGCTACAAGGACGCGGAACTCCGGTCGGAAGTAGCCGCACGCATGAAAGAGGTCGTGGACGGACGCGGAGCAGACAGGCTCGCCGATGTTCTGATCCGCGAGTTTGAGATAGACAGCGAAAGGCATAACGCATGACACTTCAAGAAGAAATCGCAAGGCGGCGGACGTTCGCCATTATTTCCCACCCGGATGCCGGCAAAACAACACTGACCGAAAAGTTCCTTCTCTACGGCGGTGCGATCAATACGGCCGGATCGGTAAAGGGGAAAGCCACGGCAAAACATGCCGTTTCGGACTGGATGGAAATCGAGAAGCAGAGAGGTATTTCCGTTACCAGTTCTGTTTTGCAGTTTGAATATGACGGCTGCTGCATCAACATTCTGGACACGCCGGGACATCAGGATTTCTCGGAAGACACGTACCGCACATTGATGGCGGCGGACTCCGCGGTCATGGTCATCGACGGGTCCAAGGGCGTCGAGGCGCAGACAAAAAAGCTTTTCAAGGTCTGCGCGATGAGTCATATCCCGATTTTTACGTTTATCAACAAGATGGACCGGGACGCGATGGATACGTTCGAGCTGCTCGACGATATCGAGAGCACACTTGGGATCGCGACCTGCCCTGTCAACTGGCCGATCGGATCCGGAAAAGACTTCAAGGGAATATATGACAGGAAAAGCCGCGAAGTCATCCAGTATTCGGATACCCAGAAGGGAACCAAGGAAGGCACGGAGACGGATACGTCGATTCAGGACAAGGACGCGCTTGTGCATGTGATCGGAGAAGACGCGTACGACAAATTGACGGAGGAAATCGAGCTGATCGACGGCGCGAGCACGGCATTTGACCTTGAAAAGGTGCGCGCGGGGCAGCTTACACCGGTCTTTTTCGGCTCGGCGCTGCAGAATTTCGGCGTTGAGATTTTCCTGAAGGCATTCCTGCAGATGGCGCTGCCGCCGACGCCAAGACTTTCCGAAGGCGTTCCGGTGGACCCGGTAAACGGCGGTTTTTCGGCGTTTGTCTTTAAGATTCAGGCGAATATGAATAAAGCGCACAGAGACAGAATCGCGTTTATGCGGATCTGCTCCGGACGCTACGAAGCCGGCATGGAAGTCAAACATGTGCAGTCCGGCCGCACTGCAAGACTTTCCCAGCCGCAGCAGCTGATGGCAAGCTCCAGAAAGGTGCTCGAGGAAGCGTACGCCGGCGATATCATGGGTGTATTTGATCCGGGCATCTATTCGATCGGAGATACGCTCTGCGACAAGGACCGGAATTACCGCTTTGCCGGCATTCCGACGTTCGCGCCGGAGCACTTTGCAAGAGTCCGCCAGATGGACACGATGAAACGCGACCAGTTTGTCAAGGGAATCCGGCAGATCGCACAGGAAGGTGCGATTCAGGTGTTCCAGGAATATAACACGGGCATGGAGGAGATTATCGCGGGCGTCGTCGGTGTTCTTCAGTTTGATGTTCTGAAATTCCGGCTGAAAAGCGAGTATAATGTAGATATCCGGCTCGAAGTTCTGCCCTACGAGCATATCCGCTGGATTGAGAATCCGGAAGAGGTCGACGTAAAGAAGATTGTCGGTACAACGGACATGAAGCTTGTCAAGGACATGAAGGACAATCCGCTGCTTCTTTTTGTCAACGAGTGGTCGCCGCAGATGGTGCTCGAGAGGAACAAGGGACTGCAGCTGGCGAACTTCTCGCGCAACGACGAGTTCCAGGCGGATCTGACATAGTTTTTTGGTAACTGTTCAGCACTCCCATCTCGAATTGCTCCAGAATACGTCGCAATTCTTCGATGTGGGCGTTCAGGGGCGCTAAACAATTACAAATTTTTTATGTATAATAAATCTAACTGTGACGCATTCCGTAAAGTCCGGAGTGAGGGCGCTTATGCGCGGCAGCAATAACCGGAAATCAGTGTCAGGAGGTTTCACTCATGGCTGAAAACGAAAAGAAGGACAATAAAGAGACAAAGAAGGAGATCGGCACTGTCCGCATCGCAGACGATGTCGTAGAGATGATCGCGGAGTACGCCGCGAAGGAAGTGGAGGGTGTTGCAGGCATGAGCGCCGGCTCCACCTCCAATTTCCTCAGCAAGGCCGGCGTGCGCATGCCGGCTGCGCGCGGCGTCAAGGCCGAGGTGCAGGATGGAAACGTGCGGATCGATGCCGCCGTCATCATGGACTACGGCTACAACATTCCTGCAACCAGCAGCAAGGTGCAGGCGAGGATCAAGCAGGCAATTGAGAATATGACAGGCCTCAACGTCACCGATGTGAATATCCGCATCGAAGGAATCAGGATGCCTGCAAAGGAGAAC
>JAQXUQ010000010.1 GCA_029224465.1 Bacillota bacterium | reverse complement strand
GAAAGACTGATACGCTGGGGCTTTTGTGATCTAGCCGCAGCATATCAGTCTGTGCACGTCAACTGTTGAAACCGCCGTGTACCGAACGGTACGCACGGTGGTGTGAGAGGACGGCGGCTAATCACCGCCTCCTACTCGATCTTTGAAATTTCGGACTGGCACAAAAAGAGCCGGAGGCAGCTTTAGCAGCCGGCTCCCTTCTGCTCCAGAAGTTCTATCCCGACATCCCGCAGTTTTCCGCAGACAGCGTCCGAAAGCCATTCGGCCATGGAGATATTATCTTTTGTTTTCAGGTAGAAAAACGGCTGCCGCACCGCCGTATGAACCGTACCTCCCTGTGAAGGAACCAGATGTTTCCAGTCGCTGATGAAAAATGCCATACCGGGGCAGATGCTCCGCAGCTGTCTGACCATTCCCTGCAGCTGCCGGTAGAAGAGATCCTGTACGCTGCTGTCCGTCGAATAGGATTTGTTCGTGACGTCATTGAGAAACGTGCTCAGAAGATAATCATGCGTTGTCGAAGCATACAGGCAGCGGAAGCGGTCCGGGTGGGATGAAAGGAGTGCCTTATACCAGTCCAGAAAGATATTATCGGTATGGATCGGCTGCCAGAAGCGTTCGTCCGCCTTCCAGATATCACGCGCTGTCTGTCTCCAGTCCTTGTACAGAAGCTGCGCACTGTCGGAAAACAGCGTGATATCCTTACAGTCCGGATAAAATTCATCCGTAATAATGCCGGAAAGTGCCGGGACCGCGAAAGCACCCGCCGAGTCTCCGGCGATCAGAAGCTTTGCAGGATTCGGGAACAGAGAAACAGCGGCTTTCATGCTCTCCCGGAAGTTTTCATATCCGTGGAAATGGAGAGTCTCCTGCCGTCCGTCTTCCGAAGTATATATAAAATCGCCGCGGCCGACATGAAAATCACCGGTCGCGTACGTGACCACGACAAAGTTCCAGTCATCGAACGGATTGCGTGCCGAATTCGTTTCGGTGATGCCGATATTGATGTTCATAAACTGGGTGAACGGCCGCAGGTTGTTCCAGTAATAATTCGGCGCACCGGCGGCTACGGCACTGCCGGTCACCGGTCTTGCCGCGGTAAACGCGTTCCAGGCAACACCGCCGCCCGAGAAAAACAAACACAGCCGGGACGTAAACCCTTTCTTGATATAGATGTGATATTCGGACCCGTCGCCGGACATCGCGCCGGAAAGCGGCAGCCGGTACCAGACTTTTGCAACCGGCGCGCCGTCATAAAGCGGTGCTTCGGCCGCGGTTTCGATGTGTCTGCCGATGATGTTTTCCACGGCGCCGCCGGCCTTTGAGAGAAGCTCCTGCGCGCGGGCGCCGAGCACTTCTTTCGGAGAAGAACTGCCGGAAGAAGATGAAAGGGGAGTGCTGCGCAAAGTCATAAGCTTCCAGTCCTCATACATTAAACCATTTGCCGGACGCGCTCTTTAAATCGCGCGTGCGGAAGATCACAATCGCCACGGCATATACAAGAATGACGCCGAGCGTAAGAACAGCAAAAATCGGAAACGGATTTTGATGGAGCGCGAGCGGAATCAGCTGAAGGCACGCAAGAATAACATCGAGCGCAATGTAAATAACATAGTCAACCAGCTGCAGATGCACTGCCCGGGCGATCACGGTTGTCGCAATGATGAGCGCCAGAAACAGAAACGGCAGAACGAAGGCCAGCGACCAGCCGTGAAAACCGGTCAGCCGGTCGACAGCAAAGATCAACAGCATGATGAAGTAGCACTCGAAGGTCACGATTTTGATGATGTTATAGCGGTAGTAGAGTGCAATGGCCACATCGATCAGCAGCAGGAACACGGCAAAGCCCGCAACCGGTGTCCAGGCTCTCGTGCCTCTTGCAAGGTACCAGAGCGAGGCCAGCGCGATTTCACAGATGGCAAAGATAAAAACAGCCACTTTCATGACGGAGAGGCTGGAATACGTATGTTTCGGCAAAACAGGAAACGCCGGATCCTCCGGCTCTCCGGTCAGCGGTCCCTGACAGAGCGGACAGCATTTTTTATTACCGCGGATATGGATGCCGCATTTGGAACAGTACTGCATGATCTACCTCTCTGCCTGCGCGCTGCCGCGCAGATCATAATCATTCGTCGCAAGCTCGGTGGAAATACCAAGCGCGGTAAGCCGCCGGAAAAAGTTCAGCATGACGCTGTGCCCGGAGAAAGCCGAAGAGGCGCCGAATACCATTTTGTCACCGTAGGAACAGATGCAGATCTGCATGTTCGGCGTTGCCATGAAGGCCGAGAACTTGTCAATGTACGGGTCAAGAGCCGCGGGCATCCGGATGCGGCCGAGGTTGGAGACGGTCGCCGTTGTGCCTTTTCTTGCCGCCGCGGAGAATCCCTGAACGGCGAGGTCCTTGATAAAGAGCGGGACAAAGCGGATCGCGGGATTGTTCTCGAGTCCGGAATAGGAATTCATGGTCGCAAGAATTTTATCCTTTGCAAGCTGCTCGTCAAAACAGCGCCTGACCGCAGGCAGAATGCTCTCCAGCGTTCCGTCGTATTCGGAAGCGTCATAAGAGACATTGATCACGCCGAAGAAATTCCTTGTCGTCTCCGAAGGGAAATACTGCCGCAGATTCACGGGGACGCTGATCACGACAGGATATTTCCTTTCGCGGACAGACATGCAGGGAAGGATGGCTTCGATGATCAGAGCGGTCGAGAGAACGCTCGCGGTTGTATTATATCTGCGCGCAAGATCCAGAAAGGCTCCGGCCGGAACGGTTCCCTCCAGACAGTGTGTCCGGAGGTTCGCGTCTCTTGTTTCGTGAATCTGATAAGCTCTGGTTCCGGTCATCTGTCCGAGCTGAGAGGATTTAGCCGTCTTATGGTAAAAATGCCGGAAAGCGTCCGAAGTTTTCTCCTGTGAGGAAGAACGTTCGGTCGGGGCAAGGCCTTCTCCGAGGTTATGTTTTTCCGCAAGATACCCGGTCACCAGCGTCTGCAGAAACGTGAAAGCACCGGTTCCGTCCGCCAGCGCATGAAACATTTCGAGGATGATTCTGCGTTCGAAATAACATACGCGGTACAGGAGATTCCGCCTGCCGGGATAGTAGAGCATACTGCAGGCGCTGTCATGATCTTTCTCCACATTGGGCCGGAGGCCGGTTTCGTCCAGATAGTACCAGAAGAAACCTTTACGCAGAACGACATTGAAATGATTGTACTCGCGCACCGTCTTGTCGAGCGCATGCTGTAGTGTGACGGGGTCCACCGGCTCCGTGAGCTCACAGACAATGCGGAAGACGCGGGTGTCGCTGCCGTGCGCAGTCGCAGGGACGATTTTGGCGGCATTATCCAGTTTGTACCAGACGGGAAGTTTGGGCATAATTTACTCCGGTTTTGAAATTGCACCGGGACAGCATAAGGCGTTTGCCCGGCAATGCCACCAGTATAGCAGATTGCGCGCAGCACGGCACAAAAATCGCGAAGGCCGCCCGCATGCACGTCGTGCAGGCGGCAGAAAACGCGTGGTACGGCGCATGGAGGCTCCGCAGACCGGCCGCGCGCGTATATAATAAGAACAGCAGAACACAATGGAGATGCGCTGAAAAGGAGGCGGGGTATGCATTACTCGGAAGATGAAAGCAAACAGTACCATACACAGGTTGGCAGGGGAGATGTCGGCAGATATGTGATTCTGCCCGGGGATCCGAAACGGTGTGTGAAAATCGCAAAGTATCTGGATGACGCGAAGCTTGTCGCGGACGTTCGTGAATTCACGACTTATACCGGTTATCTGGACGGTGTCAAGGTCAGTGTGACATCGACAGGCATCGGCGGACCGTCCGCCTCGATTGCCATGGAAGAGCTGATAAAGGCCGGCGCGGATACCTTTGTCCGGATCGGCACCTGCGGCGGCATGCAGGAGAATGTAAAGAGCGGCGATACGGTAATCGCGACCGCCGCGGTCCGTATGGAAGGAACCAGCAGAGAATACGCGCCGGTCGAGTTTCCGGCTGTCGCCGATCTGAATGTAACAAACGCGCTTGTCGAATCTGCGAAGGAACAGGGAACCGTATGGCACGCGGGGGTAGTGCAGTGTAAGGATTCCTTTTACGGACAGCATGATCCGGCCGGTATGCCGGTCGGTTATGAACTGCAGAACAAGTGGGACGCATGGCTGCGCCTCGGATGCCTCGCGTCCGAGATGGAATCTGCGGCGCTTTTTGTGGTCGCGGCGGCGCGAAGAGTGCGCTGCGGGTCCTGTTTTCTCGTGATGGCCAATCAGGAGAGAGAGAAGAAAGGCCTCCCGAACCCTGTCGTGCACGACACGGACACAGCAGTCCGCGTCGCGGTCGGCGCCATCCGGAAGCTGATCGCAGAGGATGCGGCAGAAACGGGCGGTGCTCACTGAGCGTCTTTCCGGTCCGGCCACGGCGGGCAGAACGCGCCCGCCATCTGACCGATGAAAGTGATCGCTTCTGTTCTGTCAAACTGGCGGTTATTCTCGAAGGCGTAATAGGCGCCGTAAATTTTGTAACTCAGCATCAGGGCGTGTTTCATGTCGCCCCGGTGCTGGGGCTTTGCCTTATAAAACTGTTCCCTGATGATCTTTTCGAGCCGCTGCGGCAGGAGACTGCTCTGACTGCCGGAAAACAGAATCCGTATCAGCTCCGTGTCCGGCTCACAGTTCATCAGAACGTCCATCGTATATTTGCCGGGATCCGAGATAATTTCATCCGGATCGTCAAAAGAGTCAATGATTTTCTGAATCACTTCTGTCTGCAGCATTTCCGAAAGCGCGTAGATATCATGGTAATAGGCGTAGAACGTGGATTTATTGATGTCTGCCCGGCGGCAGAGTTCCACGACTGTGATCTTTTCGAGCGGCAGCTGCGCGCGCATCGAAAGAAATGTTTCTATGATATAGCGCTGACTTTTCGGCAGCTTCTTCCCGTCTTTTCCCCGCAGCTCTTTCAGATCAATGACAGCCATAGATTCTGCCTCCTTCCGCATCCGTCTGTTTTCAGGGTTTGTCGGAACTCCGACAGGAATCGGATAATGCCCGGTGCATTCCTGTTTTGCCGAAAGTATACTATAGAAAATTTTGAAAAACAACAGCTGTCTGATTTTAAACCCGGCGGCGGATATTCGCGCCGCTGCGGGGATGGCAAAGGAGACAAAACAAAATGAAAATTGCTTTGACAACAGATTCCGGGTGCGGACTGGAGCGGGAGGAAATGGTGCGCATGGGTGTACATGTCGTACCGATGCCGTTTATGTTTGACAACGATCCGGAAACATATTTCGAAGGGATCAATATGAGCGCGGAAGACTTTTTCCGCCGGATGGAGAAAGGCGGCAGATGCAGGACATCACAGCCTCTGCCGGAAGATGTTTTCCGTACATGGGACGCCGCACTTTCGGAGGCGGACGCCGTGATTCATCTTCCGATTTCCTCCGCTCTTTCCGGTTCCGCGCAGCAGGCGCTGCTGCTCGCCCGGGAGGAGAAATACCGCGGCAGGGTCTTTGTCGCCGACAACCGGAGAGTTTCGATTACGCAGCAGCAGGCACTGCTGGATGCAGAAAATCTGATCCGCAAAGGATACGGTCCGGGTGAAATCATAAAGGTGCTGCAGGAGAACGCGGATGAAAACGCGATCTATATCGCGATGGGCACGCTGGAATATTTAAAGCGCGGAGGGCGGATAACACCGGCTGCCGCCGCCATCGGCACGTTCCTGAAAATCCGGCCGGTCCTTACGATTCCTGCCGGCGGCGCGCTGGATACGTACCGCACCGGCAGAACCGCGAAGCAGTGCCGGCAGATCATGCTGGAGGCGTTGCAGAGGGACGCAAAGGAGCGCTTTCACGATCCATCCTGCCGCCGCTGCGATCTCGCGGTAGCTTACTCGGATGACAGAGCGCGCGCGGAAGCGTTCGCGCGGGAGCTTGAAGAAGCGTTTCCCGCAAAACGGGGTCAGATTCCCGTGCGGCGGCTTTCGCTCCTGTTATCCTGCCACATCGGGCCCGGGGCTGTGGGAGCCGCGATCATGCCGCGCCTTGCAGCGGCTGCCGCCGCGGCTCCGGCTGTGGCCTGATCGCCGGAGAGACTGCACAATTTTCATACCCGCTGCGGCTTCCGCGGCGCGGCGGTGCCGGCAGAACAGATATATTTTCGGAAATTCCGGGGGCGATGCCTTGCAAAGGGGCACCGCCCCCTTTAAAATTGTCGTAACCGGAAGAGCTGCGGAGCAGCAGGCTCTTCCAAAGGAGAAAGTATGATTGAAGATTATGAAAACGCCTGCAGAATCGGCCAGCGGGAATACAGAAAAGCGATTGCGGAAGGCCGCTATCCGTATCCGCCGGTTCTGGATGAAATTCTCAAAGACATCGATACGCTTGCGGAGGTCCCGGTCGGAATCGTCGATCTACCGATCGAGAAGGTTGTCGGAACAAAGACGAGCGGACGGACCAATACTTTTTCATCGAATTTCATGCCGATTTTAGGTCCGAAGTCGGAATTCGCGACCAAGTGGTCTCTGCTCTATGACTCCCAGCTGCAGGAAGGACTGCACGATCCGATCAAGGCATATGAATATTTGAACCGTTTTTACGTGCAGGAAGGAAACAAGAGAGTTTCGGTCTGCCGTTACAGCGGCGTTGCGTTTATCGCCGCGGATATTATCCGCGTCCTGCCGAAGAGAACGGAGGAGAACAAGGGCTATTTTGAATTCCTGGATTATTTCAAGGTATGTCCATTGTATGACATTCTGTTTTCCAAAGAAGGCTCGTACAGGAAATTCGCGGGGCTGATCGGACAGGACCTCGAGCACCCGTGGCCGGACGCCGTCATGGAAGACGTCAAGGCGGGATACGCGAATTTTCTGCGGGTTTACCGGGCAAAATACGGCAAGCAGGAAGATACGACAGAAGGTGACGCGTTCCTTGTCTATCTCACGGTTTATCCTCTGCAAAGCCTGATGGACGAGCCGGATACAGTGCTTTCCGAACGGGTTTCGAAGCTTCGGAATGAATTTATGACCGAAACGAACGCCGACAATGTAAAGCTTGTCGAAAAGCCGGAGGATATTCAGACAGCGGGCGGCGGCATTCTGGATATTCTCCGCCGCCCGAAGACTTATACAAAGGAAAATCCGCTGCGCGCGGCATTTCTGTATACGAAGAGTCCGGATGACTCCGGCTGGATTTACGGGCATGAGCTCGGGAGAAATCACCTGCAGGAATGTTTTGACGGCGCGGTCGATACGATCTGCTTCGAGAACTGCGACACGGACGAGAAGATCCGGAGAGCCATTGACGCGGCGGCGGCGGACGGAGACGGCGTTGTTTTTACGACTTCACCCGAGCAGATGCCGGAAACGCTGCGCTCGGCGATTCACTATCCGGAGATCCGGTTTTTAAACTGCTCGGTGAATCTTTCCCACAATGCGGTCCGCAATTATTACGGGCGGATGTATGAAGCCAAGTTTGTCATGGGAGCGCTCGCGGCGAGTGTCGCGGACAGTCATAAGATCGGATATGTCGCCGACTATCCGCTGTACGGCACAATCGCGAACATCAACGCGTTCGCGGTCGGCGCTTCGCTTGTCGATCCGAAGGCAAGAATTGAACTGAAATGGTCAACGCAGATCGGGACAGACTGGAAGAAGGAGTTCGCGCAGGAAGGAATCACGGTCATTTCGGGACAGGACATTATCAGGCCGCAGCAACCGTCCAGAGAATACGGCATTTATCAGATGGAACCGGACGGAAGCGTGACAAATCTGGCTTTCCCGGTCCTGAACTGGGGGCGTTACTATGAACTTCTGGTGAAAACAATTCTGGACGGAACATATGACAAAGCCGTCAAAGGCGCGCAGCAGGCCATGTCATACTGGTGGGG
Source organism: Bacillota bacterium (assembly GCA_029224465.1). Taxonomy (GTDB): domain Bacteria; phylum Bacillota; class Clostridia; order Lachnospirales; family Lachnospiraceae; genus CAG-791. The sequence continues at coordinate 146,530 of JAQXUQ010000010.1, read as the reverse complement.
AATGTCGGCAGGCGTCATCGATGTGATTCTTTCCGAAAAGCTGCCGTATTATTCGCAGAAGCTTGCAAGACTGCTGCGGGGAGGCATCATCACGGAAGGAATCAGTCCGTTCGACGGAGAGCTTCGCAGTCAGGAAGGTGTCATCCGGAAGGAAGACAGCCCGAGACTTACGAATGAGGAAATCATCACAATGAACTGGCTGTGCGATAATATTGACGGCGCCATTCCGCAGAAACAGGAGCTTCGCGCGGACGCGGGCGATGTCGTGAGCATCGCGGGGGTTAACGAAGACTGAGAATTTGTTGGGGTTACATGATGAAGGTGCTGATTCTGGCAGATGAAGAAGTGAAGAGCCTTGGAGAATACTACGATCCGGAGAAGACAAGAGGTGTCGACCTCATCATTTCCTGCGGAGATCTGAATCACAAATATCTGGAGTTTCTGGAAACGATGGTGAACTGTCCGCTGCTCTATGTCAAGGGCAACCACGATAAGAGCTATCTGACGATGCCGCCGGAAGGCTGCATTGACATTGACGACAGAATCTATGATTATAAAGGCCTGCGGGTTCTGGGGCTGGGCGGCAGCATGCGGTATCACCCTACAAATCCGTGCATGTATACGGAGGAGGAGATGCGGCAGAGAATCCGGAAGCTGAACCGGATGATTGCGCTGCACAACGGCTTTGATATTCTTGTTACGCATTCTCCGGCGCGGGGATACGGCGATATGGACGACCTGCCGCATATGGGCTTTGCGTGCTTCAATTCGCTTCTTACGAAATGGAAGCCGAAATATATGTTTTACGGGCATGTGCATGCAAATTATCAGTGCGGTAAATTCCAGAGGGAATGCGCGCATCCAAGCGGTACGCGGATTATCAATGCCTACGAGTCACACATTGTGGAAATCGGCGAGGACGAGCACCCGGCACACGGCAAAACAGGTTCCGCTCTGTACGATCTCTACGTATCGATTACCAGCAGGCGCAGGCATTCGTTCTGAATGAGGGGCGCCGCAGCATATTGGAACCCGGGAGTAAAGAATTATTATGGAAATGCAGATGGAATTTGTGCGGAAGCTTCCGATTCCGCAGGAGCTGAAGGACGAGTACCCGCTTCCCGAGAGCATTAAACAGCTCAAACAGAAACGGGATCAGGAAATCGAAGATATCTTTACAGGGAAGGACAAAAGGTTTCTGCTGATTATCGGTCCCTGCTCCGCGGACCGGGAAGATGCTGTCCTGGAGTACATGACAAGACTTGCCCGTGTGCAGGAGAAGGTGAAAGACAAAATCTTCATCATTCCGCGGGTCTATACGAATAAACCACGCACAAAAGGCGTCGGATACAAGGGAATGCTGCACCAGCCGGATCCGGAGAAGGCGGAAGACATGCTGGCAGGGATCATCGCGATCCGTCAGATGCACACCCGCGTCGCGACGCAGACAGGCTTTACCTGCGCCGAGGAGATGCTGTATCCGGAAAATCACCGTTATCTTTCGGATCTGCTTGCTTATGTAGCGATCGGCGCAAGGTCGGTGGAGGATCAGCAGCACCGGATGGTCGCGAGCGGCATCGGCATTCCCGCCGGCATGAAAAATCCGACCGGCGGCGATCTTTCCGTCATGATGAATGCCATTATCGCGGCGCAGAATCCGCAGACATTTGTATACAGAGGCTGGGAAGTCAGAACGACCGGCAATCCTCTGACACACGCGATTCTGCGGGGCTATGTTGACCGGTACGGTCGCAGCCATCCGAATTACCATTATGAGGATCTGACGGATCTCAAGGAGCAGTACGACAAGCTGGGGCTTTTGAATCCGGCGGTCATTATCGACTGCAATCATAACAACTCCGGCAAAAGATATATGGAACAGATCCGGATTGCCAAGGACGTGCTGCACAGCATGCATGTATCGGAGGAAATCCGGGGACTTGTCAAAGGCCTGATGATCGAGAGTTATCTGGTGGACGGAAACCAGAAAATCGGCGACGGTGTGTATGGAAAATCCATTACCGATCCCTGTCTTGGCTGGAGAAAATCAGAAAAATTGATTCTGGAACTGGCGGACCAGCTGTAAGCGGAACCGATCCATGCGGCTGTCCTGCTTTGCTGAAAGCTGTAACCGGGCAGCGGTCTCCGGCATGCGGCCGGAACGGAAAGGAGCACAATGCGGCTGGACAAATTTCTCGCGGATATGGGCGCCGGCACGCGCAGTGAAATCAAAAAGAACATCCGGGGCGGCGCTGTTCTCGTCGGCGGAGAGCCGGTGCGGGACCCCGGATTTCTTCTGGATGAAACGGCGGCACCGGAAGTTACCTATTTCGGAAAACCGGTCGAGTACCATATCTTTGAATATTACATGATGAACAAACCTGCCGGTGTTTTGACCGCAACGGTTGACAAACGGCAGAAAACAGTTCTGGATCTGATGGCAGATGACGGACAAGGCGGACGGCGAAGGCGGGATCTTGCACCGGTAGGCCGTCTGGACAAGGATACCGAAGGTCTGCTGCTTCTTTCGAATGACGGGCAGCTTGCGCACCGGCTTCTGGCCCCCGCGAGCCACGTTGACAAGACGTACTACGCGGAGCTGACGGCACCCGTCACACAGGAAGATATCGAAAAGTTTCAAAGAGGAATTCAGTTCGACCGGAATCTGACGGCGATGCCTGCAAATATGGAAATTGTTTCCGGGGACGCCTCAAAAGTCCGGATTACGATTCAGGAAGGCAAGTTCCATCAGATTAAGAAGATGGTGGCAGCGCTTGGCGGCGGCAGAGAAGTGAAATATCTGCAGAGAATTACCTTCGGCCCGCTGCGGCTTGATCCGGACCTTTCGCCGGGAGAGTACAGGAAACTGACGGAAAAGGAGATACAGGAGCTGCGTGCGCGCCTCCTCCGGCCCGCTGCCCCCGCCCCGCTTTGAAAACAGCCGGCATTAATAAAAGCTTTCCGCGAAACGCCGTGACGGCAGCCTGCGGAAAGCCTTTACTAAAGCCCGGATTCTCAGTAATAACCGACGCCCAGATGAATGATGACGGAAATGTCCTGCACAAATTCATGGTCGCCGGTCGCGATGTCCTCATGATGGCTTACGAACGGAAGATCGGGAAAAGCGCCGTCCTCCATCTCGTCAATTTCGAGTTCGATCCAGCTGTGTTCGGCTTCGATCGCGTCATTTCTGGCATCATCCAGTGTCTGTCCCTCAAATCTGCAGCCGGAAAGATCCGGAAAATATCCGTCATAAGAGCCGTCTTCTTTCTGACGGAAGACAGCGGGATATGTGATTGTCATGGCTCCTGCCTCCTTATATCAATTCTTCTGTGAAAGTATACGACATTCCCGGTGCGCTTTCAACGCCGTTGCCGGGAGCTTGCGGTAATCCGCTACAAAAATCACGCCGCATGCTTTACAATAGTTCCTGTAAGACATGCGGCGGAAGAAGCAGCCGGGGGTGCAGGCGGGGGAGCCGGCACAGCGGGACGGCGGCCGCAAAGGGAGGCTATATGGAACTTACATTCATCGGCGCGGATCACGAAGTGACGGGAAGCTGCCATTTTCTGCGCGCGGCAGGCAAAAACATTCTGATCGACTGCGGAATGGAACAGGGACATGATGATTTCGTGAACCAGCCGCTGCCGGTCAATCCTTCCAATATCGACTATGTGCTGATCACGCATGCACACATTGATCATACGGGCATGCTGCCGAAACTCTTTCACGACGGTTACAGAGGGCCGATTATATCGACGGAAGCCACAAAAGACCTGTGTGACATCATGCTGCGCGACAGCGCGCATATTCAGTCGCAGGAGGCGGAATATGCGCAGAGAAAGGCGGCAAAGCGCGGAGACTTTACCAAAGTAACACCCGTGTATTCGATGGAAGACGCCATGAACGCGATCCGGCTTTTCAAGTCATATCCGTATGACGAGATCGTTCCGCTCTGTGACGGCATCCGTTTCCGCTTTACGGACATAGGCCATCTTCTGGGCTCGGCGAGCATTGAGCTGTGGCTGACCGAGGACGGGCAGGAGAGGAAAATTGTTTTTTCGGGGGATATCGGGAACAAAAACCAGCCGCTGCTGAAAGATCCGCAGATGACCGGTGAAGCGGATTATGTCGTCATGGAATCGACCTACGGCGACCGGCTTCACGAGAAGGCAAAGGGAGATCATGTGCAGGAACTTGCGGAAGCAATCCGGATGACACTTACAAGAGGCGGAAATCTTGTGATACCCGCTTTTGCGGTCGGGCGTACACAGGTCATGCTGTATTTTATCCGGCAGATCAAGATGAACGACATGATTCCGGAGCTGCCGGATTTCCCGGTTTACGTCGACAGCCCGATGGCCGTCGAAGCGACCAGCGTGTTTGAGGAGTGCAGAGGGAGCTGTTTTGACGAGGAAGCCATGAAGATGGTCAATGCCGGCGTCAACCCGATTACCTTCCCGAATCTGCATCTGACGATTACGCAGGAGGAGTCCATCGCGATTAATAACGATGACGAGCCGAAGGTCATCATCAGCGCGTCCGGCATGTGCGACGCGGGCAGAATCAAACATCATCTGAAATATAATATTTCAAGACCGGATTCGACGATCCTTTTTGTCGGCTATCAGGCAGAGGGGAGTCTCGGAAGACGCATAACGGATGGCGCCGCGGATGTAAAGATTTTCGGAGAGACATTTCCGGTGCGGGCGCAGATTTATGTAATGGACGGCCTTTCGGGGCACGCAGACAGAGACGGACTGCTTGACTGGATCAATGCTTTTCACGAAAAAACCAAACAGGTCTTTGTCGTTCATGGCGATGATGCGGTGGCCGCGTCTTTTGCGGAAGGCCTGGAGGAACGCGGATTCAACGCGATGGCGCCGTATTCCGGGACAAAATATGACCTTCTCCGGGGAGAATTCATCCGCATTGCCAAGCCGGTTCCTGTTCCGCACGGAGAAGGAAACGTACGGATGGCCTCCAGCTCATTTACAAAGCTGACCATCGCCAAAAAGCGGCTGGATGAAGTGATCGAGGCCGGCAAGGGGCTGCCGAACAAAGAACTGGATCAGTTTACCAAAGAAATTAACGATCTCTGCAGAAAGTACAGGATACCGGTGAAATAAATCCGGCAAAGAGACAGGAGGACCCATGCAGTCATTCGGATTCCGGAGAAATACAGGCGCGGGAAGCAGAAACAAGTCGTCATCTTTTGCAGACACCACAGAGAAAGGGGAGCCGAAGCTGCCGGACGGCAGAAAGACACTTCGGATTGTTCTTATTGCCGCCGCCGTTCTGTTTCTTGTGCAGACGGCACGGGAGTGTTTTTACAATGTCAGCGAACAGCAGCAGGCAGTCCTGACTATGTTCGGACAGGTTGTGCGGACCGATACCGCGGGACTGTATTTCAAGCTTCCGTATCTGCAGAAGGTACATTTTGTGGATATGACGACGCATGGCATCGGAATCGGTTATCAGATGGATGACGGCGGCCAGAACATCACGGTCGAAGATGAAGGCGTGATGATCACGTCGGATTTCAACTTCGTTGATATCGACTTCTATCTGGAATACAAAGTCAGTGATCCCGTCGCCTATCTTTACAATACGCCGCAGCCGGAGCAGATCATGAAAAACATAACGCTTGCATGTATCCGCTCTACAGTCAGTGACTTTCCGGTGGATGACGTCATTACGACGGGCAAAAGTCAGATACAGGCAAGGGTCAAGGAAGAGCTGACCGCGGCGCTGCAGAAACAAGATATCGGTCTGCAGGCGGTCAACATCCAGATTCAGGACGCCGAGCCGCCGACACCGGAAATCGTGCAGGCCTTCAAGGCTGTTGAAACGGCCAAACAGGGCGCGGACACAGCCATCAATAACGCGAAGAAATATCAGAGTGAACAGATTCCCTCCGCGGAAGCGGAAGCGGACAGGATCCTGCAGCAGGCTGACGCGGACAAAGAGGCCAGAATTGCCGAGGCCGAGGGGCAGGCGAGGCGTTTTGAGGAAATGTATGCCCAGTACCGCAGGTATCCGCTGATCACCAGGCAGCGGATGTTTTATGAGGTCATGGAAGATGTGCTTCCGGGACAGAAAGTGATCATCACGGACGGAAAGACACAGGAGATGTTTCCGATTGAACAATTTGCGGGAGAGGCCGTTTCCGCGGATGAATCCGGAAGCGGGAAGACCGGAAGTACGCAAAACGGTTCAGGCAGCTGAGCCGCAGGGAGGCGGAATGCTATGAAAAAACGGATATTCAGAACAGCACTCGTCCTTGGCGTTTTTGCGGCTGTTCTATTGCTGTCCGGTTCTCTGTATACAGTGAACCAGAAGCAGTATGCAGCGGTCCGGCAGTTCGGCAGGATTGTACGTGTCGAGAAAACGCCGGGACTGAAGATGAAGCTTCCTTTCATACAGAGCGTGCAGCGGGTGAGCGCCGCAACGATCCTGTATGACATTCCCGCATCGGATGTCATAACGAAGGACAAAAAATCCATGATCGCGGATACGTATGTCTTGTGGAAAGTGACAGATCCTGTAAAATACATTCAGACGCTGAACGCGATTGACGCGCGCGCAAATGAAAGAATTGAGGCTGCGGTATATAATGCCGCAAAAGGCGTGATCTCCTCCATGACGCAGGATGAAGTGATCGAGGCGCGCGGGCAGAAGCTGACCAGTATGATCACAAGCGGCGCGAACACCGATATGGGCGGATACGGAATTGAGATTCTGCAGGCGGAGATCAAGGCGCTTGACCTGCCGGACGATAATAAAGAAGCTGTGTATGAACGCATGATTTCCGAGCGGCAGAATATCGCGGCATCCTATAAAGCGGAAGGCGACGCAAAGGCACAGAAGATCCGCAACGAAACAGACCGGAAGGTCACGGTCATGAAGGCGCAGGCACAGAAGGAGGCCGCCGTGACCGAGGCCGCCGGAGAAGCCGAATACATGAAGATTCTCTCGCAGGCATATGATACAGAGGATAAGGCGCAGTTCTATAATTATACAAGAAGTCTGGACGCGCTGCGGGAAGCGATGAAGGGCGGCAGCAAGACCATTCTTCTTGACAAGGATTCGGAAATCGCGAAAATTCTGTACGGAGCGGCGCTGCAGGACGGAAACTGAAGAAGCTGCTGCAGGGGAAGAGACAATTTGAAGCAGGAGAAAATTAAATTTGGCAAAGATTGATGATAATTTTATCCGTATGTGTACGGACATACTCGAGAACGGGACAACGACACAGGGACAGAAGGTGCGCCCGCACTGGCCGGACGGCACCCCTGCCTACACCATTAAAAAATTCGGTGTAGTTACGCGTTACAATCTGCAGGAAGAATTTCCTGTCCTGACACTCCGGAAAACGCCGGTTAAAAGCGCACTTGACGAGCTCTTATGGATCTGGCAGAGCAAGTCAAACAACATCCATGATCTGCATTCGGGCGTATGGGATGAATGGGCGGATGAAACCGGTTCCATCGGCAAGGCATACGGCTATCAGATGGCGGTCAAGCACCGCTACCATGACATCAGCGAAGAAGGTCTCCGGCACGCGTTCGGAGACTTTGCAATTCCCGAAACCGCATTTACGGGAGATGTTCTGACGCCGGAGCTGGCTGCAGCGGGGGCGGTGCTCTATGCGGCGGAAAGCCCGGATACCGGGGATGCGGCGCAGCGCGCCGGAGCGTTCACCGGAGCGCACGCAGTGCGCGCGGAGGACGGCTGGTGGTACATGGACCAGGTAGACCGGGTAATCTATGATCTGAAAAACAACCCGTTTTCCAGACGTATCATGACGAGCATCTATACGTTCGCGGATCTGCATGCCATGCATCTGTACCCGTGCGCCTACAGCATGACCTTTAATGTGACGCAGCAAGAAGGGCATGACAGGCTGACACTGAACGGGATTCTGAACCAGCGTTCGCAGGATATTCTCGCGGCCTTTGCCTGGAACGAATGGCAGTACGCGTGCCTTCTTGCTTTAATGGCGCAGTCTTGCGATATGGAGGCCGGCGAGTTTGTGCATGTGGTTGCGGACGCGCATATTTATGACCGCCATACGGATGCCGTGCGGGAGCTGATCGGAAGGACGCCGAAACCCGCGCCGAAAGTCCGGATCAATCCGGATATTCATGATTTTTATAAATTTACAAGGGATGACGTGAAGCTCGAAGGATATGAAGTTGCCGGCGGCCAGATTACGAACATCCCGATCGCGATCTGAAAGGAAGTGGACAGGAATGAAAGCGATTGTTGCAGTTGACCGCAACTGGGCGATTGGAAATAAGGGGGATCTTCTGGTCAGCATACCGAATGACCATAAGATGTTCCGGAAAGAGACAATGGACAAAGTGGTTGTCTATGGCAGAAAAACGCTGGAGACATTTCCGCTCAAGCAGCCGCTGGACCGCAGAACAAATATAATTCTGTCCAGGAACAGGTCCCTGCATGTGCGGGGCGCGCAGGTAGTCCACAGCGTGGAAGAGCTGCTTGAAGAACTGAAGAACTATAATACGGACGATGTTTACGTGATCGGCGGGGCGACGGTTTACAGGGAGCTTCTGCCATACTGTGACAGCGCGGAAGTGACCATGATAGATTACGAATATGAGGCGGACGCGTATTTTCCGGATCTTGATCAGGACCCGGACTGGGAGAAAACACAGGAAAGCGATGAAATGACATACTTTGACATCCCGTATACGTTTGCAAGATATAAGCGCAAAAACGCCGCAGGAGAATAATTTATGAGCAGTTACACCAGTGTTACAGAATCTTTTGATGTTATTATCATCGGCGCGGGGCCGGGCGGCATTTTCACCGCGTATGAACTGAAAGAGAAAAATCCGCGGCTGCGGATTCTGATCATTGAAAAAGGCCATTCGATTGAGCGCAGAAAATGTCCGAAGCGGCAGACAGGCAAGTGCATGCACTGCAAGCCCTGCGCGATTACGACCGGATTTTCGGGCGCCGGCGCGTTTTCCGATGGAAAGCTTTCCCTTTCGCCCGATGTCGGAGGAACGCTTCCGGATATTCTGGGATATGACGAGGCAACGAAACTGATCCGTGAATCGGACAATATTTATTTGAAGTTCGGCGCGCCGACAGACGTCTGGGGCGTGGACAAGCAGAAGGAAATCCGTCAGATCCGCGCGAAGGCGATCGACGCCAATCTGAAACTGATTGAATGTCCGATCCGGCATCTGGGCACCGAAGTCGGCTATCAGATTTATTCCAAAATGCAGAAGCATCTGCAGGACGCGGGCGTTACGCTGATTTTCGATGATCCGGTGGATGAAATCCTGATTGAGGACGGCAAGGCTGTCGGCGTGCGCTCTCATAAGAGTGAGATCTTTACGGCGCCGAAGGTGGTCGTTGCGGTCGGACGCGACGGCGCGGAGTGGCTGGATTCCCAGTGCACAGAGCTCGGTATCGAATCGACGCCCGGAACGGTGGATATCGGCGTGCGGGTAGAGGTGCGTGATGAAGTCATGCAGTTCCTGAACGAGAACCTGTATGAGGCAAAGCTCGTCTACTATACACCTACATTTGACGACAAAGTCCGCACGTTCTGCACAAATCCTTCCGGCGAGGTGGCGACTGAATATTATGACAACAATCTGGCGGTTGTAAACGGCCATGCTTACAAGGGCAAGGAATTCAAAACAAACAACACGAACTTCGCGCTGCTTGTTTCGAAGAATTTCACCAAGCCCTTCCATACACCGATCGAGTACGGCAAGCAGATCGCGCAGCTTTCGAACATGCTCTGCGGCAACAGAATCATGGTGCAGACCTTCGGCGATTTCAAGAGAGGCCGCAGAACGACCGAGGAGAGACTGTGCAGAAACAACCTGATTCCGACGCTCAAGGATGCGGTTCCGGGCGATCTTTCTCTCGTCCTTCCGCACCGCATCATGGTTGATATTGAAGAGATGCTCCTCGCGCTCGATAAGGTAACACCCGGAATTGCATCGGATGAGACTCTCATGTACGGTGTTGAGGTCAAGTTCTATTCGAATAAGCTGGTTGTCAATAAAGATTTTGAAACGAGCATCCGCGGGCTTTATGCGATCGGTGACGGCGCGGGGATCACGAGAGGACTGCAGCAGGCTTCCGCCAACGGACTTTCCGTCGCGCGCTCGATTCTGCGGTCTATGGATCAGCCGGCAAAGAATCCGGGAGAGGCCATCGGATGACGGCTTTTGAAAAAAAGGCGGCGGCACTCATTCTTTCTCTGCTTCTTCTTGTTCCCGCCCTTTCCGGGTGCGGCCGGAAAGTTGTATTTACGAAAGGAACAGGTGATACGGCGGTTTTTACGGTAGGGGCGGCGCAGGGGCACGACTATGAGCTGCGCACCTACCTTGTAAACCTCGTAAATCAGTATAAAGAGGTTTATGGCAGTGATGTTTTGACAAAAAAAGGAAATGAAGAGCTTGCGGAAGCGCTGCGGCAGAATGCGCTTTCCGAGCTCTCCCGCGTCAAGGCGCTGGATCAGATGGCCGTGAAGGAAAAGATAGCACTTGATGAAACAAAGAACGCGGCGGCCGCGCAGGCAGCGCGCGCTTATTACGAATCGCTCGGGGAGGAGGAAAAGAGCTTCCTGAAAGTCAGCGAAAAACAACTCACGCAGATGTACAAGGATTACGCGCTCGCAGGAGAAGTCTATGATTCGATCATAGGAAGCGTTGACACGGAAGTCAGCGACGACGAGGCGAGGACGGTGCAGATCCAGTGCATCACAATCAGGACTTACAGGATCAACGAAAACGGAAAACGCGTGGAGTTTACGGACAAGGAAAAGAAGGAAGCGAAGAAAAAAGCCGATGCCATCCATAAAGAAATCTTTGACGGTATGAAGAATAATACCGGGGTAACGTTTGATACATACATCAGCCGTTACAACGAAGAGGGCAGCGGGACTTATACGATCGGCCGCGGGGAATACGACGAGGCATTTGAGAATGCGGCTTTTGCTGCCGAGACCGGCAAAATCGGAGACGTCGTCGAGACAAAGGACGGCTACCGGATTATCAAAGGCATCAGCGCTTATGACCAGACGCAGACTGACGCGAACAAAAAGAAAATCGCGAAAAGGCGGCAGGAGGAAGCGTTTGACAAGGCGTTCAACGCGTTTGCGAAAGATCTGGACAGCGAGGTGGATCAGCAGGCTTTTGAAAAGATCACGATTCCTCCGGATCCGAAGATACAAACAAAAAGTTTTTTTGATACCTATAATCAATATTTTGTTAGCACTCAAGCTGATTGAGTGCTAATTTTTTATTGACTTTCCGGCGGGACATGGCTAAACTTTTCCATGAGGCCCCGGAAGACAGCCCGCCGCGAGCGGGATACAGGGATGCGGGGCATGAATACAGAAGGTGATCCCGGAACAGACCCGGGAAATATGTACAGTACAGGAGAGTGATTTTCTATGGCAGAAAAGGGTCAGTTATCCATTAACAGCGAAAACATGTTTCCGATTATTAAAAAGTGGCTTTACAGCGACCACGACATCTTTTACAGGGAACTGATTTCCAACGGGTGCGACGCGATTACAAAGCTGAAGAAGCTGCAGATGATGGGAGAGACGGAGCTTCCCGCGGATTACAAGCCCAGAATTGATGTAATTCTGAATCAGGAAGACCGGACCATCAAGGTCTGCGACAACGGACTGGGCATGACGGCGGATGGAGTCAAACAGTATATCAACAATATTGCTTTCTCCGGTGCCGAAGCCTTTATGGAGAAGTATAAAGACAAGGCGAATGATGATCAGATCATCGGACATTTCGGCCTTGGCTTCTATTCCGCGTTCATGGTTTCCGATGAAGTGGAGATTGATACGCTGTCTTATCAGAAAGACGCAAAGCCTGTGCACTGGCAGTGCGACGGCGGTTCGGAATACGCGATGGAAGAATCCTGCATGAGAGAGCTTCCGGGCACAACGGTTACGCTCCATGTATCGGAGGACTGCGCCGAATTCTGCAATTATTACAAGGCAAAAGAAGTCATTCAGAAATACTGCGGCTTCATGCCCTATGAAATCTATCTGCAGACGGCAGGGACGAAGGATACACAGGTGATCAAGGAGTCGGAGCGTCTTCCGGAGGATGTGATTATCGAGGAACTGCCTGCGCAGGAGAAAGCTTCCGGAAACGATGCGGCAGACGCGAAAGACGGAGAGGATGTAAAGAAAGCACCGGAAAAGGAATATAAGATCAAGAAAAGACCGGAGCTTGTCAACGATACGCATCCGCTTTGGGAAAAAGCGCCCAAGGACTGCACCGATGATGAGTATAAAGAGTTCTACAGAAAAGTTTTCAATGATTATAAGGAACCCCTGTTCTGGATTCACCTGAACATGGATTATCCGTTTAATCTGAAAGGTATTCTGTACTTCCCCAGGATCAATCTGGAATACGAATCCGCGGAAGGCGTCATCAAGCTGTATAACAATCAGGTCTTCATCGCGGATAACATCAAGGAGGTCATTCCGGAATTTCTGATGCTGCTCAAGGGCGTGATCGACTGCCCGGATCTTCCGCTGAATGTTTCGAGAAGCGCGCTGCAGAACGACGGCTTCGCACAGAAGATCTCGGAGTACATCACGAAAAAGGTAGCCGACAAGCTCGCCGGCATGTGCAAAACAGACAAGGAAAACTACGACAAGTACTGGGACGACATCAGTCCCTTCATCAAGTACGGGTGCCTTCGGGACGATAAGTTCTGCAGCCGCATGACGGATTATATTCTTTTCAAGGATCTCGACGGCAAATACCATACGCTGCCGGAAGCGCTTGATATCAACAGGACGGACGTTTCCGAAACGGAGAAAAAGCCGGAGAACGCGGAGCAGCAGACAGAGGAAGCGGAAACCGCGCCTGAAAAGACAGAGGAAACCGCCGGAGAAAAGGAAACGGATACCGGGAAGCAAGAAGAGAAAAAAGACAAGACGATCTACTACGTTACGGACGAACAGCAGCAGGGACAGTACATCCGGATGTTCCGTGAGCACAAGCTGCAGGCGTTCGTTCTGGATCACAACATTGACCAGCCTTTTATTTCGCAGCTGGAAGCGAAGAACGAAGGCATTCACTTCATGCGGATCGACGCGGCGGTTGACGAGGTCATGAAAGGCCGCACGAGCCAGAAAGATGAAGAAGAGCTTAAAAAGCAGGGAGAAGAACTGGAGAAGACAGTCAGAAAGGCTCTGCACAATGATAAGCTCAAGGTGACGCTTGAAAATCTGCGCGATAAAAAGATTTCCTCTATCCTCAAGGTGGACGAGCAGAACCGCCGTATGGCAGACATGATGAAAATGTATGCGGCAGGCGGCATGGGCGATATGAGCATGTACGCGAAGGAGGGAGAGACCCTTGTCCTGAACGCAAAACACCCGCTGGTGCAGTTTGTTCTCGGCAGCCCCGAGGACGCGCGAACAAATACGATCTGCGAGCAGCTGTACGATCTCGCGAAGCTGCAGAACGCGCCGCTCTCTGCAGAGGAAATGAGTAAATTTGTTGCCCGCTCGAACGAAATCATGCTGATGAATCTGCAGGATACTTCCGCGGCGGATGCCGATAAGTAACCGGAACAGTCAAAGAGCGCCGCACGGTGCACCCGGCGCTGTGAAAACCTGATACAGATGTGTTACAATATCCCTCAGATGGTAAAAAGGAGCAGTGTCTCCTGCCGGATGAGGGATTTTTGTATGCTTTCTTTCAAGGAACAGAAAAAGATGGGCAGAGAGAAGTTTCATGCCCCGCAGCAGAAGCTGTCGTTTAATACGGAGGCGGTCATCCTTACGCTGGAACCCGGAGAAGTCAGGGAAGGAACTTTTATGATCGAAGGGCCGCAGGATGAGAACGTAAGCGGCTTTGTATCCTCTTCCCAGTTTTCCATGAGCTGCCTCACGCCTGCTTTTTCAGGTTCCAGAGAAATCATCGGTTACCGGTTCAGCGCAAAGCCGTTTTCCGCGGGAGATACGGTCGAAGGATATTTCCGGATCATCTCCAGCCACGGCGAGTACCGTCTTCCGTTTCATGTAAAGATAATGGACAGTCCGGTGCAGACGTCTCTCGGAACCATTCACAATCTTGTTCACTTCACGAATCTGGCAAGGACGAACTGGCATGAGGCGGAGGAGGTTTTTTACAGTGCGGGATTCCGGACACTGATCGGCATCAATGAGGATAAAGAACGAAGGCTTTACCGCGGACTTTCCGTGGAAAAGGGCAGCGGTCAGAGTGTCGAAGAGTTTCTTGCCGCGTCCGGAAGAAAAGAGCCGCCGGCTTATGAAGTGACCCCGCAAAAGCTCACCGTTGAAATACAAGGTGCCACAGAAAAAAGAATTGTGCAGAAACTGGAAATCAGAAGAAGCGGCTGGGGATATACAGCGCTGGATATTTCCGTAACCGGAGAATTTCTGCAGGCGGACCGCAGGTCTTTACGGGAAGCGGATTTTCATGCCGGTGTCTGCACGATGGCGGTGGCGGTCAATCCCGGAGCATTGCACCAGGGACTGAATCTCGCAGAGATCCGTCTTCGCTCGCCTTATTCGGAAACGGTGGTTCCGGTTGAAGTGCTTTATTGTGTGGATACAGCCCTGCGCGCGCTTCACCGGAAAGAAGTGCATGAGCACACCGTCCGTATGATGCAGACGTTTTTAAAGATGCGCATGGGGCAGCTTCGCGGAGAAGCTTTCCTCAGCGCAATGGGCGCCGAGATAACAAAGCTGTCGGAGCTTGGCCGCGGCGATCCTCTGACAGCGCTTTACAGGATTCACTTCCTTTTAACGCAAAACAAACCCAAGGAAGCCATGTGGGATCTGCAGCTGCTGAACCGCCGCCTGTCGGGACTTTCCGAAGAAGAAAAGCTGCCTGCGTTTCCGACCGCGCAGTTTGATCTCGAAGACGATGTTGTTTACGCGTACAGAATGTATCTGACGCTTCTTTGCGTCGGCGCAGCGGAGGCTTCAACGCAGGAGTCGGATCACGTCACGGAAGATGCCCTGCGCGCGCTGGAGGATATGCATCAGGGAAATCCGGACAGCTTCTGGATCACCTGGCTTTATCTGTTTTCCACGGATCTTGCTTCGCACCGCACATCCGAGTACTGGGCTGTGCTTACGGATCAGTTCCGGCGCGGCTGCAGAAGTCCGCTCCTATATATTGAAGCTTACCGCATGATCCGCCTTGCGCCATCCATCATGACGGGACTGGATGACTTTATCCTGCAGACACTGGCCTTTGCGGCAAGAAATCACCTGCTGACAGACGCGGTTGTCTCGCAGCTGACTTATATGGCCGGACACGCGAAAAATTTTCATCCGACGCTCTTCCGGGTGCTTTCCGCAGCTTTTCGGGAACCGGACCTTGCCGACAGGAAGACGGAGATTCTTGAAAGCATCTGCACGATCCTGATCCGCGGCAACATGACGGACCGGAAATATTTTGCGTGGTATCAGAGGGGCGTGGACGCACAGCTGATGATCACGAGACTGTTTGAGTACTATATGATGGCCATGCCGGAAGACTATGACGGTGAGATTCCGAAAATTGTGGTCATGTATTTTGCCTACCAGACAGCCCTGCCATACAGAAGCAGCGCGGTTCTCTACCGATATGTTCTGGAGCACCGGGAGGAATTTGAAACACAGCTGCAGCAGTATCAGGAACAGATCAGAACCTATACGCAGGAGCATCTTCTCGCGCATGATATGAGCAGGGATCTCGCGTACCTGTACAACTGGTTTTTAAAGAGCAGCACTGCCATGACGCCGGAAACGGCTGCTGCCGCGGTGCAGGCGGTATTTACCTGTATGGTCAGATCAGACAGGAAGGATATTCAGAGAGCCGTTCTGATAAACGGAGCGCTTTTGAATGAGCAGTACTATCCTTTCCGGAACGGAACCGCGTATATACCGGTTTATGGGGATGACTTTCAGCTGTTTCTGGAAAACAGCGCCGGCGAACGTTTCGCGGCGCCGCGGGATGGCCTTGTCCGCATGATGGAGTACAGGGATTTCGCGAAGACGCTGGCTTTATATAACATAGACAATATCGGATTCAATCTGTATCTTGCGGGAAATTCCGATGAAGAATCTGTGATCACGAAGGAGAACTCCGAAAGATTCCGGAACCTCTCGGAGTCCGGCGCCGTGACAGAAAGTTACAGAGACAAGTTAAGAGGTCTTTTGCTCCGCTATTATGGCGCAGCCGATGATATCCGGTCGATGGACGGCTTTCTGGAAGCAATGGACCCTTCGGGGATGAATTCCGAAGAACGCGCCTCCATGATCCGCTGTATGGCGATTCGCGGGCTCAATGAAACGGCGCTTTCCTGGATCCGTGAATACGGAACGTTTCATGTCGACGGCAGTACGCTCGTGCGTGTCTGCAGCGGCCTGCTGGATACCGGGGAGCTGTCAGACGATGCGGTGTTCGCGGAAACTGTCTATGAGACCTTCCGGAAGGGAAAGTACAACGAGAAGCTTCTGCTGTACATGGAGAACTGTTTTGACGGGCTGACGACGGAGCTGGAGGAGATCCGGAAAGCTGCCCTAGGCTTTGGTGTCCCGGACTACCCGGTCTGCAGGAGAATGCTGATCCAGATGCTCTATACGGGTGAGCTGATTCCGGAGCGGGAAACCGTAATCGAAGATTACTGTAAGGGCGGCGCTGACGCTTCGCTTATGGCGGACGTACTCGCGCAGAGCGCGCATCATTATTTTATCAACGGTCTGCCGATGAAGCGCTCCTCGTTTGACCTGATTATGCAGTACGGGCGCGGCGGCGTTCCGCTTGTTGATATCTGCCGGATTGCGTGGCTCAAAGACATGGCCGGCCGCTCCGGAAGAATTTCGGCTTCCGAGCGCGAGGTAACTTCCCTGTTCCTCGGGGATCTTGTCGGCGAAGGCCTTGTTTTTCCTTTTTTCCGGCAGTTCATTGATGTTCTGCCGGCACTGCAGGCTTATTCGGACGAAACGCTCGTGGAGTACAGAACGAGAGAATATCATAAAGACGCGCATATCATGTATCACTTCGCACTCGAGAAAAACGGAATCCGCCAGCAGTACGAAGCAAGGGAGATGAAGGAAATGTACCGCGGCGTTTATGTGACGGGATTTCTGCTGTTTTTCGGAGAGCAGATGCATTATTATGTGACCGATGACGCGGCGGAAAAGAATGTAGTGGAAAGCGGTACAGTCGGTCAGGACGCGCGGATTCCGGAGGAAACGGATGACAGGTTCGGGAGAATCAACCGGATTTCCATGCTGGCCGCGGTAGGCCGCGACGAGGAAGCGATTGCGGGAATCGAGCGGTACGCGGACAGAGCGTTCATCGTGGACAGGCTTTTCGGGAAGGACGATACGGATGCTGTTTGAGAGGCAAAACGTCAGACAATACATAGCGGGCTTTGACCTCGGCGATGATTTCTGCCAGGTCTCATGGCTTACAGGAAACGGCCTGAATTTTCCTGCGGGAAAAGAACCGGAGACGCTGCCTGCAGCCGCGGGATCCAAGAATTATGACATACCTGCCGTTCTTTACAAAGCGGCGGATACCAACGACTTTTACGCAGGTATGGAAGCGGCACAGAAGGCCGTGGAAGAGGGTGGAACTTATATACCAAAGCTCCTTTCGCTGGTCCGCGCAGGGCAAAGCGTAACGGCGGGCAATGCGTCTTATGAGCCGGAAGCGCTGCTCTCTCTCTATATCAGCAGGGTACTGGCAAAGCTTTCCAAAGCTGTGCCGGACGGAAAGCCGGCTGCGCTCATGTTCACCAGC
Source organism: Bacillota bacterium (assembly GCA_029224465.1). GTDB lineage: Bacteria > Bacillota > Clostridia > Lachnospirales > Lachnospiraceae > CAG-791. Next base: position 128,723 of record JAQXUQ010000010.1, on the reverse strand, counting down.
GCCCGGATGGACGCCGGACTGATTGCAATTCTGGAGAAAGTTAAAAAGCGGCTCGATCTTGACTGCGCTGTGTTTTATGAAGATTATGCCGCTTCGTTTTACAATTTCGTGCTGATGCAGCCGAAGGAAATCCGTGAACCCGGAAGTCTTCTCGTCAATTATAAAGCCGGCGGGCAGCTGGATATGCATCTGCTTTCCTTTAATCCGCACACAACGCCCGTCGTTGCTTCATATACGATGGACCTTACGGTTCCGGGACTGTACGGTCGGACCGCGGAGGAAAAGGATGAGGAATTCTGCCATCTGCTGCAGGAGCAGACGAAGGAGCGCAAATTCGCGTCCACCTATCTTTGCGGCAGCGGATTTGAAGGCGACTGGATGCTCCGGCGTTCGGCGGCATATCTTTGTGCGAACAGCCGCCGCGCGTTCAAAGGAAGCGGACTCTGCAGCAAAGGAGCGGTTCTCGGAGGACTTTTCAAACTGAGTCCGCCGCCGCAGTGCAAGGAGTATTTTTTCCTGGATGACGCGAAGCTTTCCGCCAACATCTGCATACAGGCCGGGAAAAGAGGTGAGCCCGGTCTGTATACGCTTGTCGAGGCAGGCGTCAACTGGTATGAAGTGGATAAAACATGCGATCTTGTCATTGAGGACAGCGCCGAGCTGCATCTGACCTTGCAGCCTTTGACCGGAGGAAAGGCACAGGACTATCTGATCCGGCTCGAAGGCATGCCGATGAGAGAAGGCAGAACTGCCAGAATCCGGCTGCATTTTACGATGACTTCAAAAGATCAGATGAAAGTGCAGATAGAGGATCTCGGTTTTGGGGAGATTTTTCCGTCCAGCGGTCTGCGCTTTGAGCAGATGATTACAATCCGGCCGCAGTGATTGAGATTGGATGTTGTATGAGCAGAGTTTTTATCGCGACCGGGAAGGTCGCAAAGACGCCGTATCGGCTGGAAAAGATCGAACGGAATATTTATTCGATTGAAGAACTGTGTTACTCGCTGGTACAGAGTGCCCAGTTTCTGGACACCTCTGTCATGGATCCGGCTCTGGTGGACTGGATTTCCGATGAATGCGGACTGCCGGATTTATCAGCAGTGCTCCGCCCGATGCTGGGCAGGCAGCGCGCGCTTTCGGAGTTCGTTTCGGCGATTCTCGGATATGCCGGGTATGTTTCACAGGACAAACAGATCCGGACAAAACAGATTGTAGCATCCGGTCAGGGCATGGAGCCTTTTGAGCGGATTTTAAAGCGGGCGGAATATCTTCGCGGGAACGGGCAGGTATATCAGGCACTCGAACAGTATGAGGCGCTGTTGGAAGCGCTGCCCGCGCCGGAGCGCAGTATGCGCAGACAGGTGTATTGCCGGATGGGAGGTATTTATACAGGTCTGTTCCGGTTTCGCAGCGCTGCGGAGTGTTTTGGCAAAGCATATGATCTTTTGCAGGATCCGGAAGTCTACCTGCAATATCTGGCGGCCGTCCGCTTCAGTTTATCTGATGCCGAATATGTTTCGTTTGTATCCGAGCATCCGGAAAGTTATAATGCTTCCATGGAGCTGGAGAGGCGGGTGCGCGCGGCGCATGAAGAGTACGAAAAAAGCGCCATGAAACTGCGGATCGCGCGGATGAAACGATACCGTGAGATGGGGCAGGAAACCAGCTATGAAACTTCACTGCATGAGATTCTGCAGGAATTGAAGGACGATTACCGCAAAACAAAGGCGCCCTCGTTATAATGGCGGCGCCGGCATGGAAATAAGCGCATACGCAGGAGGTTCAAAAATGGGATATGACAGATATGTAAGTCCGCTTTCCACAAGGTACGCGAGCAGAGAGATGCAGTATATCTTTTCGCCTGACAAGAAATTCAAAACATGGCGGAAACTCTGGATCGCGCTGGCGGAAACGGAGAAGGAGCTGGGGCTTCCTATCACGCAGGAACAGATTGACGAGCTGAAGGCGCACGCGGATGATATCAATTACGAGGTGGCGCAGGAAAGAGAGAAGCTGGTGCGGCACGATGTCATGAGCCATGTATACGCCTACGGACAGCAGTGTCCGAAGGCAGCGGGGATCATTCATCTGGGAGCTACATCCTGCTACGTCGGAGATAATACGGACATTATTATTATGCGGGAGGCTCTGCAGCTGGTCCGCAGGAAACTGATCAATGTCATCGCGACACTCGCGAAATTTGCAGATGAATACAAGGATCAGCCCACGCTCGGCTTTACGCATTTCCAGCCGGCGCAGCCGACAACAGTCGGCAAGAGAGCGACGCTCTGGATCAACGAATTCATGATGGATCTGGAAGAGACGGAGCATACGATCTCGCAGCTGAAGCTTCTCGGCTCCAAGGGAACAACCGGCACGCAGGCATCTTTCGTTGAACTTTTTGACGGTGATCTGGATAAAGTCGACAAGCTGGATCCGATGATTGCGGAAAAGATGGGTTTTTCATCCTGTTATCCTGTGTCAGGGCAGACTTACAGCCGGAAGGTGGATACATTTGTTCTGAATACACTGGCAGGCATTGCCGCTTCAGCCATGAAGATGGCTACGGATATCCGGCTCCTGCAGCATCTCAAGGAAGTTGAAGAGCCGTTCGAAAAAAATCAGATCGGCTCCTCCGCAATGGCGTACAAGAGAAATCCGATGCGCAGTGAGAGAATCTGCTCTTTGTCGCGGTATGTGATGGCAGATGTTATTAACGGGGAAGTAACCTCCGGCACACAGTGGATGGAGAGAACACTCGATGATTCGGCAAACAAGCGGCTGTCTATACCGGAAGGCTTTCTTGCGATTGACGGTGTGCTCGATCTTTGCCTGAATGTAACCGATGGACTCAAGGTTTATCCGAAGGTGATCGAAAAACATCTGCAGGCGGAGCTTCCGTTTATGGCGACCGAGAACATCATGATGGATGAAGTCAAAATGGGCGGCAACCGGCAGGAATTTCATGAAGAGATCAGAGAGCTTTCCATGATCGCGGGAAAGCATGTCAAGGAAGAGGGAAAAGACAATGACCTTCTGGACCTGATTGCCGCGGATCCGAAGTTCCATATGACCAGAGAAGAGCTCAATAAATATATTGATCCGCATCTCTTTGTCGGCGCGGCACCGCATCAGGTGGAACGTTACCTGCGGGAAGTTGTTCAGCCTATGCTCGAGGCGAATAAGGATCAGCTCGGGGTAACTGCGCAGATCAACGTATAATACAAGGGGGCTGTCGCACCATATGTTGTGGTGCGGCAGCCCGGAGCTTTTACAGCAATTCCGCATAAGGTTTTAGCCGGATTGCATAGATAATTCAAGACGAATCCGGCAGACCGCGCGGCATTGCCTGAAAAACGAGAAAATCCATGCAATACGCGCGCGGCCGCCGGAAACGTCTTGACAAATCTATGCAGCAGCGGCGAATGAGATATTATTGTATGAAAACACCGGGAAGTGCCTGTTGCGGCACATGAAAACGCCGAAAAGCGCCGCTCCGAATAAATCGAGCCGCGCGGCGAAGTCACCGGGGAGCCGGAGCGGGTGCCGCGCGGACAATTGTCAGTGTGTAAACTTGTCAATGAGCCCGGTGCCGTACTTGTCGTAACGGATCAGCTGATCCTTGTAAAGCCCGTAATTGCCGGAAAAAATGTAGGAAATCGCGAGCGCGTACAGGAAGTACGGCATTGCCTTGAAACCGAACATCTCAAAACAGAGAAGAAGGGCTGTCATCGGCAGATTCAGGACTGCGCAGAAGCAGCAGCCAAGACCGATGCAGGAAGCGAGCATCGGATCAATCCCCGTCAGGACACCAAACGCGTGCCCCAGCGTGGCGCCGATAAACATCGTAGGGACCAGTTCGCCGCCTTTGTAACCGACGCTGAGTGTGATCGCGGTGAACAGGATTTTTAGGAGAAAAGCATAACCGGGGAGCGACCCTTCCATCACGTTTCCGGAGATGCAGGCAGCGATGATGTCTGATCCGGTGCCGTTATACGTCTGGTTTCCCACAAGAAATGTCAGGAGAACAATAATCGCGCCGCCGGCAAAAACACGTACATATGGATTCTTGATCAGTTTTGGCATATATTGGTTTGCACGGTGCATGCTGACACAGAACAGAACACTGACAATGCCGCTGAGTGCCGCAAGAAGCGTTATGAAGGCAAACAGACGCAGATCGAACGCGGGCAGATCGAGGCTGACCGCTTCTGATTGCAAACCGAACAGACCCGCGATGTAATGCGCGATTAAGGAAGCGATCGCGCAGGGCATAAAACTTGAATAGTAGACAATGCCGACGGTACTGATCTCGAGCGGCAGAATCGTAGCCGCGAGCGGAGTGCCGAAGAGGGCTGAGAAGGAAGCGGACATGCCGACCATAATCGAGCGGCGTCTCGCGCTTTCCGCTGATGTCATTTTCAGCTTTTCACCGAGAAAGTTACCAAGGCTCCCGCCAATCTGCAGCGCCGCTCCTTCCCGGCCGGACGAACCGCCGAACAGATGTGTAATGACCGTAGAGACAAAGATCAGCGGAGCCATGCGGAACGGAATCGGCTCGTCGTGGCGGATCGAATGGATAACAAGATTCGTGCCGCGGGATGTTACAACGTTTGCCTTGTGATAGATGAAGATAATCAGAAGACCTGCCAGCGGCAGAAAATAGATGATTTCGCCGTGCGCCATCCGAAAACCGGTTGCCAGAGCGATCAGCTTTGCGAAGGCTGCGGAAACCGTGCCGATGAGGGCACCGCACAGAACGCTGAAAAGAAACCATGAAACCGCGCCTTTCGCAGTATGAAGCACGTGACGCGCGTATGCGTTGAATTCCTGCAACATAGAACATTCTCCCCTCGTAACGTAATACTTATACAATACCGCGAAAAGCGGTTCTCCGCAAAGGGCAGACGAAAAACGCTGCGGCAGCTTCTGCTCACGGACAGAAGGTTTTACGGGAAGAATGGAATTATTGATTTTACAACTTTGCCGAAATAACGTATACTGACTGATGGTCTGGCAGACAGTTTCATGCAGAAGCTGTCCTGCCTTGTAACGGATTGATTACAGGAGGATCACGAAATGGTTAAAGCAGTAGTCGGTGCCAACTGGGGCGACGAAGGAAAAGGAAAGATCACGGATACGCTGGCAGACAGCGCAGACGTTGTCATCCGCTTTCAGGGAGGCGCGAATGCCGGCCATACAATTGTGAACAAGTATGGCAAGTTTGCGCTTCATACGGTTCCGTCCGGTGTTTTTCATCAGAACATCATGAATATCATGGGCTCCGGCGTAGCGTTTGATATTGAGAAGTTCATGGCTGAGCTGAAGGACATCATGAGCAAGGGCGTTCCGCAGCCGCAGATCATGATCTCCGACAGAGCGCAGGTTATGATGCCGTATCATGTTCTGTTTGATACGCTCGAGGAGGCAAGACTAGCCGGAAAATCCTTCGGCTCAACCAAGTCGGGCATTGCGCCGTTCTACTCCGACAAATACGCGAAAATCGGCTGGCAGATCAATGAGTTTTATCAGGACGATGATGTTCTGATGGAGAAGATCAACCGGGTTGCCGATATCAAGGACGCTCTGCTTGTCAACCTTTATCACACCGATCCGATTGACAGGGAAGGACTTTTAAACTGGATCAAAACGGTCCGCGAAGAAGTGAAGCCCTATCTTGGCAATGTTTCCGAATATCTGTATCACGCGATCAGGGAAGATAAAACAATCCTGCTCGAAGGTCAGCTCGGCACGATGAAAGACCCGGACAACGGAATTTATCCGATGGTAACCTCCTCGAGCCCGCTTGCGGCTTTCGGCGCGGTTTCCTGCGGCATTCCTCCGTATGCGATCGGGCAGATCGTCGTCGTTTCGAAGGCATATTCGTCCGCGGTCGGCGCAGGAGAGTTTGTATCCGAGATTTTCGGAGATGAGGCTGTGTCGCTTCGTAATCATGGCGGCGACGGCGGCGAGTACGGCGCTACGACCGGCCGCCCCAGAAGAGTCGGCTGGTATGACTGTGTCGCTTCCAAATACGGCTGCAGAGTCCAGGGCGCAACAGATGTTGCTTTCACAGTCCTTGATGATCTCGGATATCTGGATGAGATCCCGGTCTGCGTTGCGTATGAACTGGACGGGAAACAGATTACCGAATTTCCGGTAACGAAGGATCTTAAGAGATGCAAGCCGGTTTATAAGACTTTCAAAGGCTGGAAGTGTGACATCCGCGGAATCCGCAGATTCGAGGATCTCCCGCAGGAAGCGAAGGATTATGTCAACTTCATCGAACAGCAGATCGGTTTCCCGATTACTATGGTATCCAACGGACCCGCGCGGGAAGATATCATTTACAGAGAATCTCCGCTGAAGAAGTAAGCAGTAAGAGGAATCTGCGCGCTGCCTTCGGGCAGCGCGCTTTCTTGTTTTCAGGAACAGGCAGAAGCGGCAGGCGGCGTAAAAGACCTCTGCGGCAAAACAGGCAGGAAGTGAAACAGAAAGATTTTATCAGCAACAGAATCATGTTCTACGGCAGCAGGATCAACCATCTTCCGGCACCGCTTTTTGTGCTGTTTTACCGTATCGCGCAGGAGTACGGAAAGCCCGGCAGGTGCAGCGAGAGAATGTCCGGAACGACACTGATCTTTGATGAAGAGAATTCGGTGTATTATGACAGCCGCAATCCGGACGGGATCCTTCTGACTCCGGCAAATGCGATTCTCTGCGTCAGCCGCTTCAAAGATCCTCTCAGCGGGGAGTATCTGTTTTTCCTGGGGCTTGACGGCAATGACCTGCATATGGACATGCCCTGCGGCATCAATCACATTGTGATTCCGTCCAATCCTTCTCTTGACAGAGTGTACAGGACGCTGAAGAGTTTCCGCGCTGCCAACAGAAACAAATATATGCTCCCGTCCTCGGCTGCGGTGCGGGCAAGGCAGGAAGAACAGGAAGCCGCGGATCTTTTGCGGAATCCCGCGGCAGACGGGGAAACGATTAAAAATCTCTCTGCGCGCGACTGTATGGGCGAATGGAAAAAGATTGTTGTCTTTGACACGGAAATGCTGTTTGTGTATCCGACGCAGTTTGCCGGCATTCTCCTTGAAAAGCGCGGAACGGAGTATGTCCGGACCGGGGCGCTGGATATGTACGTCCGTCTTCCCAAGGGAAAGAAACTGACGAAAAACGTAAAGAGAGTCACCGGGCAGACCGATGAAATGCTGGAAGCCCTGGGCATCTGCGAGGAAGAAGCTCTGCGCAGAATTGCCGCCTTTTTATGGGAAGCCGATATTGTCTGCGGCCAGGCGGTGAACGGGGATATCGAGATGCTGCGGCAGCGCTATTCTCACGCAGGTGCTCCGGATATTCAGGAACCCCCGGTACTGCGGCGGCAGCGGATTATCGATACCGAAGTAATGCTGCAGGGTGTTTTTGAACTGGACAATCCGACCAGCCTCGAAAAAGCGGCAGATATTGCGGGAATCCGATGCTCCGTGGACTCGTTTCATGACGCGCGGACGGATGCCGATGTGACGGCGGAACTGTTTTGCAGGCTGCTTCCCGCGTATCAGAAAAAGTTCGGCGCGGCACCGGTCATTGATCCCGCGATCCTGCATCACGCAAACAACCTGCAGCTTCTGCGGGGGCTCGGGAACATTCACGATCCCGGCACAAAGGAAAAACATCGCAAAAGGCACGGACACTGATCATGAATGAGACGTCATTAATCTTTACCGGGGACATCGGTTTTGACAAATATATGGATGGAAAATGGGAGGATGAAAATCTTCTCTCACCGGAGATCCTGGATTTTTTACACAGCGCGGACCATGTGATCGCAAATGTAGAGGGACCGCTTCTGTCAGCTGCGCCGTCCGGTCTTTCCGCACCCGCCGGAAAGGCGCAGGGTACGGCACAGCTTCTGCATACCATGAATCCGGCTGCGGTGAAGGTGCTGAAGGCGATGCGCGCGGACATCTGGAATATCTGCAACAATCACATCATGGACGCGGGCGAGAAGGGACTTGCCGCTACGATCAGGGAAGCGCGGGAAGCCGGTGCCTCCACAATCGGCGCCGGCATGAACATCTATGAGGCACGGGAACCGAAGATCCTGCGGGAAGCGGGCGGCATCGGTCTTTTCGGCGTCGGATATCAGAGAGGCTGCAAACCGGCAGGAGAAGAAAAGGGAGGCTGTCTTAACTGGAATGATATGGAATCGATTCAGCATTCCATCAATCTGATCCGGTCGAAATGCCGCTGGTGCATCATTGTCGCGCACGCGGGAGAAGAATTCACCTCGCTCCCGTCGCCTTATACCAGAGACCGTTATCTGCAGTATCTGCAGATGGGAGCGGACATTGTAGTGGCGCATCATCCGCACGTTCCGATGAATTACGAGCTGGCCGGTGAAAAGGCGATTTTCTATTCCCTCGGAAATTTCATCTTCGATACGGATTATCAGAGGGCACAGTACAATACGGAGCGCGGTGTTTTGCTGAAACTCCTTCTGTCACCGGAAGGCTGGTCTTTTGAACCTTTCGGCATCCGGATTGACAGGCAGAATGAGCGGATTGTAAAGGATGCTGTCCCGGACATTTTCGAGAATGTTCCCGAAGAAGAATACCGGCTGTTGGAACCGCTCGCTGCCAAAATGTTTATCGCGGCGACGAAACGGCAGCAGATCTATCTGAATCCGAAGGAATTTGAGAATGCGGACGAAGACGTATGGAAAGAGCATTTTGCGAATCCGCGAAGAAGTGGCAGAGTGGAAGGCGAGGCACTGGATTTTAAGATCATCACGGAAATCGCCGCAGAAGAAGCAAAAGGCGACTGGAAGCGGAGCCGCCTTGAAAAAGTGAAAAAGTATATTCTGGATCAGATGTAAATGTAACATCTGTTACGGATTTCTGTACGGGTCTCCGCTATGATGATATCAGTAAACGAAAAACAACATACAATAAAAGAGGTCGTTATGGATAACAAGATGTTTTGCTTTCAGTGTCAGGAAACAGCAAGGGGGACCGGCTGTACTGTTGCCGGTGTATGCGGAAAATCGGCGGAAGTGGCTGCAATGCAGGACCTTCTCGTCTATGTGACAAAGGGTTTGTCTTTTGTTGCAACAAGACTCCGCGAAGAGGGAAAGACAATTCCCGCCGAAGTCAACCACTTAGTGACAGTCAATCTGTTTACAACAATCACGAACGCGAACTTCGACATCGAAGCGATTGAAGACGATATTGAGCATACGCTTGCAGTGAAGGCGCAGCTCCTTGAAAAGCTTAGCAATAAGGACAATCTGCCGGATGCAGCGGTATGGAGCGGGAACAGAATTGTTTTTGCGGCGAAGGCCGCTTCCGATGAAGTCGGCGTTCTTTCCACAAAGGATGAAGATATCCGCTCCCTCAGAGAGCTGATCACATATGGCCTGAAGGGACTCTCTGCTTATTCCAAGCACGCAAACGCGCTGCTGCAGGATGATCCGGAAGTAGACGCATTCATCCAGAGCGCTCTTGCAAAGACGCTGGATGATTCTCTGACGGTTGACGACCTTGTTGCCCTGACCCTTGAAACCGGTAAATACGGCGTACAGGGCATGGCTCTTCTCGACAAGGCCAACACGCAGGCTTATGGAAATCCGGAAATCACAAAGGTTGATATCGGTGTCCGCAAGAATCCCGGCATTCTTGTTTCCGGTCACGATCTGCGCGACCTTGAGATGCTGCTCGAGCAGACGCAGGGTATCGGCGTTGATGTTTACACCCACTCCGAGATGCTGCCCGCGCACTATTATCCGGCATTCAAGAAATACCCGAATTTCGCAGGTAACTACGGCAACGCGTGGTGGAAGCAGGCAACGGAATTTGAAAGCTTCAACGGACCGATCCTGATGACGACAAACTGCGTTGTTCCGCCGAAGGCAAGCTACAAAGACAGACTCTGGACAACCGGTGCTGTCGGTGTTCCCGGCTGCCGTCATATTGATGGCGCGTATGGAGAAGTCAAAGATTTCAGTGAAATCATTGCGCAGGCAAAACAGTGCGAGCCCCCGAAGGAAATCGAGCACGGCACGATCGTCGGCGGCTTTGCGCACGAACAGGTCTTCGCACTTGCTGACAAGATCGTGGACGCCGTCAAGAGCGGCGCGATCCGCAAGTTTGTTGTTATGGCAGGATGCGACGGCAGAATGAAGAGCCGTTCCTACTATACAGATTTCGCGAAGGCTCTGCCGAAGGACACGGTTATCCTGACAGCAGGCTGCGCGAAGTACAAGTACAATAAGCTGGACCTTGGCGATATCGGCGGCATCCCGAGAGTTCTCGACGCGGGCCAGTGCAATGATTCCTATTCTCTTGCCCTGATCGCGCTCAAACTCAAGGAAATCTTCGGGCTTTCCGATGTCAATGAGCTTCCGATCGCGTATAACATCGCGTGGTATGAGCAGAAGGCGGTCATTGTTCTGCTTGCTCTGCTGTACCTCGGCGTCAAGAATATTCACCTCGGACCGACACTGCCTGCGTTCCTTTCTCCGAACGTTGCGAATGTCCTCGTGAAGAACTTCGGCATTGCCGGCATCACCGATGTTGACAATGATATGAAGATCTTCTTTGGAGAAGCTTAATACAGTGGCGCCGCATCCGCGGCACCCTGGCAATTCTTCATAGATAATATCCCGCGCTGCCGCGGCAGGTGAACGGCTTTGTCCCGTGCACCTGCCGCGGCAGTTTTTCTGTCCTGCTTTCCTCATTTCAAGAACGTATCCGCTATGCTATAATCAATTGAAATCGCCCGCACTGTTCCCGGACCTCGGCACCGCTGCTTTGCTGCAGGGACAGCCGGAGCGCTGGAATGACTTAATGTGATGAACGTATCATAAAGGAGAAGGCATGAGCGGAGTCAGACGAGTCTACGTAGAGAAAAAGAAGCCATATGCGGTCAAGGCTGCACAGCAGCTGGAGGAGATCAGGACATTCCTCGGAATTACGGGAATCCGCGATCTGCGGCTTCTGATCCGGTATGACATAGAGAATATCAAAGAGGATGTATTTGAGACAGCTGCCAGATGTGTATTCTCGGAACCGCCGGTGGACATTCTGTACAGGGAAACACCGGAGATTCCGGAAGGCGCGCGCGTTTTCAGCGTAGAAGCGCTTCCGGGACAGTTTGATCAGCGTGCGGATTCCGCGGTGCAGTGCATCCAGCTGTTAAACCCGGATTCCGGTGTCGTTATTCATACCGCGCAGACTTATATCATTACGGGTGATATTACCGATGCGGAATTTGAAAGAATCAAGGCGGATATCATCAATCCCGTGGATTCGAGAGAAGCTGCCGCGGAAAAGCCGGAGACACTTACGGAGTCATATCCGGAGCCAGCGGACGTCATCATTTTTAAAGGCTTCCACACAATGCCGGAAGATGAACTGAGGAAGCTCTATGATTCGCTCGGCCTCGCGATGACTTTCGCGGATTTCCGCTGGATTCAGGACTATTTCGCGGGAAAATTTGACGGAAGCGCACCCAGAGATCCTTCGATGACGGAAATCCGCGTACTGGACACTTACTGGTCGGATCACTGCCGCCATACAACGTATAATACGGAATTAAAGAATGTTACCTTCGAGGACGGATACTATAAAGTCCCGATGGAAACGTCCTATCAGAGCTACTGTGACACCAGACAGGAGCTTTACAAAGACCGTCCGGACAAATTCCCGTGCCTTATGGATCTCGCGGTTATCGGCATGAAGAAGCTCAGGGCGGACGGCAAGCTGACAGACCGCGAGGAGTCGCATGAAGACAATGCCTGCACGGTCATCGTGCCCGTTGAGACTGATTACGGCAATGGTCCCGAACGCGAGGAGTGGCTGATCTTCTTCAAGAACGAGACACACAATCATCCGACGGAAATCGAGCCGTTCGGCGGTGCGGCGACCTGCCTTGGCGGCGCCATCCGCGACCCGCTTTCCGGCAGAGGTTACGTTTATCAGGCAATGCGTGTGACGGGCGCGGCAGATCCGACGGTCCCGGTATCGCAGACGCTCGAGGGGAAGCTTCCGCAGAAGAAGCTGGTTCTGGGTGCCGCGCAGGGATATTCGAGCTATGGCAATCAGATCGGTCTTGCTACAGGTGAAGTCAAGGAAATTTATCATCCGGGCTACGTTGCGAAGCGCATGGAGATCGGTGCTGTCATGGGCGCTGCGCCAAGAAAGAATGTTGTCCGGGAAGATCCCGTACCCGGAGATGTGATCATTCTGCTCGGCGGCCGCACCGGCCGCGACGGCTGCGGCGGCGCGACCGGCTCATCCAAGGTACATACCGAGCAGTCGCTGGAGACCTGCGGCGCCGAAGTACAGAAGGGCAATGCTCCTACAGAGCGCAAGCTCCAGCGTCTGTTCCGCCGTCCGGAAGCCGCGCATCTTATCAAGAAATGCAATGATTTCGGCGCCGGCGGCGTCTCCGTCGCAATCGGAGAGCTGGCAAGAGGCCTTGATATCAACCTTGATCTTGTACCGAAGAAGTATGAAGGCCTTGACGGGACAGAGCTTGCAATTTCCGAATCACAGGAGCGCATGGCTGTTGTTGTCGCACCGGAGAACAAGGATCGTTTCCTTGCTCTGGCCGCGCAGGAGAATCTGGAGGCAACGCATGTCGCTGTGGTAACCGAGTCTGCACGCCTTGTGCTCAGATGGAGAGGAAAGGCGATTGTCGATCTTTCCAGAGACTTCCTCGATACCAACGGCGCGCATCAGGAAAATGATGTGGATGTGCTTGCGCCGAAGCAGGAAGACTGCTATCTGTACAAGATTGCTTCCGAAGGCGTGGCGAAGTACATCGATCCTCTCGAAGATACAGCAGTGGAACCGGAAGTATTTCCGGAAGCGTTCAGGGCGGTCTTGTCGGATCTGAACGTCTGCTCGCAGAAAGGTCTGGTGGAACGCTTCGACTCCTCCATCGGCGCGGGTACGGTCACGATGCCGTACGGCGGTCGCTATCAGCTGACCGAAACGCAGGCGATGACTGCGAAAGTCCCTGTTTTGCATGGACATACGAATGCGGTTACAATGATGAGCTTCGGCTTTGATCCGTACCTGTCTTCGTGGAGCCCGTATCACGGCGCGATTTACGCGGTTACACAGTCCATCGCGAAGATCATCGCGTCCGGCGGTGACTTTGACAGACTGCATTTTACGTTTCAGGAATTCAATCCGAGAGTTTCGTCTGACCCGAAGCGCTGGAGCTCACCGTTCTGCGCGCTCCTCGGCGCCTACGACGCGCAGATCGGATACGGCATCGCGTCGATCGGCGGTAAGGATTCGAGCTCGGGAACCTTTGACGAAAAGGACGGAACCGTGATCGATGTACCGCAGACACTGGTTTCCTTCGCGGTCGATCTCGGGGAGCAGGACGAGGTGCTGACACCGGAGCTCAAGAACGCGGGAGACGTTCTTGTCCGCTTCTATATTCCTAAGGACGAGTATGATATCCCGGTGTATGACAAGGTAATCGATCTGTACCGGAAGATTACGGGGCTCATCCGTTCGAAAGTTGCGATTGCCGCTTACGCACTGGATGCGTACGGCGTTGCACCGGCTGCTGCGAAGATGGCGTTTGGCAATCAGCTGGGCGTAGCATTTGAAAAGACGATTCCGACAAGAGCTCTTTTCGAGAACGCGACAGGAGATCTTCTTGTAGAAGTCGCGGCAGATGACGTGGAAAGCCTTGCATCGCTCGAAGACGTTGACTATGATATTGTCGGCGCGGTTACGGATGACGGGCAGTTTACCTACGGCAGCGCTTCTGTTTCCGTTTCCTGTGCGCTGGACGCATGGAAGAAGACACTGGAAAGCGTTTTCCCGACGGTTTCCACAGATTCCAAAGAGCCGGTTCCTTCTCCGCTTTATAGCGCGAAGGAAGTGCATGTATGCACGCACAAGATCGGACAGCCGACCGTATTTATCCCGGTCTTCCCCGGAACAAACTGCGAATATGATTCGGCAGCGGCCTTTGAGGAAGCGGGCGCGAGAACGATTGTACGGGTATTCCGCAATATTACGCCGGAAGGCATCCGCGAGTCGGTGGATTCCTTTAAAGAGGCAATTGAGCAGTCTCAGATGATCATGTTCCCGGGCGGTTTCTCGGCAGGCGATGAACCGGACGGATCGGCGAAGTTCTTCGCGGCAAGCTTCCGGAACGAAAAGATGAAAGAGGCGGTTACGGATCTTCTGGAAAACAGAGACGGCCTGGTCCTGGGCATCTGCAACGGTTTCCAGGCGCTCATCAAGCTGGGACTTGTTCCGAACGGACGCCTCTGCGGACAGGATGAAAATGCGCCGACGCTGACGTTTAACACGATCGGCAGACATATTTCAAGGGAAGCCTATATCAAGGTCGTCAGCAACAAGTCTCCCTGGCTTGCCGGTGCTCAGCCCGGCGGCGTATATGTCAACCCCGCATCCCACGGTGAAGGCCGTTTTGTAGCGCCGAAGGAGTGGCTGGACAAGCTCTTTGAAAACGGTCAGGTTGCCACGCAGTACTGTGATCCCGAAGGAAATGTGTCGATGGATGAAGAGTGGAATATCAACGGCTCTTATCTCGCGGTTGAAGGTATCACGAGTCCGGACGGAAGAGTGCTGGGCAAGATGTGCCATTCGGAAAGACGCGGCGACCACATTGCGGTCAATATTTACGGCGAGCAGGATCTTGGGATCTTCGCTTCCGGCGTGCGTTATTTCCAATAATTTTGTTATCACCTGCAGCCGGAGCGCACGGAGTGCGCCCTGGCTTTCGGTGTATATAAGAACCCATGAGTTTTTCACAGTTATGAGCCCGTCCACAGAGTGTCCGGGTCATCATATGCAAAGGAGAAGCGAATGAAATCATTTCTGATACTGGAAGACGGAACGGTCTTCGAGGGGAAAAATTTCGGCTCGCAGAAAGAAGTCGTGAGCGAGATTGTTTTCAACACCTCCATGGCCGGATATCCGGAAGTCCTGACAGATCCCAGCTATGCGGGGCAGGCTGTCTGCATGACCTATCCGCTCATCGGCAATTACGGCGTATGCACCGAAGATATGGAATCGCAGCGCCCCTGGCCGGATGCGCTTATCGTAAGGGAAGCCTGCGCGGTTCCCAGCAATTTCCGCTCGGATATGCCGCTGCACACTTTCCTTGAAAAATACGACGTGCCCGGGATCGAAGGAATTGATACCCGCGCGCTGACCAAGCTCCTTCGGGAGAAGGGCACCATGAACGGCATGATTACAACCAATGAGAACTATCAGCTGGATGAGATTCTGCCAAGGCTCAAGGCGTATTCCTGCGGAAAGGTGGTGGCAAAGGTCAGCTGCCGCGAGAAATATCTGGTCTCCGGTTCGAAGGATCTTTCGGAGAACGGACCGCTTTCCGGGCATGCCGTCTTTGATGAGGAAAGCTATGAAGCGTATCTGGAAGGCGACAAGGGACGCAAAGAGAAAAGGCCTTCTCTTGTAACCGCCCTGAACGGCACCGGCCTTGCGATCGCGCTTCTGGATGTCGGCGCGAAGAAAAACATTGCTCTCGAGCTTGCGCACCGCGGCTGTGATGTGACGGTATGGCCTGCCATGACCAGAGCGGAGGACATTATCGCCTCGAACCCGGACGGCATCATGCTCAGCAACGGCCCCGGAGACCCGAAGGAATGCACCTCGGTCATTCGTGAAGTCAGAAAGCTCTATGACAGCGATATCCCGATTTTTGCGATCTGCCTCGGACATCAGCTCCTTGCGCTCGCGACGGGAGCGGACACTTACAAGCTCAAATACGGCCACCGCGGCGGTAATCACCCGGTCAGGGATCTTTCGAGCGGACGCGTTTACATTTCCTCGCAGAATCACGGCTACGCGGTGGATGAAAAATCACTGGATCCCTCGGTCGCGGTTCCGCTGTTTGAAAATGTAAATGACGGAACGAATGAAGGCCTGCTGTATAAGGACAAGAACATTTTTACGGTGCAGTTCCATCCGGAAGCCTGCCCCGGACCGCAGGACACAGGATTCCTCTTTGACAGATTTATTGACAGCATCCGGCAGGGGAAAAGTGTTTTCGCGAACCCGCAAGCCGGCAGGAAGGAGGCCTGAGTATGCCGAAGAATAAAGATGTACATAAAGTCATGGTGATCGGTTCCGGGCCGATTGTCATCGGACAGGCCGCCGAATTCGATTATGCGGGCACGCAGGCATGCCGCTCCCTCAAGGAAGAGGGCGTGGAAGTCTGCCTCGTCAATTCCAATCCCGCGACGATTATGACCGACAAGGACATTGCGGACGAAGTCTACATCGAGCCTCTGACGGTGCCTGTTCTGGAAAAGATCATTGAGAAGGAAAAACCCGACAGCCTTCTGCCGACACTGGGCGGACAGGCAGGTCTGAACCTCGGCATGGAGCTTGCGGAATCCGGTTTCCTTGACGCGCACGGCGTAAAGCTTCTCGGTACTACGGCACTGACCATCAAAAAGGCCGAAGACCGTGAAATGTTCAAGGAAACCATGGAGAAAATCGGGGAGCCGGTCGCGGCTTCCGAAGTCGTGGAGAATGTCGAAGACGGCGTAAAATTTGCCGAAAAGATCGGGTATCCGGTCGTACTCCGTCCGGCTTACACGCTTGGCGGTTCGGGCGGCGGTATTGCGCATTCGGTTCAGGAACTTCGCAAGATCCTCGAAAACGGACTCCGCCTTTCCCGTGTCGGCCAGGTGCTGGTGGAACGCTGCATTTCCGGCTGGAAGGAAATCGAATACGAAGTTATGCGCGATGGCGCCGGCAACTGCATCACCGTCTGCAACATGGAGAACATTGATCCGGTCGGCGTGCACACCGGCGATTCGATTGTTGTCGCGCCTTCCCAGACGCTCTCCGACAAGGAATATCAGATGCTGCGTACCGCGGCGCTCAACATCATCAACGAGCTGCAGATTACGGGCGGCTGCAACGTGCAGTTCGCGCTTCATCCGACAAGCTTTGAATATTGTGTCATTGAGGTTAACCCGCGTGTGTCCCGTTCTTCCGCACTGGCTTCCAAGGCGACCGGTTATCCGATTGCGAAGGTTGCGGCCAAGATTGCGCTCGGCTTTACGCTCGATGAGATCAGAAACGCAGTTACCGGCAAAACATACGCGTCCTTCGAACCCGCGCTCGACTACTGTGTCGTCAAGATGCCGCGGCTGCCTTTTGACAAGTTCATCACCGCCAAGAGAACTCTGACGACACAGATGAAGGCAACAGGCGAAGTCATGGCGATCAGCTCGTGTTTTGAAGGCGGCCTGATGAAGGCGATCCGTTCGCTCGAGCAGCATGTCGACGCGCTGGACAGTTATGATTTCAGCCATCTGTCCAAGGAAGAGCTCTTCGTGCGTCTGACCGTTGTGGACGACCAGAGGATCTGGGTCATTGCGGAAGCTCTGCGAAAAGGCATATCCAAATCGACGATCCATGAAATCACGATGATCGACGAGTGGTTTATCGACAGAATCCACACGCTGGTCCGTATGGAAGAGAAGCTCCGCAAGGGCAAGCTGACGGATGAACTGCTTGCGCAGGCTAAAAGACTCGAGTTTCCTGACAGCGTGATTTCTCGTTATACCGGCATCTCCGAAGAAGAGATCGCGAAGAGACGCTATGCCTGCGGCATTACAGCCAGGTATAAAATGGTAGACACCTGTGCCGCTGAGTTCGAGGCGCAGACGCCGTACTTCTATTCGGTTTATAACCGGAATGATGCGGATGAGGCCGCGGAAAGAGTGACGAAACGCAGAAAGATTCTGGTTCTCGGCTCCGGTCCGATCCGCATCGGCCAGGGCATTGAGTTTGACTATTGTTCTGTTCACGCTACCTGGGCTTTTTCGAAGGCAGGGTTCGAGACAATTATCATCAACAACAACCCCGAGACGGTTTCCACGGACTTTGACATTGCGGACAAGCTCTATTTTGAGCCGCTGACGCCGGAAGACGTGAAAAACATCATCGACATCGAACATCCCGACTACGCTGTCGTGCAGTTCGGCGGACAGACCGCCATCAAGCTGACTGCGGCGCTGACAAAATTCGGCGTGCCGATTCTCGGCACGGACGCAAAGGATGTGGACGCGGCGGAAGACCGCGAAATCTTTGACCAGGTGCTGCAGAAAACCGGCATTAAGAGAGCGGAAGGCGCTACCGTATTTACGGCGGAGGAAGCAAAGGCAGTCGCACACCGTCTGGGCTATCCCGTGCTTGTACGCCCTTCCTACGTACTCGGAGGCCAGGGCATGCAGATTGCGATTTCCGACGAGGAAATCGAGCAGTTCATGGCGGTTATCAACCGCTATACACAGGAGCACCCGATCCTTGTCGACAAATATCTGCAGGGTACCGAAACCGAGGTTGACGCGGTCTGTGACGGCGAGAATATCCTGATTCCGGGCATTATGGAGCATATCGAACGTTCGGGCGTACATTCGGGAGACTCGATTTCCGTTTATCCCGCGCAGTCGCTTTCAACGAAAGTGAAGGAGACAATCGCCGAATATACAAGACGGCTGGCAATGGAGCTGCATATCGTAGGTCTTATCAACGTGCAGTTCATCGCGGTCGGCGAAGAGGTTTATATCATCGAGGCAAACCCCCGCTCGTCGAGAACCGTGCCATATATCAGCAAGGTGACCGGTATTCCGATTGTGGATCTTGCGGCACGCTGTATGCTGGGCCATAAAATCACAGAGTTCGGTTATAAGCCTGGCCTCGCGCCCGAGGCGGGTACGATTGCGATCAAGATGCCTGTTTTCTCCACGGAGAAGATCCGCGGCGCAGAGATTTCGGTCGGCCCCGAGATGAAGTCCACCGGCGAGTGCCTTGGCATTTCCAGGGACTTCAACGAAGCTTTGTACAAGGCATTTATGGGCGCCGGTGTCGATCTGCCCAGGCACAGACAGATGATTATCACAGTGAAAGATGCCGACAAGGGAGAAATTATCGATATCGCCAGACGCTACGCAAACCTCGGATACATTATTTATTCGACCCTCGGCACCGCTGCGGTCCTGCAGGAAAACAATATTCCCTGCAGGAGAGTCAACCGTATTGATCAGGAATCTCCGACCGTCATGGACCTGCTGCTGGGACATAAGATCGATCTGGTTATTGATACGCCGACACAGGGGCGCGACAAGAACCGGGACGGCTTCCTGATCCGGCGCACGGCGATTGAAACCGGCGTTACAACGATCACATCGCTGGATACGGCGAAGGCTCTTGTTTCTTCGCTGGAGCATCAGGCGGAGGAAACCAACCTTTCCGTGATCGATATCGCGAAGCTGGACAGTAATATTGAGAAAGCAAAAGGACTTGAATAAAAGAAATTACGCGAAGGAACTGGATGCGATAACCGAAGGACTGCAGAAGGAGGGAAGGGTTCCGACCCTCCTGCTGCAGTGCTGCTGCGCACCCTGCTCCAGTGCCTGCCTCGAACGGCTGCGGGAGGATTTCCATGTCACGGTATTCTTTTATAACCCGAATATTTCGGAGACCCTTGAATACGAGAAACGAAAGGCCGAGCTCGTGCGGCTGATCCATGCGTATAACCGTCAGGTCGACGAAGAAAGCTATGACGGTATGCTTTCCACGAAGAGGGCGAACCGGATTGCAATTCGTGACTGCGATTACGACGGAGCTGTTTTTGAAGCCGCAGCCAGAGGAATGGAAAACATTCCGGAGGGCGGCGAGCGGTGTACCAGATGTTTTGCGCTGCGTCTGGAAAAAACAGCTGCGGAGGCGAAGAAACAAGGCTTTGACTATTTCACCACGACCCTTACGATTTCACCTTTAAAGGACGCGGACAGGCTGAACAAGATCGGCGAAGCGATGGGAGAAAAGTACGGCATCCCGTTTCTGCCGTCGGATTTCAAGAAGAAAGACGGATATAAAAGGAGCATAGAGCTCTCGAAACGGTTCGGGCTGTACAGGCAGGATTACTGCGGCTGCAGATTCAGTAAAGAGGAGTCGGAGAGAAGACGTAAAGAGAGAGCGTCCGGAGAAAGCGGCATGACAACAGGAGCAAAGGCATGAAAGATTTTAAAGAATTGCAGGAGCTAGTCGGAAGAAGAGGATTTGGTACCGCACTGTACGGGAATATCAATGGAGATCCGGTGTATCTGTCCAGAGGTATCCGGGAGTTTTTCCTTGACGGGGACAACATTCAGAAGATTATTACTGCGGTAGACGGGTTTCAGAAGGGAGCGTTCGGCCTTGCGCAGAGCCGGGGCAGACTTGAGGTCAAAGGCCATGAATACGGCTGCTACGATATCTGCGGTCTGCCGGCACAGGACGGCGAGGACAACACCGTCTGGATTCACCGGGATGATGATGCCATCATTGTTTATTTCCGGTTTGAAAGATAAGGACCGCGGTAACAGAAAGAAAAGGTAATTATGAAACAGTTTTTTGATTACTTATCAGAGGAAACGGGAAAGGCGTTTGCCGCCGCAGGTTACGATGCTGCGCTCGGAAAGGTGAGCGTATCCGCGAGACCGGATCTTGCGGAGTATCAGTGCAACGGCGCGATGGCAGGCGCAAAGCGGTATCATAAGGCGCCGTTTATGATTGCGCAGGAGGTTGCACAGAAGCTGCAGGGCAGCGATGTTTTTGCGGATGTAAATGTCGTAAAGCCCGGCTTCATTAACCTGAATGTAAAAGGGAGTTTCCTGCAGTCATGGCTTCTGCAGATGCAGAAGGAACAGAAGTTCGGCATGGCGCAGCCGGAAAAGCCCCGCAAGGTTATCATTGACTACGGCGGGCCGAATGTCGCAAAACCTCTCCATGTAGGTCATCTTCGTTCGGCGGTGATCGGCGAGGCGGTCAAAAGAATTGTCCGTTATCACGGCGACACGGCGATCGGTGATATCCATCTTGGCGACTGGGGACTGCAGATGGGACTTGTCATTACCGAGCTGCAGCACCGGCATCCGGAGCTGCCTTATTTTGATGAGAGTTATACCGGCGAATATCCGAAGGAAGCTCCGTTTACCGTCAGCGATCTTGAGGAAATCTACCCGTACGCAAGCGGAATTTCCAAAACCGATGAAGCGTATCACGCGGAGGCGCTCGCGAATACGCACGCGCTGCAGGAAGGAAAACGCGGCCTGCGCGCTCTCTGGAAACATATCATTAACGTTTCCGTCGCGGATATGAAACGCAACTATGCTGCATTAAATGTTGATTTTGATCTCTGGAACGGCGAGTCCACGGTCAATGACATTATTCCGGTCATGGTGCGGCAGATGAAGGACGGCGGCTTCGCGCATGAAAGTCAGGGCGCGCTTGTTGTTGATGTCAGCGAGCCGGACGATACGAAGGAAGTTCCGCCCTGCATGATTTTAAAGTCCGACGGCGCCGCGCTTTATACGACGACGGATCTTGCTACGATCAAGATGCGGAAGGACATGGATGATCCGGATCAGATTATCTACGTCGTTGACAAGCGGCAGGAGCTGCATTTCGTACAGACGTTCCGCGCAGCGAGAAAGTGCGGGCTGATCGGGGACGAGGCGAAACTCACGTTCCTTGGCTTCGGCACGGTGAACGGCAAGGACGGAAAGCCGTTCAAGACAAGAGACGGCGGTGTCATGCGCCTGGAAACGCTGATCCGCGACATAGATGAACAGATGCTGGAAAAGATCCGCACCAACAAAGATATCCCGGAAGAGGAAGCGGAAAAAACGGCGAAGCAGGTAGCCCTCGCCGCCATCAAATACGGTGACCTCTCCAATCAGGCGTCGAAAGATTATATCTTCGACACGGATAAATTTACATCTTTTGAAGGGGATACCGGCCCTTACATTCTTTATACGATTGTCCGGATCAAATCCATCCTGAAGAAATATCAGGAGTCTTTACAGAATGCGGCAGCGGCTCTGCCGGATGCGGTCGCGGAGCCGAAAAGCAGTGCGGAAAAGGCACTGATGCGTGATCTTGCGGGCTTTGGCGCCATGATGGAAAACGCGTATGAGGAGCTGGCTCCCCACAAAATCTGCGCCTATATTTATCAGCTGTCCAATGATTTCAACAGCTTTTATCATGGCACAAGAATTCTCTCGGAAGAGGATGAGAATACGAAGAAAGGCTGGATCGCCCTTCTTGCTCTTACGGAGCGGATTCTGAACACCTGTATCGACGTTCTGGGCTTCAGCGCTCCGGAGCGCATGTAAAAACAGCAGCTCCCCGGGGCTGCAGGCCTTAAAAGTGAAGCTGGTTTTCCCTTTTCACATAAGGCTTGTAGTCCGGGAGCAGCGATTTTACAATGCTGCAGGCTGCCGCTTCGTCTTCCTTCAGCACCCGGATTGTATAGATATCGCGGTCAATTCTGCCATTCGGCCCGAAGTCGCGGTTGTCGAGCTTTGCGCCGCACCCGCAGACCGGCGGCTCATCCTGCCAGACGGATCCGTAGCAGCGGATGCCTTTTTCACTGAGTGTCTTTTTCACTTCTTTGTACTGATTCTTTTGACCCTTTGCTTCGAATATTTTTACTTTTTCAGCGAATAACCGCATGGAATTCCTCCTTTATATGTGAATACGATAAACAGCGGGGATGCCATTACGACCGGGAGCTCATAACGGAACTCCGACGCGGAAGGCACCGCAATAAAAAGCGTGAGCAGCAGCGCAAAACAAGGAAGGAACAGGAGCAGCCCCTTCTGCCCGGCTGCACGCGTTTTATTCATTTCCAACAGCAGCGCTGCGCAGATGACAAGAAGCCACGTATAGGTTCCCGCGCTCCAGAGCAGCGAATAAACCGGAACAAAAGTGCCGAGCTTTAAAGAAATCTCTTTGAACTTTACAAACGGTCCGCCGAGTTTCGGCTGCCAGGACAGCCCGATGTCATTTCCGAAAATCCCGTCAATTGTAACTGTCTCATAATTGTTTTCCGGGAACCAGTATCCTTCGGTCAGGTCCGCGAGCGCGCTAAGATAAATGCCGGGATAACGGCGCCCGAGATCCAGCCAGAGCCGGAAGAATTCCGCTTTATGTCCGTCAAGGTATTCTTCATGGCCCGCGCGTACCAGTTCTTTCATGTTGTCGGCAAAACCCGCGTTGTAGAGAGCAGGAACAGCGTCAAGGTCAACAACCTGGGAGAGCAGCTCTTTCTGTTCCTCTGAAATTTCCTTTTTGTCAGCAAGGACGCGGGATACCTGCTGCAGGGGAACGCAGAGGGATTCGATTGTATCCGGCTGCCTTACCCCGGCTGCACGCATGACGGGACCCCGGAGGATGCCTGCAAGAAGAATGACCGGCAGAATTGTCAGAAGAAGCTTTTTCCGCTGTCCTTTCATGCCGGCGATCAGAAACGGCGCCATAACAAGGAAGGCGTACCAGCCGTTGGAACGCAGAAGGCAGATCGAAAATGAAAGAATGCCGAAAACGATCCATCCGGTGATGCTTTTACGGATACTCTCCCCGCAGTCTTGCAGAAGCCGCAGCAGACTGCAGCAAAACAGCAGGAATACGCCGGAAAAGAACGAATCTTTCAGCACATAGACCGAAAAGACGTTCATAAACGGCAGTACGCTGAAAAAGAGCATGCAGGGAATCAAAACGCACAGGCGCCGCGAAAACTGCCGGATCGTCCGCATGGCCACGCTGCAGCAGAAAGCCAGAAAGAGCATTTGAAACAGTGTGTAAAAACTGATCGCTGTGCTGATATCTTCTGTGAAAAGTCTTCCCAGATGGTAAAACAAAGAGATCACCAGTGTATGCGCGACAGGATGATGATTTGACCATGGCGATACACCGACGATCTGCATGATCTGGTTGACGCCGTCCGGTGAAATGATACCCGGATACTCGTAAAGAAAATAGGGAAGATCGAAGAGCACACATAGAACGAACGTTATGCCTGCGATATGCTTCCGTACGAATTCTCTCAGGGGGCTTCCGGCAGGCGCGGCGGCTGCCTTGTCTTTCGTGTCTCCTGGCAAGAGAGAGAAAAGCAGCAGAAGCAGTACGCGCGCAAGAAGAAACATGCCCGCGAAAACAATACCGAGTGCCGCCGCCTTGAAAAGCGGGGAACGGAAGCTCCCGGTATAGCGTTTCCGTCCATATGCGCAGAAACATGCGGCGAACAGAAGGCTTACAAGATCAAAAGAAACAATTTCATGTCCGGAGGCCGCGGAACTGCCGGGTGTGGCAGAATGTCCGAAGAAACGGTAGACGGAATAAAAAAGAAGAATCAGTGCCGGAAGAACCAGCGCAGGAATAAGGCTCCTGCTGCTCATTTGTCCGGCGATGGAAACAGCGCACGCCGAAAGAAACGCGTGCAGAACGGAATGAAATTTTAAATGAGATTTCACGAACAACATAAAGACCTCCGTATCTTTCCCCATTGTAACGGGTGCATACGGGAAAGTCTACAGGTGCCGGGCAGCACCCCGCATGTCATCAGGATTCCCAGGAAGGATTCGGGAAACCTGCTCTGCGGCGCCGGTCAGGCTTCTTTTTATTACGCCGGAAAAGCTCCATTCCCGTAATTTACAATCCCCGTAAAAAGTGATAAGTTAAACTAAATATATGCTGCGAGGTGACGATATGTCAGTATTCAAGGGCGCCGCGGTTGCCATCATTACACCTTTTCATGATGACGCGGGCAAAACAATAAATTATGATGTTTTTGCGGATCTGATTGATTATCAGATTGAACACGGTACGGACGCGATTGTTGTCTGCGGATCTACAGGAGAAGCGGCAACCATGACCGAAGAGGAGCATCTGGCTGCCTGCCGTTTTGTCATCGACTACGTGAAGAAAAGAGTTCCGGTCATCGCGGGAACCGGCTCCAACTGCACGAGAACCGCAATCGAGCTTTCCCGTGAGGTGGCCGGATACGGCGCGGACGCGCTGCTTCTTGTGACTCCGTATTATAACAAGGGAACACAGGAAGGTATGTACCGCCATTTCCGCTCGGTGGCGCAGGAAGTGCCGGACACAGACATCATCCTGTATAATGTGCCGTCGCGAACGGGCGGAAACATTCTGCCGGCAACGGTCGCAAGACTTGTCAAGGATGTTCCGAACATTACAGGAATCAAGGAAGCGTCCGGAAATATCAGCCAGATTGTCGAACTGATGACGGATACGGATGGTAAGATCGAGCTTTATTCAGGCAACGATGATCAGGTTGTCCCTCTCATGTCGATGGGCGGTCTGGGCGTCATTTCGGTTGTTTCCAATATTGCTCCGCAGGCGATGCATGACCTTTGCGCGAAGTTCTTTGCGGGAGATATTGCGGGAGCCGCAAAGCTGCAGAGAGATACGCACGCGCTGTTTAAGAATCTGTTCAGCGAGGTCAACCCGATTCCTGTCAAGAAAGCGGTTAATCTCCTTGGCTTCAATGCAGGACCTCTGCGCATGCCTCTGACGGAAATGTCAGAGGACGCAGCGCAGGAACTGAAAAAAGCGATGGAGGCGTTCGGCCTGATTTAAGCCGCGGTTGTCCCGGACGGCCACAGCAAATCATCAATGGAGTGACTATGACGAAAATTATACTGCATGGCGCCTGCGGCCGCATGGGCCGTATGATCACAGATATTGTAGGGAAAGATGAAGATGCGGTGATTGTCGCGGGCGTCGACGCGTTCCAGAACGCACCTTCGGACTTTCCGCTTTACAAAACACTGGAGGAAGTCACCGAACAGGGAGACGTCCTTGTTGATTTTTCAAACAGCAAAGTGACAGATCATGTAATTGACTACTGCGTCTCCAAAAGGCTCCCTGCAGTCATCTGCACAACAGGCCTTTCTGCGGATCAGCTGACCCATCTGCGTGATGCTTCGAAGGTTATCCCGGTCCTGCGCTCGGCAAATATGTCCGTCGGGATCAATCTGCTGCTGAATATTCTGAAGGAAGCGGCACCCAAGCTGGCGGCTGCCGGCTTTGATATCGAGATCCTGGAAAAACATCACAACCAGAAACTGGACGCGCCCAGCGGAACGGCAATTGCGCTGGCGGATGCCGTCAACGAAGCTCTCCCGGAGCCCTATGCGTATGTTTATGACCGAAGCGGCAGAAGAGAAGCGCGCCCGCAGAAGGAGATCGGTATTTCCGCTATCCGCGGAGGCACGATTCCGGGGGATCACGATGTGATTTTCGCCGGAGAAGACGAAGTTGTAACCTTTTCCCACAGAGCGTACAGCCGCGCGATTTTCGGAAAAGGGGCGGTCGCTGCTGCGAAATTCCTTTCGGGCAAGCCTGCGGGCCTCTATGACATGCAGGATGTTCTTGCATAAAGCATCTGCCGGCATAGTCCGCCGGCGGCATATAATTTGAATGCGTATGAAAATCAGACCTTGTATTGATATTCATAACGGGAAAGTGAAGCAGATCGTCGGTGGTACGCTTCGTGACGGGAATGCATCTCTGACCGGGGCGGAATCCGAAAGCCGTGCGCAGCAGAATTTTGTATCCGGAAAAGATGCCGCCTGGTACGCGGATCTTTACAGACAAAAGAGGCTTTCCGGCGGACATATCATACTTTTGAACAGCGCCTCTGCGGATCCCGCCATGTATGAGCTGGACCGGCAGCAGGCGCTTTCTTCTCTGCGCGCCTATCCTATGGGAATGCAGGTCGGAGGCGGCATTACGCCCCGAAACGCGGGCGGTTTTCTGGATGCCGGCGCTTCCCATGTCATTGTCACTTCGTATGTTTTCCGGGACGGGAAGCTGGATGAAGAGCGCCTTGCGGAAATGCTTGCCGCGGTCGGCAGAAAGAGGCTGGTTCTGGATCTTTCCTGCAGAAGCATCTCCGCGCACTGTACCGGAGAGAACTGCGCGGAGGAAGATGCGCCGCGATATGCCGTCGTGACAGACAGATGGCAGAAGCGTACGGAGATGATTCTTTCAAAGAGGACAATAGAAGACGGCCTGCTGGACAGACTTTCGCAGAAGTGTGATGAATTTCTGATTCATGCCGCGGATGTAGAGGGGAAACGTTCCGGTATTGAGAAACCGCTTGTTACGATGCTGGGAGAATGGCAGAGAAAGAGCGGTTTTCCGGTTACTTACGCGGGAGGTGTACACGCGGCTTCCGATCTGGATGAAATTAAAAGGCTGTCATCGGGAAGGATGGATGTCACGGTCGGCAGCGCTCTCGATATTTTCGGAGGAAATCTGCCGCTGGACGAGCTGGTCCGCCGGGCAGACAGCTGAGTCTCCCGGCACTGCGGGGGGAGATTTAGCGATCTGCGGCGTGCGTAACTTGTCCGGATCACGCACCCTTGCCGGATACTGTCCGAACCGCTTCAGGCAGTTCCCGGATATCGCTTATAACAGCCGCCGGGTGCTGCGCGCTGCCAAAACCGTAGGAAACGTGAATAAAAGGAATTCCCGCCTTGTCCGCGGCAATTTCGTCCATCCGCGTGTCGCCGAGGTACAGACAGGTGCTTTGACTCAGATGATTGCGTTCCATCAGGATGCGGATGGTGTCTCCTTTCGGCAGCTTCGTCCTGCCGAAACAATCATAATCCGTAATCATTTCCGCCATCTCCTTATCGGCAAGCATTGCCTCGATATATCCTTCCTGGCAGTTGCTGACGATATAGAAGCGGCAAGGGTTTGTTCTGGACGAGATCATGGCATGCACCGTCTCTTTTAATCCGGGATAAATTACGCCGGGGTGCGCCGAAAGATATTCATTTTCATGCGACATGCACTCGTCCATGAGGAGCGCACGCTCCGTATCGGAAACCGCGGGGAAAAGGCTTAGCGCGATGTCGGTCATTGTTTTGCCCATCTGGGAATAAGTATCACTGACGGTAAGCACCAGATTCGTGAGGTCTCTGTGCGCGGCAAGCACTTCGTTCCAGGCATTTGTAACCTGCGGCGCGCTGTCCCAGATTGTGCCGTCAACATCGAGTATAATATTGCTGATCATAGCTATCCTTTCATTTGTTACAGCTCTGTTTCTGACCATCATAGTAAAAGTGTCAGGCAAACGCAAGAAAATAATAGGAAAGAGGTAAACAAGTATGAAAAAAGTCACAGTATTTGTCATCACAGGATGCCCCTACTGCGCGCAGGCAAGAAAGGCGCTGAAGGAGCTGGTTTCGGAGAATCCGGAATACGCAAAGGTGGAATTTGAAGAAATCAATGAGATGGAGCATCCGGAAATCGCGAACGAGTACGATTATATGGCTTGCCCGTCCATGTTTATCGGGAAGGACAAGATCTATGAGGCACATGTCGGCGAGAAGTATGACGAGTGCAAGGCGCATGTAAAGCAGGTGCTCGAAGCTGCGATGGCGTAAGACGCAGCGCCACCTTATCGTTGCAATATTGCTTTATAAGAAGAATTAGCGAAGCTGCCGCTCCGGAGATGTTTTCGGAGCTGCAGCTTTCGTGATTTGCAGGACGACCGGTTTTACTTGCCGCGGCGTACCTTCCAAACTGCATTTCCACCCTTGATATGTCTTTTATGCCGCCAGCGGCGGCCTGTCCAATGAAATAACGGCGGTGGGCATAGATTTGCATAGATAATCCAAGACATTTGACAAGGCACGGAGTCTATTGTCTGGATTCGGCCCGGATCTAGGCAATACCGCGATGTGCGATAGAAATGTCTTTAAATATCAATACAATGCGATACAGTTTTGGCGTATTGCATAAACTCCGGCCGGCACATAAACTCAAGTTATTCGCACAAATGTTGTCCTGACAACATATTTGCCGGACGTCCCATGATATAACACTCTCAGAACGTAACAAGGAGGACGAAGAAATGGCAAAGAGAATTGATCTTAACCGTACCGTATATGAACTTACACAGGAATATCCTGAACTGATACAGATAATGGCAAAGCTTGGCTTCACGGAAATCACGAAAAAGCCCATGCTGATGTCTGCCGGCAAAATAATGACAATCCCCAAAGGAGCGAAGCTGAAGAATATTCCGATGACGGATGTTGTCACGGCACTTCTTTCCAATGGCTTTGAGCTGACAGGCGAAATGCCTGCTATTCAGATACCGGACAATAAGCCGGTTCCCATGCCCCGCGCAAAACTGCAGGAGGATCCGGAATCCCGGGAACGTCTGGAACAGCTCAAAGGGTACCTTCGCCGGCTCGCGGACGGTGAAGATCTTGAAAGTGTCCGCGCCGATTTTGTGGAAAAGTTCCAGGCGGTTGATGCGGCAGAAATCATGAAGGCCGAGCAGGCACTGATGCAGGAAGGCATGCCGGTTACAGAAGTACAGAAGCTCTGTGACATTCATTCCGCTCTGTTTCATGGAGCAACGAAGCAGGAACAGATTGAAAATGCGGAAAAAGCCGTGCAGCAGTCGCTGCTGATGCAGAGACTGAAACGGAAAGACAAGGCGGAATCTTCCGCGTCTGCGCATGAGAACGTAAACCCGGCGGCGGGCCTGCACGCAGACAGGACTGCGAACCCGGCGGCGGGCCTGCACGCAGACAAGACTGCGAACCCGGCAGCAAACCCGTACATAGACAAGAACGCGAAGGCGGCAGCACTGGAAGCTGAGCAGGGACACCCGCTGCAGACACTGACGCGTGAAAACAACGCACTCACCGCACTTCTGGACGAATATAAGAAGACAAAGGATCTTTCCCTTGTTTCAAAGATCCGTGATCTTTCCGTCCACTATGCGAAGAAAGGCGATCTTCTCTATCCGCTCCTGAAAGTGAAATATGATATTTCCGGACCGTCCAATGTTATGTGGTCCGTAGACGATGAGATCCGGGATGCGCTGGGAGATTTGTTCAAAAGCGCGGATCGTGACGACGCATGGTTTGAGAGGCTGGACGCGGTTTTGACGCGCGCCGGCGAAATGATTTATAAAGAGCAGAATATTCTGTTCCCGATCTGTGCGGTCTATTTCTCGGAAGAGGAATGGAAAGAGATTTATCGGGACGCGAAGGACTATGCGGTATGCTTTGGCGTGACCGGGGAAGTCTGGAGCGAAGCGGAGAAAGCGGGATCCTCTGTTTCCGCGTCATCGGGCAGCGGCGAGATTGTTTTACCGGGCGGACACATGACACCGGACCAGCTGCGGGCTCTGCTGAACACGATCCCTTTGGAAATCAGTTTTGTCGACGCGGACAATATCAACCGGTTCTTCAATGAAGGACCGAAGGTATTCAAACGTCCGGGCATGGCAATTGACCGCGAAGTCTTCTCCTGCCATCCGCCTAAAATCGAGCCGATGGTCCGCCGGATCATTGAAGATTTCCGGGAGGGCAGAAGAGACAGCGTTCCCGTCTGGATGGAAAAGGGCGGAAAGACCATGCTTGTAACCTATATGGCGGTCCGGGACGCGGATGGTAACTATGTCGGTACCGCCGAATTCGTACAGGATATGGAATTTGCCAAAGAGCATTTTCAGAAAGCGGAATAAGATCAGAACGGCGGGCGGACCTGCAGCGTAAATTCGTTTTTACGGCAGAGGATCAGGCCTTCCCGCTGCATTTTGCCCAGTTCCTTTGACAGCGCGCTGCGGTCGACACCCAGATATTCGGCAAGTTCTCTGCGGTCAAAAGGAATCCGGAAATGCGGGCTGCCGTTTTCCAGCGCCTGTGCGGACAGATAGGAAAGAACCCGGTCGCGGATTGTTTTCGGGGCGATGTGCATCATGCGGGTCGAGAGTCCCAGATTCTTGCGAGCGGAGATCCGCAGCATGTTGCGGATCAGCTGCTGGTGGAAGGAACAGCCTTTTTCACAGCTTGTCATCAGCTTGTTCATGTTTAAAAACAAAACCGTTGTTTCTTCTGCCGCGACGACATCGCACAGAAGCTCCTGCCCGGGGATCGCCGCATAGTTTTCTGCGAAGATAGACCCCCGGTCTATATGTCCCAGAATATGACTGCTGCCCCAGTAAAAATTGAGTACAATGTTCACACTGCCGGATAGAACAAGTCCGATGTCCGTCACAGCAGTTCCTGCAAAGAGGATCGTCTCGTCTTTTGTATATGAGCGCTCCCGCGCCTGCAGGCAGGAGAGAAGACGCATAAGTTCTGTCTCCCGGATTCCCTGAAACAAGGCTGTGCCGGTCAGAAATGTCAGATTCATAAATGTCTCCCGGTAATAATATGTGATAAAAAGTCTCCCCCGGGCAGCTGCCTGCACCGGGGGAGACTTTCTTTACTAATCAGCTCATGTACGAAACTGCGATACTCTATATAAGTCTGACGAAAAAGATCTGTTCAATCTATCGTTTGATAATCTATATAAAAGAAAAGGCACTTTGCACTTGATCTATTAGTGCGTAACCGGCTCGAATCAGAGCTTTGTTACGTTAACGGCCTGCGGTCCCTTCTGACCCTGAATTACATCGTACTCAACAGCCTGGCCCTCGTCGAGAGACTTGAAGCCTTCCATGTTCAGTCCGGAGTAATGAACGAATACATCGTTTCCTTCAGAATCGGAAATGAATCCATAGCCCTTCTGGTTGTTAAACCACTTAACAGTACCCTTGTTCATTCTAATACCTCCAAATGCATGAATGAAGAATTTCTTGGTATCTGTACTTTAGAGTATTAAAGTACCTATACACATCAAATTTAACATACGTTTTTTTAAAAGTAAAGCAATTCTGCTCTAATTTTCAGTCTGTTTTGCTTTCCGTGCAAGGATCACAAGAACGAGCGCCGCGGCTGCCGAAATTCCGATGCAGGCCCTCATGCCTGCCGGGAAATACCGGAATTCGATGTTGTGCTCCCCGGCGGGAACATCAATTGCCATCAGTCCGAAATCTGCGCGGATGAGCGGTGTTTTGACACCGTCGACGTAAGCGGTAAAGCCCTTGTCATACGGAACCGAGAAGAAGACAAGATTTTCCTTATCAAGCTTTGCCGCTGCGGTAAAACCGTTCTTTGTGAAGGAAAACGCGGTGCAGGCGGTTCCGGCACGGGCCGTGCAGTTTTCCGCAAACGCCTGATCGGATACAGGAAGATCCGGACTTCCCTTTCGCAGCAGATGGCCGTAGGTCTCCGCGTCGTCCGCATCCAGAATCAGCTCTCTTGTGAGAATTCTGTCCGCAAGCGTTCTGTCCGCAATCCCCATGTATTCGTCCTCGGTTATATACGAATCAAACGTAAAGCCCATCGGAATGAAGTTCGTATTTTCGTAAATATTGAAGCCGTTCGAATTACCGGCATAGACATAACCCTTGATGCCGCCTTTGTCCGTGTAGCTGTTTTTCTGGCTGATCTGCGCATTTTCGAGGTAATAGCGGCCGGACAGTAGCGCCCGCGCGCCTGCCCTCGACAGATCCATCTTGGAATCCACGGTTCTGGAAACACCGATCGCTTCATAGAAGCGGAAGATGGACGGATTGACTGTGCTCTGGAAGCAGTGCAGCGTAGGATATCCCCAGACCATCTCGTAGTTGGTCGAGGAACCGTCTGCTTCAGCCCTCGCAAAAACGCCGCCCTCCGAAGGCTCCGTGCTCTCCGGCAGAACCGGCGCGTCAGAGAGCTGGTCATGCCATTTTGTACCGCCCGAACGCGCAATCAGTGTGTTGCCGTTGAATACCACGCCCATCGTTGTGATCAGGCACATGAGAGCAGTCAGGGCAACGAAGCGGCGGGGCAGCATTTCGCTGTTCTGCGCTGCCGCCGCACTTGCGGCAGCCGCAGCGCTTTCGGACTCCTCCGCTCCGGCTTCATCTGCCGGTGCCGGATCTGCCGCCGCACGCTCCGGAGCCTTTCTGCGCAGCGGATAGATCCAGAGCAGATAAACGACGAACGGTACCTGCACCAGCGTGAAAATCATCTCGACCCAGAACAGTTCCGGATATTCCATGATCTTGAACCATGCAACAGTGCCGTCTTTTGCCTTGGAAGGCAGAACGGCAATCAGCGCAAAGATCAGATCCGCGGCAAAACAGACCGCGGCGCCGACCCGCAGCTCCCTGTAATCCTGTTCTTCGAGTTCGATCGCGGTCGCAAGCGCCATGAACAGGATCGGCATGAAAAACCACCTCGCGTAGTATTCGGAATTGAACGCGGAGAAGACCGAGTTCAGGACCGGAACAAACGCGATGACAAGGCAGGACAGAAGAAGTCTTCTGAGCCGGTCGCTGCGCCGCGGACCTGCGGTCCTTCGAAGATAGGCAATCACACCCGCAAGTGCGAAGCCCGGCAGATACGCGGACAGCGAACTGTTTCGGATCTGCTCGCTTGCGAACATGGAAGCGCGCCCGACGATATCCGGAACCATAAACATGGAGCGGATGATCGCAAGCGGCGTCACCGGCTCGGAGTAAGCCAGCATGTCGTAGCCCAGAAGCACATCGGACAGCCGCGTGTTGCCGGAAACCGTATCGAAAACCTGAATCAGGAAAAAGGCGGCAAGGCAGAGCCCGAGCGCGCCGTACAGAAGAAGCGACAGGATTTCGAGGAGTGCCGCGCGGAGATTTTCGCCAAAACGGGGCGCCGCTTCCTCCGCGGCGCGCTCTCCGGCGGGAATGACATCCGCGGAAAGCGACCCGGCGGCCGCTTCGCCCGCTGCGCGCTCCGGCGGCGCCGCCATGCAAAAAGCACGCCTTCGAAGTCCCGCGCCGCCCGCATAATAGATAAAATAATAGATGACAATGAACACTACTTCTCCGTAAAAGAAGAAATAGTTGAGCACCGCCATGAACGCCGTCATGAGCGCGAAGGGAATCCGCCGCCTCTTCTGAACAAAATCGTCGAACGCAAGCAGATACAGCGGGAAGAACGCGATCGCCTCATGGAAATGCTGGAAGACGATGTTGCAGGCACTGAAGCCGGAGAAGCTGTACAGGAGGGCGCCGAGGAGCGCGGCGCGGTCTGTTTTGACGCGGCGGCGGAGCCATGCGAAAGAACATGTGAGCGCTGTCCCGTACTTGAGCGACATCAGAAACGGAAGGATGTACGGGATCGCCTTCTCCGGAAACAGGCAGGCCAGCCAGAAGAACGGGCTGCCCCACAGATAGAACGCGAAGGAGCCGCCCATGCTGGAGCCGAGGTCGACCTTCGGATTCCAGAACAGCATCCCGCTCCGCACAGCGCGTGTCGCAAGAATGTAAAACGGAACCTGCTGTACGTTGTAGTCGCCGTAATAGAAAAAATATCCGCCATGGTAAATAATAAAAGGGAGTACCGCTATCAGGTACAGCAGTACTCCGGTGAAAAACACCTTTCCGAAGGTGATCTTATGCTTGTTTGTCAGTGTTCTCATTTTCCATCCGGTCCAGTACCATATCATAGCCATCGTTGCCGTAATTGAGCGAGCGGTTCACGCGGCTGATTGTAGCGGTCGAAGCGCCGGTTTCCTCGGCGATTTTCAAATAAGTTTCATGCGCGCGCAGCATGGTCGCGACCTCGAAACGCTGCGAAAGCGACAGCAGCTCGTTCACCGTGCACAGGTCCTCGAAGAACCTGTAACATTCTTCTTTATCCTTCAGCTCGAGAACCGCGCCAAAAAGGTGGTCCACGGCGTCTGTTCTGATCTTTTTATTCATATGCAGTCTCCCTGTCTGAAAACCCTTGTCATGAAAACCTTCCGACGGCATATTTTAGCATTTTAACGTAAGAAAGTAAAGCTCCGGAGGAGCCGTTTGTACATATTCACGGATTTGCGCAAAATCGCAGACTTCCGGTTGCACGCGTCGCCCGATAATGTTAAGATATCCGCTATGAGCGCACAGATGTCCGCCGTAAAAAGACTTACATCTGCCGCGCGTCAAGGTGAAACAGGCACAGGGAACAGAGGCACGCATGAGCACAGAGTATTATCTGATCCGGAAGAGCGCGGTACCGGAAGTCCTCCAGAAGGTCGTGGAAGTCAACAAGCTTCTTGAAAGCGGACAGGTCAGAACGGTCGGAGAAGCGGCTTCCAGAATCGGTATCAGCAGGAGTTCTTATTATAAATTCAAGGATGATATTCAGGAGTTTCATGACAGCATCGCCGGCAAAACATTGACGCTCACTATGGACATCAACGATGAGCAGGGCGTTCTCTGCGATATATTAAAGATCATCGCGGACGGCGGCGCGAATATCCTGACGATCCATCAGTCCATACCGATGAGCGGCATTGCCAATGTTTCGATCAGCGTGCAGATCATCGGCGGCACGGACAATGTTTCCAACATGATGCTGGACAGCCTCGAAAGGCTTCCCGGCGTTCGCAAATTAAGAGTTACAGGAAGGCAGGGCTTTTGACATGGTTGAGATAGCGATTCTGGGTTTTGGTACCGTCGGCAGCGGCATAGCGGAAGTCATAGACAGAAATCAGGACGCCATCCGGCGTGATTTCCCGGTCGGCATTCACGTGAAATACATTCTGGATCTGCGTGATTTTCCGGACAGTCCGTACACGGACCGCGTCGTGCATGACATCAATGTTATTATCAGTGACCCGGAAGTAGAGGTCGTCTGCGAAACCATGGGAGGCAAGAAGCCTGCCTATGAATTTTCCAAAATGGCCCTTGAAGCCGGCAAGAGCGTCTGCACATCGAATAAGGAACTGGTCGACGCGCTCGGCGGAGAGCTCGCCGTGATCGCAAAACAGCACAACTGCAGCTATCTTTTCGAAGCGAGTGTCGGTGGCGGCATTCCGATTCTGCGTCCGCTGCGCACTTCATTTTCCCAGGAATTCATTACCGATGTCATCGGCATTTTAAACGGCACCACGAACTACATTCTGACGAAGATGGAGACGGAAGGACTGGATTTCGAAACCGCGCTCCGGCAGGCGCAGGAGAACGGATTCGCGGAAAGAAATCCGGAAGCGGATATCGAAGGCTATGATCCCTGCCGTAAAATCGCGATTCTGGCTTCTCTTGTTACCGGCGGCAACGTCAAGTACCAGCAGGTTCCCTGCGAGGGAATCACGAAGATCGACCGCGAAGATTTTGCCTATGCGGAAAGGCTGGGACGCGCGGTCAAGCTTCTGGGCGTCTGCCACCATGATCAGAAGACAAATAAGGTCTATGTCCGCACAGCGCCGTATCTGGTGCCGAAGGGGCATCCGCTGTACAGCGTAAGTGGTGTTTTCAACGCGATTCTGGTCCGCGGAAACATGGTCGGCGATCTGATGTTCTACGGCAGCGGCGCTGGTAAGCTTCCGACCGCGAGCGCGGTTGTATCGGACGTGATTGAGTGCATCCAGAACCGGGGCCGCAATATCGACATCGGTCTCAAGAATACGGACGCCATTCTCGAGGACCCTTCGGAAGTCGTAAATCAGTTCTTTGTCCGCGTAAACAGAAGCGAGCGCGAGAAGGCCTGCAGACTTTTCGGCGACGGAATCAGCGAAGTCGAAAATAAAGAACTGCCGGATGCGTTCGCGTTTGTAACACCCATGATCAGCGCAGCCGCGTTTGAGTCTAAGGTGCGCGAGCTCTCCACCTATGAGCACAGCATCCGTCTTCTGTAAAGAGTTTTCCGGGGAATCAGATTATGGTCAAAGTAGTTAAATTCGGCGGCAGCTCCCTTGCCGACGCAAAGCAGTTCCGTAAAGTCGGCGATATCATCCGCGCGGATGAGTCCCGCGTATATGTAGTTCCTTCCGCCCCCGGCAAACGTTTCTCCGGAGACACGAAGGTGACGGATCTTCTGTACCGCTGCTATGACGCGGCGAAGGAAGGGAAGAGCTTCCGCGATCCCTTGAACGACATCCGTTCAAGATATAATGAGATTATCAAGGGCCTCGGCCTTTCCGTTTCGCTCGATGACAAGTTCGCGGAAATCGAGAAAAGCCTGACTTCAAATCCGGACAAGGATTACACGGCTTCCCGCGGCGAGTATCTCAACGGCATTCTGATGGCCGCGTACCTCGGATATGAATTCATCGATCCTTCGGAAGTGATTTTCTTTACGGAGGAAGGTTCGCTTGATTCCCGTAAAACAAAACAGATCCTGGGGCAGCGCCTGCAGCAGGTGAAGAAAGCGGTAATTCCCGGCTTCTTCGGGCAGGGCTTTGACGGCAGGGTCAAAACATTCTCCCGCGGCGGCTCCGACATCACAGGCTCGATTGTTGCCGGCGCCTGCAGAGCGGATGTGTATGAGAACTGGACGGATGTTTCCGGCTTTCTTGTCGCGGACCCCAGAATTGTGGACAACCCTGCGGCGATCAAGACGATCACCTACAAGGAACTGCGCGAGCTGTCTTATATGGGCGCGGGTGTTTTGCATGAGGATGCGATCTTTCCAGTCCGCAGAGAGGGAATTCCGATTAACATCCGCAATACAAACCGGCCGGAGGATGACGGCACCTGGATTGTGGAGAGCACCTGCCAGAAATCCGGTTACACAATCACAGGTATCGCGGGAAAGAAAGATTTCTGTGCGGTTCTGATCTCCAAGGATATGATGAACTCGGAGGTGGGGTTCGGCAGAAAAGTGCTGCAGGCCTTTGAGGAAAGCGGTATTTCCTTCGAACATATGCCTTCCGGCATTGATACCATGACGGTTGTTGTCCATGAGTCGGAATTCATGGACAAAGAGCAGCAGGTCGTCTCTACGATCCACCGTCTCGCGGATCCGGACGCGATCGAAATCGAGTCCGATCTGGCGCTCATCGCGGTCGTGGGCCGCGGCATGAAAGCGCAGCGCGGTACAGCGGGCAGGATTTTCGCGGCTCTTGCGCACGCACATGTCAATGTCCGCATGATCGATCAGGGCTCCTCCGAGCTCAACATCATCATCGGTGTGGAGAACAAGGACTTCGAGACGGCGATCCGCGCGATTTATGATATTTTTGTCGTGACCCAGCTGTGACGCGGGTGCCCGGGGCGCGGCCAGTCGCTCGCGGCCATGCAGATCGCCTGCCACGCACGGATAAAAGCCTGCTGCGCGGCAGATCTATGCAATAGCGGAAAATTTCCCGGCATTGCATGAAAAATTCAAGACAAATTACTAGCATCCCCTCGTATTGCCTGAAAAAGTAAGATTTTCAGGCAATACGAGGGGAATTGTTGTTTTCGTCTTGGAATATCAATGCAAAACGGCGGTGCGCGCGCGTATTGCATTGAGAAGCCGCGGACGGCACGGTGGTGCGCCTGTGACGCCCTGCATGAAAGCCGCGGACGCACGGCGAAGTGCCCGCGCTCCGCATGAAAAGCCCGCCCCGCGCGGCGAAGCGGCCTCGCGCGCACCGCAAGGCCATGTTGCTTTTCTCCAAAAATCCATTATCATGGAAATGGCAGATGAATTCCGGGGAGGACACAGGATTGAATGAGAGCATGCGCAATGCCAGAAAGCAATGGAACAAGCTCAAAGGAAAAGGAGTCAGGGCGCATCTTGACTATATCTTCGAGTATTATAAGGGTTGGCTGTTCGCTGCGGCCTGTGTGATTTTCCTTGCCGCATACATCATCAACATGGCAGTTACCAGAAAAGACAATGTGCTGAATGTCTTTATGCTCAACGCTGCCGGCGCGCAGTATAATACCGACGCAGAAGCATCGAAATTCATGGAAGAAAACGGACTTGACCGGAATAAGCAGCAGGTGATTTTCGATGACATCGCTTACCTGACACCGGGCGGAATCGCGAACTCAAACGACATGGCGGCAGCCGAAAAAGTTACCGTATATGCTGCCAATGGAGACATTGACGTCTTCATCGCCGATGCCTACAATTTCTACTACTATTCGGATACGGATCTTTTTGCGGATTTGCGGGATGTTTTGACGAGCAGGGAGCTGGAACAATATAAAGACAGCATATACTACGTCGACCGCAAAGATATTGAAGAAAGGCAGGCTTACGCGGAAACCGACGATGCCGTGAACGCGAAGCCGGATTATGAAGCGGCGGCAGCTTATGAGAAGAAAGACAGCTTCCGGAGGCCGGACCCGTCGAAAATGCAGGATCCGCTGCCGCTCGGCATTATCGTGACTGACGCGCCCTATATTCGGAATAATGAACTGTATCCGGAGACGGTGGCAATACTGGGCTTTGCTTCGCAGGGGAAAAACAAAGAAAACGCGCTCCGTTTCCTCGAATATTTATATAAGTGAGCATGCCGCGTGCGGCCCGGCACTGATCCGCGGAGACAGTGCAATTCGGTTTGCATTATCCTTTCTTCTGGG
Source organism: Bacillota bacterium (assembly GCA_029224465.1). Classification (GTDB taxonomy): domain Bacteria; phylum Bacillota; class Clostridia; order Lachnospirales; family Lachnospiraceae; genus CAG-791. The sequence goes on along the minus strand of JAQXUQ010000010.1, from coordinate 89,657 downwards.
ATATTATTATCAAAAACCGGACAAATTCAACCAATGAGGAGGGGACAGCTTTGGATTTCGGCTGTATTGAAGTAGTTGCGAAAAGGCAGAAGAACAAGGCACTTTCTGCCGTCAAGACAATTCTTGTCGCCGTTTCCGCCGCCTGCATTCTGCTTGGCATCGGAAACTTTATCCTGCTGCTTCCGGGAGTGGCGGCTGCGGCAGGCGCGTACTTCGCGGATCTTTATACCTATGTTGATTACGAGTACGCGCTCGTGGACAAAGAGCTCCGCATAGCGAGAATCCTGAAAAAATCCAGGAGAAAACATCTTGCGACCTACGACCTTGAAAAGATGGAAATGCTCGCTCCTGTGGATTCCGGTGATATTGCATATCTGAAAAACCGTCAGGACAACGTCATTGATTACTCGGACGGGAACAGAGACAACAGGAAGGACACATGGTATCTGTTCCTCGCAGGCAATACGAGACTTATATTAACGCTTCCTGCGGACAGCGCGGAAGCGCGTAAACTCCTTACGGCAGTCCGGACGTTCGCCCCCCGCAAAGTCGCGGCGTTCTGATAGAGTGACAACATATTTGCAATGAAGAGAGGAGAATTCTATGGCAAAGATTATCGGCGAAGCGATCACTTTTGATGATGTGCTGCTGGTACCCGCCTATTCGACGGTCGTGCCCAATCAGGTTGATGTTTCCACAAACCTGACAAAGAAAATCAGGCTCAACATCCCGATGATGAGCGCGGGCATGGACACCGTAACAGAAGACCGCATGGCTATCGCGATGGCAAGGCAGGGCGGCATCGGCATTATTCACAAGAACATGTCCATTCAGGAACAGGCGGAGATGGTGGATCGCGTCAAGAGGTCGGAGAACGGCGTCATCACGGATCCGTTTTTCCTCTCTCCTGACCACACGCTCGCGGATGCCGAGGATCTGATGCGCAAGTTCAGAATTTCCGGTGTTCCGATCACCGTCGGCAGAAAGCTTGTCGGCATCATTACCAACCGCGATCTGAAATTCGAAGAAGATTATACGAAGAAGATCAGCGAGGTGATGACGAAGGACAACCTTGTTACGGCCAAGGCAGGCACAACGCTCGAAGAGGCCAAGGCAATTCTGGCAAGAAGCAAGAAGGAAAAGCTTCCGCTTGTCGACGATGATTACAATCTGGTCGGTCTGATCACGATCAAGGATATCGAGAAAACAGTCAAATACCCGAACGCCGCCAAGGACGCGCAGGGAAGGCTTCTGTGCGGCGCAGCAGTCGGCATCACAGCCAACGTACTGGACCGTGTCGCGGCTCTCGTTGATTCGTCCGTAGATATCGTTGTTCTGGATTCTTCACACGGACATTCGGAAAACGTGCTCCACTGTCTTTCGATGATCAAACAGCACTACCCGGATCTGGATGTCGTTGCCGGAAATGTAGCGACAGCCGAAGGCGCGAAGGCTCTGATTGAGGCAGGCGCGGATGCCGTCAAGGTCGGTATCGGACCAGGCTCCATCTGCACAACCCGTGTCGTAACAGGATGCGGCGTTCCGCAGGTCACGGCAATTATGGAAGCATACGGCGTAGCGAAGGAATATGGTATTCCGATTATCGCGGACGGCGGTATTAAATATTCGGGCGACATGACCAAGGCTCTGGCGGCCGGCGGCAATGTCTGCATGATGGGATCGCTCTTTGCGGGCTGCGAGGAGTCTCCGGGAGCCACCGAACTTTATCAGGGAAGAAAGTACAAGGTTTACCGCGGCATGGGTTCGATCTCCGCGATGGAGAACGGCTCCAAAGACCGCTATTTCCAGGAGAACGCGAAGAAGCTCGTTCCCGAAGGCGTTGAAGGACGTGTCGCGTATAAAGGGAGTGTAGAGGACACTGTTTTCCAGATGCTGGGCGGCATCCGCTCCGGCATGGGCCTTACCGGCTCCCACAACATCAAAGAGCTGCAGGAGAATTCCAGATTCGTGAAGATTACTTCCGCGTCGCTGCGCGAAAGCCATCCGCATGACATTCAGATCACGAAGGAAGCGCCGAACTACAGCATGGACGAGAAATAATACTGCTGCCGGGAATCCGGCTGCGTCTTTTGACGCGCCGGTTCGGGCAAGCAGAACCGCGCAGGCCGCTTCTGCGGACACAGATTCTCTGTGCCGCGGCGGTCCTGCGCGGGGTTTTGTTTTGACAGGAAAGAATTGTTATGAGTACAGATGCAGTAAAGCGGGACGAGAACGGCTGCGCCGCGCCCCTGAACGGAGAGAACAAGAATTTCATCGAGCTGGAGATCGACAAGGACCTTGCAGAAGGCGTGTACGACCATGTACATACACGTTTTCCGCCGGAACCGAACGGCTATCTTCATATCGGCCATGCCAAGAGCATCCTCTTGAACTACGGCCTTGCCAAAGAGTATGGCGGGAAGTTCAACCTGCGCTTTGACGACACCAATCCGACCAAGGAAAAATCCGAGTTTGTCGACGCGATTATCGACAACGTGCGCTGGCTCGGCGCGGATTTCGGAGACAGGATTTATTATGCCAGCGATTATTTTGACGAGATGTATGAGATTGCGGTCAAGATCATACGAAAGGGCCACGCTTACGTCTCCGATCTGACGGCGGACGAAATGCGCGAATACCGCGGGACACTGACAGAGCCCGGCAAAAATGATCCGAACAGAGACCGGTCCGTGGAAGAGAACCTCGATCTGTTCGAGCGGATGAAGAACGGGGAGTTTGCCGACGGCGAAAAGACACTCCGCGCCAAAATCGACATGGCCTCGCCCAACATCAACATGCGCGATCCGATCATTTACCGTGTTGCCCATCTGTCCCACCAGAGAACCGGCGACAAGTGGTGCATTTATCCGATGTATGATTTCGCGCACCCGATCGAAGACGGCATCGAGCACATCACACATTCGATCTGCACACTGGAATTCGAGGATCACAGACCTCTCTACGACTGGGTGGTGCGGGAAGCGGAATTCGAAATGCCGCCCCGTCAGATCGAGTTTGCGAAGCTCTATCTGAACAACGTTGTGACCGGCAAGCGCTATATCAAGAAGCTTGTCGAGCAGAACATCGTCGACGGCTGGGACGACCCCCGGATCGTATCAATCTCGGGCCTCCGCCGCCGTGGCTTCACGCCGGAATCAATCAAAATGTTTGTCGAGATGGCAGGAGTTTCCAAGAGTCAGGCAGTCAACGATTACGCGGCTCTCGAATACTGCATCCGTGAAGATCTTAAGCCGAAGGCACCCCGGATGATGGCGGTTCTTGATCCCGTGAAACTCGTGATCGACAATTATCCGCAGGGACAGAGCGAAGAACTGGAGGCGCCGAACAACCTCGAGAACGAAGCCCTCGGCAGCAGAAAACTGACGTTCAGCCGTGAGCTTTATATCGAGCGTGATGACTTCATGGCGGAGCCGGTACCGAAGTATAAAAGGCTCTATCCCGGCAACGAAGTGCGCCTGATGTACGCGTACTTTGTGACCTGCACTTCGTATGAAACCGATGAGACCGGAAAAGTAACCGTGATTCACTGTACTTACGATCCCGCAACGCGCGGCGGTGACGCGCCGGACGGCCGCAAGGTGAAGGGAACAATACACTGGGTAAATGCAGCCGATGCGGGGACGGTTACTGCAAGACTGTACGAAAACATCATCGATGAAGCAAAAGGTGTATACGATCCGGAGACCGGCGAGCTGAATCTGAACCCGCATTCCCTGACCGAGGTCAGAGCGTATGTGGAGCCGGCGCTGCTTCGGGCGAAGCCCTTTGACCGTTTCCAGTTCATCCGGAACGGCTTCTTCTGCGTTGACTGCAAAGATTCGAAAGACGGCGCGCCGGTTTATAACAGAATTGTATCTTTGAAGAGTTCGTTCAAGCTGCCGAAGAAGTGATTCCTTCATGGATCTGAACATTCAACTGAATTTGTCGGAGAAAGAGCATCTCTACCTGCAGATTTACGACTATATCCGCGGTGAAATCAGGAGCGGGAGTCTGACCGCAGGAGAGAAGCTCCCTTCGACAAGATCTCTTGCATCCTATCTGAACATTTCCAGAAGCACGACGCAGCTGGCTTACGATATGCTCGCGGAAGAGGGATATATTGAGCTGCGGCGCGGGAGCGGCGCGTATGTCTGTGAAATCGCGGACCTGCTGCCGCCGGAAGCCGGTCCGGTGCCCGCCGCCATGTCGTCTGACGCCGGTTTGCCCCCCGGCCTGTCTTCCGCCGCTGCTTTGCCGCCTGCGCCCGGCTTACCGTCTGCCGGCGGCCTGCCGGATGTATCCTCAGTACCGCAGTCCGCGGAAGAGGGCGGCCTGATTGATTTTTCACCACGCAGCATTGAAATGCGTTCTTTTCCCTATGCGACATGGAGAAGAATTGTCCGCGGGATTATGGCGTATGGGAACGCGGATGTTTTTACGCGGGGTGATCCGCAGGGAGACCTCCCGCTCCGGCAGACGATTGCGCATCACCTGCATCTTTCCCGCGGCGTTCAATGTTCGCCGCAGCAGATCGTGATCGGCGCGGGAAACGACTATCTTCTGATGCTTCTCCGTCAGATTCTGGGAGATGGCAGGAAGATCGCGATGGAAAATCCGACTTACCTGCGTGCATATCACATTTTTCATTCCATGGAATACGAAGTTGTGACGGTTCCGATGGACAGTGCCGGCATCGATGTCCGCGCTTTGTCACGGACGGACTGCACACTGGCCTACGTGATGCCCGCCCACCAGTATCCCTGCGGTATCCGGATGTCTTATCCGAGACGGACAGAACTGCTGCAGTGGGCACAGTCCGAGAAGGACGGACAGGAACGTTATATCCTTGAAGACGACTACGATTCCGAGTTCAAATATACCGGAAGACCCGTAAAATCCCTGCAGTCGCTCGACACAAACGGAAACGTCATTTATATCGGAACCTTTTCCAAATCGATCGCGCCGGCCATCCGGATCAGTTTTATGATTCTTCCTGTAAGGCTCATGTCCCGTTATCACGAAACCTGCCGCTACCTTTCCTCTACGGTTTCCCGGATTGATCAGAGTATTCTGGACGAGTTTATCAGGAACGGTTTCTATGAGCGCTATCTGAACAGGATGCGGAAGATCTATAAGGCAAAACATGACCTTACGCTTTCTCTTCTTGCTCCCTGCCGGACACGGTTTGATGTGCTTGGCAGCGGTGCCGGCCTGCACGTACTGCTCCGGGAACGGATAATGCATAGCGGAGATGAAACACGGAAAGAGTCTGCAGTCCGCAATGACCGGCTGCCCGGACAGAATTCGAGCAAGAGCTGGATCATCGACAGGGAACGGGCGCTGTGCGGAAAAGCCGCGGCCGCGGGGGTTAAAATCTATCCTTTATATGAACAGTGTATCCCGGGGGAGCCGCTGCCGTATGATGCGCCGACATGGATGATCGGCTACGCGGCACTGACAGAAGATGAGATCCGGGACGGGCTGCAGAGACTGCCCGGCGTCTGCCGGTAATCAAGGCTGTGCGTGCGGCGACCCGTAAAATAAAGCGGGCAGACAACCGGCATCATAACCGGTTGTCTGCCCGCTTTATAAGCTATCCGTCTTATGAATACCTGCTGTATCAGAGGTTGCCCGCAAGATGCCGGAGCTGGGAAAGCACAGCCTGCATCTTTTTCGTATACTCCGAAACTTTACCCTTGCGGCCGGTCAGAATTTCACGCATGGTACCTGTTTTGACGAAATGGATGATATCCGACACACTCTGCGCATCATCAATGCGCAGATAGCCTGCAATGTCGGCACTTCCAAGCATCTCATCGTAATATGCCGTCACATTTTTCCCCTGTCCCAGAAGGACCGTAAGCCCCTCCGGATCATCCTCGAGTCTGACGGATTCCAGGAACAGGAAAAGAAACGGATACTGCTCCATCAGATCAGCTTCCACATCCAGAATTTTCTTCTGCAGGTCAAAGTAATCGATAGCCGTATCCCTGATTTCGCTGGTCAGTTCCAGAATCGTGAATCGGGTGATATAATCGTACAGAAAAGCGTAGTAACCTGCCTTGCTGACAAAGTAATGAAAGAGCAGGCCCTTGCTGATGCCGGCTTCCTTTACAATTTCATCGGTGCTGGCGTGGCGGTAGCCGTTCTGCGCGAATACTTTGAGGCCGGCATTGATCATGCGGTCTTGTTTTTCCTTTTTCAAATCAAAAAACTTTTCGTTCATAACCCCTCTTTGACCAAATCAGTCTATCTATTACTTTACCATAAATAGAATTATGCGACAATAACATTTATGGATTTTCATCTTGTCATTATGACGAAAACGAGCTTTGAAAGTGCTCATATTGCACAGCACAGAGGCAGGTGATAAAACAGTTGCGGCGGATGCAGCACCGCCGCAGTTTTTTCTTCCTTTTTCCAGTTAAACGGAGTAATATACTGCTTAAGTGTCCGGGCATTTGCAGAATGAATTTGCTTGCGCGGCAGGTACAAAGATTATTCGCGGAGGTATGGAGATGAGTGCATTCGGTAAGGCGTTATTTGGGGCTGCCCTGATCGGTGCTGCAGCTGCAGGGGTCTACTATTATCTGGAGAAGACTTCCAGAGAATCTGCAGAAGAAGGCGAAGAGAACGGTGGTGCATTTGATCCCGAGAACGTAAAGAAGGCCGCGAACAGAGCCTATACAACTATTAAGCATGGAACAGATGAGACCTGGTCAAAGGTAAAGGACGCGATTACGCCCAAGGCTGATGAAGCAGATGACGACGACATCGACATTGAGGTTGAGGAAACCGAAGACGAAGCGTCAGCGGATAAGGCACCGGAAGAGGCAGCAGCCGCAGAAGTGAAAACAACAGCATCGGCAGATGCCCCTTCAGCTGAGGCCGAGGCTTCTGCAAATGAAGAAAAAGTTCCTGCAGATGAAAATTCTGCGGATGCGGAAATTCCTTCAGGAGCTGAAGAAAGTCACCGGGAAGCGCCTGCAGATAGCGAGCAGGCACCTGCGGATGATGGGACACCTTCTGAGGACGGGAAGTTTCCGGAGGAAGAGGAGCCTGCGGATGCGCAGCAGAGCGAAGACACTTCCGAAGATGCAGAATTTGTGAAGAAAGCGGAAGAAGTTGAGAAGTTCTTCGATGATGCCGACAGCAATCGGTAATACATATGTTGATAAGATGCTGGGAGTGCAGTGACTGCCTTCCGGCATCTTTTGCGTGACGCAAAGGAAAGATCAGCGCCGCGCCGGAAGCTTTTGTCTTAAGTGTTTTAAGAAAGGGTGGAGATAGTAAGTATGAGTAAATTGAAGTCATCCGTCGGCGATCATGCGATTTATGACGCCAGAAAAGAACTGACAGCCGGCCAGATCGGAATCCTCGGGTTCCAGCATGTTTTTGCGATGTTCGGCGCAACGGTACTTGTACCGATTCTGACAGGACTCAGCGTTTCGGCGACCCTGCTTTGGGCAGGCCTCGGGACACTGCTGTTTCATCTGATTACAAAGAAAAAAGTGCCGGCATTCCTTGGCTCGTCCTTCGCGTTTCTTGCGGGCTATGCGGCAATTGCGCCGAATAAAGAGCCGGAGCTTCTGCGGTATGCCTGTTTTGGCGTAGCGGTCGCGGGTCTGGCTTATCTGGTGCTTGCGGCGCTGTTCAGAGCTTTTGGCGCAAACAAGGTTATGAAGTTTTTCCCGCCGGTTGTCACCGGTCCGATCATCATTGCGATTGGCCTGAACCTTTCGACATCGGCAATCAATAACTGTGAGACAAACTGGTTCGTCGCGCTAGTAGCGATCGTGGTTGTCATTATCTGTAACATATGGGGCCGCGGAATGGTAAAAATCGTCCCGATCCTTCTCGGTGTCATTGCCTCCTATGTTGTTGCTGCTTTTTCCGGGCTGATCGATTTCACACCGGTGAAGGAAGCCGCATGGATCGGACTTCCGTTATCCTATAACAGGACTGTTTTTTCCATCTTCACCGAAGGCGCGGATACCGGGCTTCTGGTAACAGCGGTGATTACGATCGTTCCGATTGCGTTCGCGACAATGATGGAGCATATCGGTGACATTTCCGCGATTTCATCGACGGCCGGCATCAATTATATTCAGGATCCCGGCCTGCACAGAACGCTGACCGGTGACGGCCTCGCGACGACGCTCGCTTCACTGTTTGGCGCACCTGCAAATACAACTTACGGCGAAAACACCGGTGTCCTCACACTCACAAAAGTATATGATCCGATGGTTATCCGTCTGGCAGCGGTGATCGCGGTTGTGCTGTCCTTCTGCCCGAAGTTTGCCGCAATTATTGAAGTCATGCCGGCTGCTACGATCGGCGGTATTTCGCTGGTTCTGTATGGTATGATTTCCGCGGTCGGAGTCAGAAATCTGGTTGAGACGCACTGCGATTTCTCCAAGAGCCGTAATGTCCTTATCGCGGCGCTGATTCTGGTTCTGGCGATTGGCCTGAATTTCTCGGCGGATGGCGGTCTTGTGTTCCATGCCGGCGCGGCTACAATCACCTTCTCCGGCCTTGCGACAGGATCTCTGGTCGGCATTGTGCTGAACGCGATTCTGCCGGGCAAGGATTATAACTTCTCGGAGAATGAGCCGAATGATACAGGTGTGGATCTGGAGATTCATCAGGGTGAAAACTTTGCGGATGAGGCTGACAAAAAGGCGTGACCTTGAGTTGTGTCAGGGGTTATATCAGAGCGAAGCTTTGCGGATGAATTCGGGAAAAGATGCAGCTCTGAATTGCATCACAGAAATAGCCTTGCAGATGAAGCAGGCAAGGGATGTGATCCGACAGACAAAATAGTAGAAGGGAGCGGCCGGACTTTAGCGTCTGGCCGCTCTTATTGGTGTGTCGGCGGTGTGGTTCGTCGGCGGTGTGGTGCGCCCGGCGATGTGGTGTGCCGTCGGTTCATTTGCATTTGCTGCTGCATTAAAATTGGCTGTTTAAGGCACCGCGGCTGGAACAGTGATTTATTATTCTGAGACCCTCTGCAGGATTTCGGAAGCCTTGCGCATCGCCTGTTCCATTGTAAGGGAGTCATCCAGGGATTTCAGGTAAGCGGCGAGGGTTTTAGTGTTCTCAGCAAGTTTCTCAGCCTTGCCCTCAGCTTTGCCTTCAGCCTTGCCTTTCAGCTCGCCCCTCCTTACGGGCTGTCCACTCGATCTCTTTCTTCTCCATTTCCCAATCCATATATTGTTTCCTCCAGACAGCATTTTTCTTAGCCCTTCGGACCGCTCTGTCAATCTGCTGAACATAGGAATCGTCTGATCTGCCGGCTGGTTTTTCGCCTACGTAGTCGAGGAAAGCCATCATCGAACTGTAGTAGCGGCTCCTTTTCGGGAGTTCCCCGGTATCCTGCGCCTGCATTTCGATGTCATAGTAATTGCCGTTTTCGGAAGAGCAGAGGATATCCAGTTGAACACTTTTCGAGTCCGGTCCTGCTTCTATTGTATCCTCAGTCCGGATACTTTCGATAGAGGAAATGCGGACTGCGGCAATCTCCTGCGGATGAAAAAGTCTGCGTGCATGAGATTCGTTCGAATGAACAGAAGTGATAGAAAGACAGGACCGGCACAAGCCGGCGTTCATCAGAAGACGAAGAGCATGTCACTGCTGTGATTATAGAATAGATGCATCCTATCGGTGAAGAAGAATGAGAGCGAGCCGCACCGAATAAATCGAGCCGCGCGGCGAAGCCCTCGAAGAGCCGGAGTGAACACCGCGCGGACAAGATTGGATCAGTTCCATGCAATATGGAAGAACCGCGCCAGATTGCATAGATAATCCAAGACGAATCCGGCGGCCGGCGCGGTATTGCCTGAAAAACGAAGAAATCCATGCAATACGCGCGTGTTCGCCGAAGATGTCTTGAATAATCCATGCAAAAGCGGGAATAAATGTGCCATTGCATAGATAGCGCCCGACCCGCCGCACCACCGCCCGGAATAAATCAGGCCGCGCGGCGAAGCCTTCGAAGAGCCGGAGTGAACACCGCGCGGACAAGATTGGATCAGTTCCATGCAATATGGAAGAACCGCGCCGGGATGCATAGATAATCCAAAACGAATCCGGCGGCCGGCGCGGTATTGCCTGAAAAACGAAGAAATCCATGCAATACGCGCGTGTTCGCCGAAGATGTCTTGAATAATCCATGCAAAAGCGGGAATAAATGTGCCATTGCATAGATAGCGCCCGCCCCGCCGCACCACCGCTCGGAATAAATCGAGCCGCGCGGCGAAGGCACTGAAGAGCCGGAGAATATTGCCGCGCGGCGGAGCCTCCGGAGAGCCAAAGTGAGCACCGCGCGTACAAGTTTCCCCATCCCCGGCTGCCCCCGCTTCGATGTATAATAAATCATCGCGACTGGCGATCGCAGTGAAAAGGAGTTTAGAGCAGCATGAGCTATTCTTTTTATACAGGCGCCTCCGGCGCCGGAAAAAGCAGTGAGCTTCATAAAAAAGTCATTCAATACACAAGCGGTTCCATCGGCCGGTATGCCATGTACATTGTGCCGGAGCAGTACACGATGCAGACACAGAAGGAGCTTGTCCTGGCATCGCCAAATCATGGAATCATGAATGTCGATGTTTTGTCCTTTGGAAGGTTGGCGCACCGCATCTTCGCGGAAGTCGGAACCGATGACAGAACACTGCTGGATGATGTAGGAAAAAGCCTGATTCTTCGCAAAGCGGCAGCAGGCTGTTCGAAGGACCTTTCTGTCTTGAAGGGGCAGCTGGACAAGCTCGGCATGATCAGCGAAATCAAGTCGGTGATTTCCGAGTTCATGCAATATGGAGTCGGGGTGTCCGACGTCGACGACCTCATCCGGTATGCCAAAGAGCATGGACAGGGCGCGCTGGCTGCAAGACTGCGGGATGTCCAGATTTTGTATCGGGCTTTTCTTGCTTACGAGAAAGAGCGTTTTATTACAAATGAGGAGACGATGGACCGGCTTGCGCAGGTGATACCACAGTCCCGCTTAATTCCGCCCAGCATTCTGATTTTCGACGGTTTTACGGGGTTTACGCCGGTGCAGTACAGGGTGCTGACTGCTTTGATGGAGCGGGCGGAAAAGGTGATTTTCAGCCTGACGATCGGTGAGGACGGAGGACCTTCCGCGGCCGAATGTGAGGATCCGCACGTGCTGCTGGACGAGCAGGATCTCTTTTATCTTCCGCGCAAAACAATCCGTGACATCACAATGCTTGCCGCAAAAGCGGGGGTGCCTCACGACAAGGATGTGACGTTTGGAGAGGGTACGCCCGGCCGTTTTTCCGGCAGAGCGGCCTTTGCGCATCTGGAGAAGACGCTGTTCCGCTTCCCGTTAAAGCCCTTTGAACAGGAAGAGAGCAGCCGCAGAGCGGCTGCCGGAGCCGCTCCGTCCGGCAGCGCCCGGTCCGCAGGCGCCGCAGACGGACAGCGCCCCGCAGTTCCACGAAGCGGAGATTTCCCGGTCGAAATCATGCAGGCTGACTCCATCGCGGAAGAAGTCCGTCAGGTCTGCATCCGTATCCGGGAGCTGGTGCGTTCGGAAGGATATGCTTTCCGTGACTTCGGCATCGTGGCCGGGGATCTTGCCGCCTATGCCGACGAGCTGGAGCTGCAGGCAGCCCGCTACGACATTCCGGTTTATGTCGACCGGACGAGGGCCGTGATCCAGAATCCCCTGACCGAAGCCGTGCGGAGCGTCCTTCTTGTAATCTCGGAGAGTTTCGCGTACGGGTCTGTTTTCCGGTATCTGCGGAGCGGCCTGTCGAATCTTCTTCCTGAAGAGACAGACCGGCTGGAGAACTACTGCCTGGCACGAGGCATCCGTTCCAAAGGGAAATGGATGGAACCGTTTGAAGGTGATTTCGAAATACTTCGCCGGAAGTTCCTCTATGAACTGGAGCCTTTGATCAGCGCGGACAAAAGCGCAGCCGCAAGGACCGGGGCTTTGTATGAATTCCTGCTGCGCATTCATGCGGCGGAGAAGATGCAGGTACTTGCGGCCAAATTCGAAAAGGAAGGTGATCCGGTTCGCGAAAAGGAATATGACCAGATTTACCGCGCGCTGATCGTGCTCCTGGATCAGCTCTATGAGCTTTTAGGCGATGAACCGGTTTCCGCCGCGGATTATGCGGAACTGGTTGACGCCGGACTGCAGGAGATCAAGCTTGGTACTTTGCCGCAGAAAGCGGACCGCGTCCTCGCAGGTGACATCGAACGGACCAGACTTTCCGAGGTGAAAGTGCTGTTTTTCATCGGGGCAAACGACGGAAGCATCCCGCGCGCGACCTCGAAGGGCGGCCTCATTTCCGACCTTGACCGCGAATTTCTGCAGGAGTCGGGACTGGAGCTTGCGCCGACGCCGCGGCAGCAGATGTATATTCAGCGCTATTATCTTTATCTGAATCTGACAAAACAAACCGCGCGCCTCATTGTATCCTTCGCCGCCGCAGCTCCGGACGGATCGGCACTTCGCCCTTCCTATCTGATCGATCTGCTGCGCCGCATGTTCCCCGCGGTGAAGGTGCGGACACCGCAGCTTCGTCCGATGGAACAGCAACTGGTATCCGATAAGGATTCTGTTCATTTCCTGGCCGAGGGACTTCGGGAGTTTGCGGACGGACTTTATGACAGAAAACTGGAGGAGAAAGACCGGTTTCTTACGGTATACGGCCTTTGCTGCGGCGCGGGAAGGCCGCAGGCGGCCGCGGTGAGAAGACTTTCCGAAACGGCTTTTGCGCGATATACGCCGATGCGGCTCTCGGCGGAAACCGCGGCTCTTGTTTACGGCGATATCATCAGAGGCTCCGTAACAAGACTTGAGACCGCCGCGCAGTGCTACCTGAAACAGTATCTCCAATACGGTCTGCGGCTGCGCAGGCGCGGCAATTTTACTTTCGAGCCCGCGGATTCCGGCACCATTCTGCATGGCAGCATTGAGAGCTTCAGCAGGAAGCTGCGGGAGCATCACCTTTCCTGGAATGATTTTTCGGAAGAAGAGGGAAAAACATTCATCAGGGAAGCGCTTTCCGAAACAGCCGGACAGTATAACCACGGTCTTGTATACGCGTCCGCGAGGGATGCGTACAGGCTTGGAAGGATGGAGAAAATACTCGAACGCACGATTGAGACGCTCCAGTATCAGCTGCAGCAAGGGGAGTTTGTGCCGGCATATTTTGAGGTTGATTTCGGCTATGGCAACGCCATGAACTTCCGGCTTTCCGACGGCCGCAGCCTCTCCCTGACAGGGCGCATCGACCGCGTGGACCTTTGCGGAGACGAGGGAAACCTGTATATCAAGATCATTGATTACAAGTCCGGGAATCCGGATCTTGACAAAAACAAGATGGCCGCGGGCCTGCAGCTGCAGCTTCTGCTGTACATGGATGCCGAAAAGGAACTTCTGGAAAAGCTGCACCCGGGTAAAAACGTTATACCGGCGGCACTTCTGTACTATCATTTTGCCGATCCTCTGATCAGGAGCGAAACGCTGCTGCCGGATGATCCGTGCGTTGACGGGAATACGGCAGACGAGCTGCGGAAAGCGCATCTCCGGGCAATCCGGAAAAGTCTATGTCCGAAAGGAATGGTGAACGCCGATCCGTCGGTCATTCACCTGCTGGACCGTTCGGAAGAAGCGGACAGTGCGGTCATTCCGGTCAGGCTGACGAAAAAGGCACCGCAGCAGGTCGCCAAAACATCAGCAGCCAGGACCTTCGACGAAGTGGAATTTAACGCCCTGACAGAAGCGATGAAAAGAAGAATTCTGGAGCTTGCTCTGCAGATCATGGAAGGAAACATCCAGGCGGATCCGGTAGCCCTCGAAGGCGGAAGAAGCGCCTGCACGTTCTGCGATTATCAGGATGTGTGCGGTTTTGACAGGAAACTGCCGGGCTGCCGCTACTATCAGATTTTTGAAAAGATCCCGAAAGAGGACAGGGAGCAGTAATCGGATATGGGAATTCATTTTACACAGAACCAGACAAAGGTGCTGAACGCCAGAAATCATAACATTCTGGTCTCGGCGGCGGCAGGCAGCGGCAAAACAGCCGTCCTCGTCGAACGTATTATCCGGATGATCAGCGAGGGAGAAAAGCCGCTTGACATCGACCGGCTTCTTGTCGTGACGTTCACACGGGCCGCCGCGGCGGAAATGCGCGAGAGAATCGGCAGAGCCATTTCGGACCGTATTGAGAAAGAGCCGGACAACAGGCACCTGCAGCGGCAGGAAACGCTTCTGCACCACGCGCAGATCACGACGATTGACAGCTTCTGCAGCTTTCTCCTGCGCAATAATTTCAGTGATATCGGACTTGACCCGGGCTGCCGGCAGATGGATGACACCGAAGAAAAACTGCTGCGCAGCGACACGCTGGACAAATTTGCAGAGCAGCAGCACGAAAAGAACGATCCTGCGTTTCTTGCGGCGGCAGAGTATTTTGCGGCGGAAGGAGACGGCAGGCTGGAAGAACTGATCGGACGGCTTTATTCGGCTTCCAATTCCCATCCTTCGCAGAAAGACTGGCTGCTTGCGCACAGGGAAGACTACAGCGTGCAGGGAGAGGAAGACCTGCTGCATAAACCGTGGTTCCGCAGGCTTCTTCTGGACTCGCTGGATACGATCGAAGATACGAAGGAAATTTATCGCGCGATTGCTTCGATCTGCGCGCAGCCGGACGGTCCGTATCCGTACGCGGATATTCTGGAGCCGGATCAGGATGCGGTATTTGCTCCGTTTGGCATTACGGATCCGGAAAAAGGATTGAAGCAGGCACGCGGAGTTTTACTTGATGAGAGCGCGGATACGGCTGCGCTGCGGGATGTTTTTCAGAAACTGGCAGCCAGCTGCGCGGCCCCTTCATCCTTTACGAAACTCCCTTCCATTACCAAAAAGATGACGACCGTCAGCGATGAGAAGAAAAAGCTTGCCGGCGACCTCCGGAAATCGGTGAAAGAGCAGCTGCAGAAATACAATACGGAGATTTTCGCAGCTGACCTGCGGACGCTCGTTTCGAGGATGAACAGGGCGGATGCCGCGCTGCGGGCGCTCGTCGATACGACGATTTCTTTTATCGATATGTACACGCAGGTTAAAAAAGACCGCGGCCTTATCGATTTCTCCGATCTTGAACGTTTTGCGCTTCTGGTTCTTCTGGAGCGCAGAGAGAATGCGGACGGAACAGTCAGCTATGTGCCGAGGAGCGGCGCGAAGGCGTATGAGAAGTATTTCGACGAGGTGCTGATCGACGAATATCAGGACAGCAACGAAGTGCAGGAGCTTCTCCTGTCGACGATTGCGGGCGAGGCGGATGGGCGCTTCGCGCGGTTTATGGTCGGTGATGTCAAACAGAGCATCTATCGTTTCCGAAATGCCCGCCCCGAGATCTTTGTCCGGAAGTTCGATACCTACAAGCCGGATGATCCGCAGTGTGAACGGATCGACCTGGATCAGAATTTCCGGAGCCGTCCCGAAGTGCTGGACGCAGTCAATGATATATTCCGGAAAATTATGCGGAGGGAAGCTGGCGGCGTCGATTATGACGCAGCTGCCGAACTCAAAGCCGGCGCTGTCTATCCGCCGCTGCCGGAAGGGATGACGGATACGGCGGAACTGATCCTTGTTGCGGGCATGCCGGATGAAGATACGGAAGAAGACGCCGGGAAAGCCGCCGCAAAAACATTTCCGGACGGCGCGGAATCTGCCGGAGAAACCTCCGGGGATGAGGATGATGTGGCATCGCTGTCCAGCCATAAGAAAGAGGCGCTTGCCGTGGCGCAGCGTATCCGCAGGATGGCAGGCTATGAGCTCGTGACCGACAAAGAGACGGGGCAGCTCCGGCCGGTACGATACAGTGACATCGTGATTCTGCTGCGTTCGGGCGGGAGCTGGTATGACGCGTTCCGCGAGATCTTCGAGCTGCAGGGGATTCCCCTGTATGTGGACAATAAAACCGGATACTTTGCTGCCGAGGAGATCCGGGAAGTGCTGCAGCTGCTGCGGGTCATCGACAACCCCCGGCAGGATATCGCGCTGTATGGAACGCTGCGTGGATATTTCGGCGGCTTTTCGGAAGATGAAATCGGAAGAATCCGCGCATCCTTCAAGCCCGGCGAAGACAGCGGAACCGGGGCCGCGGATAATGAGCAGAGCGGGGAGAAAGCTTATACCTTTGATGGAGAGAACCAGTTCCTGCTGGACGCGGTGACTTCGTATGCCGGACAAAACAACGAAGCCGGCAGAAAATGCGCCGCGTTCCTTGCCTTTCTCGGGACGTGGCGGGACCGTGCGAAGATCATGCCGGTTCATACACTGCTGGAACAGCTGATTACACAGACCGGGTACGATGATTACGTTACGGCGCTGCCCGCAGGGGAGCAGCGCCGGGCAAATCTGCAGGCGCTCACTGTGCGCGCGATGGACTACGAAAAGACGGCGTTTACCGGACTTTTCAATTTCATCCGTTATATTGATCAGATGCGGGAGCGAAAAGTCGATTACGGAGAGGCGAACGTCCTGGATGAAAACGCGGACGTCGTCCGCATCATGACCATCCATAAGAGCAAAGGACTGGAGTTTCCGGTTTGTTTTGTCTGCGGAACAGCAGGGAGGCTGGCATTTAAAGGCAAAGATTCGCAGGGCTCCGTGATCATTGACAGCGATCTGGGCTTTGGAATTGACTATATCGATCCGGTTTACCGGAGCGAGCTTGCAACGCTCCGGGGACTCGCTGTACGGGATAAGATAGAACGTGACAGCCTGGGAGAAGAGCTGCGCGTTCTGTATGTCGCACTCACGCGGGCAAAAGAGAAACTGATCATCACGGGGTATGTGCGGCAGCACAGCGCGAGGGAGAAGCAGCTGCAGAAAGCCGCGGCAGGGACTGCTACGGGCGCCGGTCCTCTGCCGGTACCTGTCATCCGCGGCGTCAGCAGTTATCTTGATCTGATCCAGCTGGCCTTTGCCGCGATGACGCCGGCGCAGCAGCGGGACTTTCTTGTGAAAAAGCAGGATATCACGGATCTTGAACTGCATGAAGTCGAAGAAAAACTGACACTGGGCGTCCGGAAAGAAACGCTTCGTGCAGCGAGGGAAGGCGGCATTACGAAGCTTCCGCTCCCGGCGCTTGCGATGGAACTGGACGAGCGTTTTTCCTTCCGATACCCGTATGAAAATTTAAGGGAGCTTTTTACCAAAACAACGGTCACCGAACTGAAACGCGTTTCTGAGGAAGAAAATGCCGGTACCATGGAGGAGAGTGCGACTTCGCTTGACGGCGCCGTGCAGTTGTATCCGGAGGAAGACCCGGATATTCCGGTACCGCGGTTTGCTGCCGGGAGCGGAACGGCCGCGGCAGGCGGCACGCTGAAGGGCGCGCGCCGCGGCACCGCGATTCACCGCGCCTGCGAGCTGATCGATTTTGGCCGCTGGCCGGTGCCGTCACGGGTTACGGACGATGAAATCATCGCGTTTGTCAGAGAAAAAATTGACCGGAAGGAGATACCGGCGGCGTACGGTGATGTTCTGACGCCGGAGGTGCTGCAGCCGTTCCTGCATTCGGAGGCAGCGGCGCGGATGGCAGCCGCGGACGCACGGGGGGAGCTTCGAAGAGAGCAGCCGTTTGTCATCGGCGTCCCGGCGTCGAGGCTGGGGAGCGGTTTCCCGGAAACGGAAACGATCCTGATTCAGGGAATGATCGACGTGTTCTTTATGGAAGACGGAGTGGATGGAAAAAAGGTCATACTGCTTGATTACAAAACAGATTATGTAAAGACACCGCAGGAGCTGATCAGCAGATACAGTGTTCAGCTGGATTACTATAAAGAAGCGCTGGAGCGCACGATCGGATTTCCTGTGGCCCAGAAGCTGATCTATTCCTTCCGGCTGCAGCAATTAATTGAAGTGTAACCAGTACATTTTCCGGACGAAGCGGGTTTGTAAAGTAAAATTTACAAACCCGCTTTTTGTTTTACATGTGTTTTGCAAAGATTTAATACCGGCAGGATAGTCCGCTTTCTCATGCAGCCATAAAATCAGGTTGTGGCTTTAAGGATCGGGAGCGCCCGGCCTTATCATTACAGCACTTATGAGGAGGAATGCATGAAGAAAAAACTCGCACTGATCACGCTCACGGCTGCTATCGGAGCGGCTGCTTTTACAGCTATCGGCACAGTTCCGAGGACAGTGGAAGCGGAGACAACGCAGACTGCGCAGAAGACTGCGGCTTCTGCCACAGACCGGAAGGAAAAGCTGCCGAAGTACATTTTCCTGTTTATCGGCGACGGTATGAGCTATCCCCAGATTCAGCTGACGAACTACTACCTGAGTGCGCAGAACCAGCAGGGAGCGGAAACGGTGCAGACCGGTGACGAGAAGAAAACCGAACTGACCAGTAAAAACAATCTCGTCATGATGGATTTCCCCGTTTCCGGATCGGCGCAGACTTATGACAGCACGAGTTTCGCACCGGACAGCGCCTCGACGGCGACAGCGATTGCGACCGGCAACAAGACCTGGAGCGGTTCGGTCAATGTGTCTTTGGATTTCAGTAAAAAGTATGAGACGATCGCCGAAAAGCTTAAAAAACAGAAAGGTTACAAAATCGGTATCCTTTCCACGGTAAATCTCAATCACGCAACACCTGCCGCATTCTACGCGCATCAGGAATCCCGCAACAATTACTATGAAATCGGGCAGGAACTGATTGACAGCGGGTTTGATTATTTTGCCGGCGGCGGCCTCAAGAAGGTGACAGGTCCGGAAGAAAACAAAGAGAACCTGTACGACCTTGCAAAGAAGGCGGGCTACAAGGTTGTCATGAAGCAGGACGAAGTCGGAAAACTGAAAAAAGACGACGGCAAGGTCATCGTCATTGATGAACACTTGGCGGACAGCGACGCGATGAACTATGAAGTTGACAGAACGAAAAATGAATATGCGCTGGCTGACTATGTTTCCAAGGGAATCGATCTTCTGAACAATGAGAAAGGCTTTTTCATGATGGTCGAGGGCGGCAAAATCGACTGGGCCTGCCACGCGAACGACGGCGCTTCCACAATCGGTGATACGCTCGCTTTGGACAACGCGGTTGCCGAAGCAGTGAAGTTTTACAATCAGCATCCGGATGAAACGCTGATCCTTGTTACCGGCGATCATGAAACGGGCGGTCTGACGATCGGCTATGCGGGTACGGACTATGATACATTCCTGAAAAATTTCAAGAACCAGAAGATTTCCTACGCGAAATTTGACGAGGACTATGTCGCGAAGTACAAGGAAAACAAGACCCCGTTCGACGATGCGATGAAAGATGTAACGGCTCTGTTCGGCCTGACGGCTCCGGACGGCAGCGCGCAGGCGGAGAACGGAAAAGACAGCGCGGATCTGCATCCGGAGTCTGAAGACGACGGGACGCTTGCGATGACGCAGTACGAGTATGATCAGCTGAAAAAGGCTTATGAAGTGACAATGTCGAGGACAGGAGAAGAAACAGAGTTTTCGCAGGAAGAGTATGTGGCTTACGGAAGCTATGAACCGTTTACCGTAACCATCACCCACATCCTGAACAACAAGTCCGGCGTTAACTTCGGCTCGTACGCGCATACCGGCCTTCCGGTCGAAGTTCTGGCGCAGGGCGCGGGGCAGGATGAATTCACCGGTTACTACGACAATACCGAAATTTATGACAAAATGGCGGAGCTGACAGGTGTTCGGTAAAATCCGCCCGGAGCAGCAAATGAAGAAAAACTATCTCCTGCAGCTTTTCGCAGGTATCCTTCTGATCGCGGTCCTTCTTCTGATTCCTACCGGATATGAGGATGTGGTAATCTATCAGAACGCGGAGCGTGCCGTCGTAATCGTTACGGCAACGGATAACTCCAGTATTCTCAAATCCGGGCTGATCATGAGCGGCGAGCAGTCCTGCGAGCTGTATGTGACAGAGGGGATGTTTAAAGGAAAAACAATTCAGGGAGTCAACTTTTTAAGCGGCTCCCTGGAGCGTGATAAAATCTATAAAACAGGAGACCGCGCTTACGTTACGATCAGCCATCAGGGCGACCGTGTGACACAGGCAGTCATGACCGACCATTTCAGACTGGGCAAGGAAGCGGTATTGCTGGTTCTGTTTTTCGGCTTTCTGCTCCTGTTCGCGGGGAAGAATTCCATTCAGGCGATTTTCTCGTTTATCATTACCGTGCTGGCAATCTGGAAAATTCTGATTCCCGCGTATCTGCGCGGATGCGATCCGATTGCGGCCGGCATCATCCTTTCGGCGCTGCTGACGCTCATGATCATCTATTTTGTGTACGGCATTGACATGCGTACGCTCGTCGCGAGCGCCGGGTCTGTCCTCGGCATTCTGACAACGGCGGTGCTCGGTATGATTTTTACCTCCTGGCTGAATATTCACGGAGCGATTATGCCCGGCGCCGAATCGCTTCTCTACGCGGGCTATCAGAATCTGAATCTGACCAGAATCTATATGGCGGGGATTTTCATCGGCGCCAGCGGCTCCATGATGGACCTGTCCGTGGACATCACATCGGCAGTATGGGAAGTGGTGCAGAAGAAACCGGATATTTCCGGAAGAGAAGCCGTTCGTTCGGGGATGAATGTCGGCAGAGCGGCGATGGGAACGATGACAACGACATTGCTTCTTGCTTATTCCGGAAGCTATGTCACGCAGATGATGGTGTTCATGGCGCAGGGGACGCCCGTAGATCATATTCTGAATTACCGTTATGTGGCGTCGGAAGTGCTGCATACAGTGGCGGGCAGCTTCGGCCTTGTGACGGTAGCACCGTTTACGGCGCTCGCGGCAGGACTCATTCTGCCGGGGTACAGGGCACGGAAAAGCGGGAAGGCATGAAGCTTTCCCGCTTTTCCGCTATTTCCGGCTGTCCATATGTTTCCGGCCAGCCGTTTGTGTTTTTTCCGTAACACGCTATCAGAGCAGTCCTGCGACGAACTTTTCAACCTCACCCATATCCGCTGTCGGCTCGAAACGTCTGACAACATTTCCCTGTCTGTCAACAACAAACTTCGTGAAGTTCCATTTAATGTTCGAATTATTCCTGAAATCCGGATCGATCTTCTTAAGAAGCGTGTTCATAGCGGCGCAGGTGGCCTTCTCTTTAATTCCCTTCGCGTCTTTCTCAAAGCCCTCAAAACCCTGCTGACTCTTGAGGAAGGTGTAAAGCGCCTCTTCCTTTTCACCTGCTGCTTCATTGTTGTTGACACAGGTTTTGTGCATCTGCGGGAACTGTGTCTTGTATTTCAGCTGGCAGAACTCATGAATTTCATCATCAGTGCCGGGGGTCTGACCCGCGAACTGATTGCAGGGGATATCCAGAATTTCAAGACCCTGATCGTGATATTTCTCATACATTTCTTCCATAGGAGCGTAGTGCGGCGTGAATCCGCAGCCGGTCGCCGTGTTCACGACAAGAACGACCTTTCCCTGAAAGCTGCTCATAGGAACTTCGTTTCCCTTGGAATCTTTTACGGAATAATCATAAAAACCTGCCATATCGTGCCTCCGATCTATATTGATGGTAATAAGTTTTCCTGACTGCTTTTAATATATTGCATGCAATTAAATTTGTCAACATGAATTTGATGCTGCAGGAAGTTTTCCCGTGTCTGCGGGCGGCGCCGCGCCTGCTCTATGCAATAGCGCGGCAGCGAACCGGATTGCATGAATTATTCAAGACGGATCGCGCAGTAAAGCCCGTATTGCCTGAGAATCTTTGTTTTTCAGGCAATACGGCTTTACCGGCTGCATATGTCTTTAAATTTTTATGCAAAACAGAACTATCTGCGCATATTGTATTGATTCGCCGGGGGTCTGTTTTGGCGTGCCGGATGCGAACGCCCGGCCTTGTCTGCCGCAGGTCAACAAAGCTATAATGTGCTGCAGGAGGTCTCATGTCATGATATTTTACTTTTCTTCAACAGGAAATTCCAAATACGCAGCCGAAAAGATCGCCGGGATGAACGGTGACAGACTTGTTTCCATAGGCAAGGCCATGAAGAACAATGAACTGCACTACGAAATCGGCGAACATGAGGACATCGGTTTCGTCACGCCGGTATACTACTGGGGAATTCCGGACATCGTCTATGAATTCCTGCAGCATGTCCGGCTGGACGGGCATGGCACGGACCGGTACATCTATCACGTGGTTACGTTCGGAAGCGTCACAGGCGGTGCGAACGCAATGCTGATGAACGCTCTCCGCAAGAACTTCGGTCTGATGCTGTCTGCAACCTTCGCCATCCGTATGGTAGATAATTACACACCGCTGTATGACTGTTCCGATCGGAAAAAGAACGCAGCGGTTCTTGCGGCAGCGGAACCTGCGATTCTTGAAGCAGCGGAGAAGATCAGGGTAAGAGAGCCGGGAGAGCATAATTTCGACAGGGGTGCATGGGCGCTCCTGTGGCCCGCGGCACAGCTTCTGTATGAACATGCGCGCAGGACAAAGAAATTTTCGGTGACAGACGAGTGCATTTCCTGCGGACTCTGTGAGCGGCAGTGTCCGGTGAACGCGATCCGTCTGGAAAACGGAAAGCCTGTCTGGGTGAAGGACAAATGTACGCTGTGCCTTGGCTGCCTGCACCGCTGCCCGAAAGCCGCCATCCATTACGGAACAAGCGAAAAAACCGTGCTGCACGGCCAGTACCTGAATCCGAACACAAAGCTGGATATACTCTGAATGCGGCTGTTTGCGGCGCAGCCGGCAATAGTCCGTGCCGCAAACAGTCTGCGATGTGCAACGGTCAACAGTCCGCCGCTGCCCGGCAGTCTGCGGTGCACCGCTGCCCGCATGTTTCGGCGCCGGCTTCCCGAAAGCTGCCCGAAACACCGCTTCCCTAAACACCAACACCGTTAATATGCATTTGCAGATGCATAAAATGCATATAATTGCATAATGTAGCCAATTTGACGACATTTAATGCATACAAATCGAATATTTAGTCAGATTTCCACTTGCATTCCCGCGTTAAAGTGCATATTATTAGGAGCATAACAACGGAAGAACGATCCTTGCCGAAGACGCTCACAGAAAACAAAGGAGCATTCCCGGCAGGATCCGGATGGGAGGATATTATGAAAAAGGTATTAGCAGTATTACTCGCAGGAAGCATGGCTGCCGCACTCGCAGCATGCGGATCATCCAAGAGCACGGATTCTGCAGCGCAGTCAAGTGCAGCGCAGACGAGCACTACCGAAGCGACAGGCGCATCCACAGAAGCGGGCGGCGCGGCAACCGAGGCGGCTGCGGCGGCAACCGAGGCGGCTGCGCAGCAGACAGATCTTTCCGGATCCAAGTATCTTTCCGACGGCGTCATGACCGTAGCGTTAAACTCGACCTTCCCTCCGTTCGAGTACCTCGGTGACGGTTCGGATGACTTCTCCGCAATTACCTCGAACCCGACGCAGGTGACCGGCTTTGATGTGGCGCTCGTCAATGAAATCGGCACGCGTCTCGGCGTAAAGGTGGAAATCGAAGATATGGACTTTGACGGCATCATCGCAGCAATCGGCACGAAAGCCGATGTCGCGGCGACCGGCATGACCATCAATGATGAGCGTAAGAAATCCGTAAATTTCTCTGATCCGTATTATGACGCGACGCAGGCGGTACTGTTAACGAAGGATTCGTCCATCGCTACAGAGGATGACCTGAAAAAGGCTTCTTCCATCGGTGTGCAGCAGGGAACGACCGGTGATAACATCGCACGCGGTATCAACGATGCCGCTACCGTTTCGGTGAAGAGCTTCAATCAGGCTGTTGCGGATCTGATGAACGGCAAGAACGACGCGGTTATCGTTGACCAGTCTACCGGAGAGGCATTCCTTTCCCAGAACCCGGACAAGCTCAAGCTCCTGCCCGGCTCTCAGTTCAAGTTCGATACGGAACAGTATGGTATCGCGATGCCCAAGGATGATGACGTAATGCTTGGAGCGGTCAACGGAGCCTTGGAAGCAATAAAGGCGGACGGAACCTATGATACCCTTGTTGAGAAGTACATCAATAATTACGAAGCACAGTAAGTTCTGAACAGTTCTGTTCGGACGGATCTTCCGGGGCTGCCGCTTCCGTGACCATGAAATATGGCCGCGAGGCGCGACAGCCCCGTTGTGATGTATACCGGCGCAATCAGGCGTTTTCAATCGGGCCGCCGCGTCGTATAATGCAGTCATAAGTGTATCCGCGGATCAACCGCAGAAGAGGAGAGCAAGATGTCGCTATCAGAGCAGTTTTACTCGGCATTTATTAAAAACAACAGATGGCAGCTTTACCTGCAGGGCCTTGGCAAGACAATCGAAGTCACGTTTTTCGCGGCAATGCTGGGCCTTGTTCTCGGCACAATCGCGTGCCTCCTGAACATGCAGCGAAGCAGAACCGGAAAGCGCACGGTACTCTCGGGGATTGCTTATATCTACATTGATGTCATCCGCGGGACCCCTACCATGATCCAGCTGCTCATCATGTGGAACGTGATCATGGCTGCCAGCAAGAACAAGATTCTGGTCGCGAGCCTGGCTTTCGGCATCAACTCCGGCGCGTATGTCGCCGAGATTATCAGAGGCGGTATTCAGTCCGTCGATCCCGGGCAGATGGAAGCAGGACGCTCTCTCGGACTCACCAGAATCATGACGATGAAGAGCATCATTCTGCCGCAGGCGTTCAAGAACTGTTTTCCGTCGCTACTGAATGAGTTCATTACACTATTAAAGGAAACCTCTATTGCGGGAGCGGTCGGACTGGCGGAGCTGACGCATGCGTCCGACCAGATCTCCAGCGCGACGTTCTCCTATCTGATGCCGCTGATGGGCGCTGCCGTTATGTATTTTGCGGTTGTCAAATTCCTGTCTCTGGTTTTCGGCAAGGTGGAGAAGAAGCTCCGCGAGAGTGACAACCGATAACAGAAACTGCCCGTTTATATTATGGAGGATAGGAAATCATGAGTGATACAGCAATGATCCGCGTCAAGGATCTGCACAAGGATTTCGGGCAGAATCATGTTTTGCGCGGAATCAATTATGAAATACAGAAAGGGCAGAAGATCGTACTGGTCGGGCCTTCCGGCTGCGGCAAGAGCACGTTCCTGCGCTGCCTGGATCTTCTGGAAACGCCGACGTCGGGCGAGGTATGGCTTGATGACATCAAGGTCAACGACCCGAAGACAGACATCAATAAGGTCCGCCAGCGCATGGGCATGGTTTTCCAGCACTTCAACCTGTTCCAGAACCTGAAAATCATCGACAATCTGACACTGGCTCCTGTGAAGCTCGGCCTGATGAATAAAGAGGAGGCCGGCGAAAAGGCGCTGGAGTTGCTGAAGCGTGTCAATCTTGCCGACAAAGCGGATGCTTATCCGCACTCTCTTTCGGGCGGTCAGCAGCAGCGGATCGCGATTGTGCGTTCGCTTGCGATGAATCCCGAGGTTATGCTCTTTGATGAGCCGACTTCAGCACTTGATCCGGAGATGGTCGGCGAGGTACTGCAGGTTATGAAGGAACTTGCGGAAGAAGGCATGACGATGGTCGTTGTCACGCATGAAATGGCGTTTGCCCGTCAGGTGGCGAGCAAGGTCATCTTCATTGACGGCGGTCTGATCCAGGAGGAGAATACGCCGGAAGAATTCTTCGGACATCCGAAGAACCAGAGGCTCCAGGATTTCCTGTCCAAGGTTCTGGCGTAGGGAATAGAACATATTCCGGCGAAGGCACCCGCGCGGGCGGGCTTGTTTTCCGCCGGATATTTCTGTATAAAGAGGAAAACATATGTCGTGGGAAAATCTTGTACGTAAAGTGGAGCCTTATACCGCGGGAGAACAGCCGAAGGACCGGACAGTCATCAAGCTGAATACAAACGAGTGTCCGTATCCGCCCTCTCCGGCCGTCAAAACAGCACTGGCTGTTTTCCAGAACGAAATGCCGGATCTGCGCCTCTATCCGGATATGGACGCGTCGATGCTTGTGGAATCCCTCGCGGACTGCTATCATGTGAGACCGGAACAGGTCTTTGTCGGCGTAGGCTCGGATGATGTTCTTTCCATGAGCTTTCTGACGTTCTTTACCAACGGGCGGAAGATTCTGTTTCCGGATATTACCTATTCTTTTTATGATGTGTGGGCGGATCTGTACAGGATTCCGTATACGCTGGCGCCGCTGCGGGAAGATTTCACGATTGATCCCGAAAATTATATTCCGGGAAGCGCGGCTTACGCGGGAGACGCGCCCTGCACCGCGAACGGCGGGTATCTGCTGGAAAAGGGCTGCGGCGGGATTGTTTTCCCGAATCCGAATGCGCCGACCGGTGTAGAACTGCCGCTTTCTGAAATCGAGCGGATTGTCGGCGCGAACAGGGACTGCGTCGTCATTGTCGATGAAGCTTACATTGATTTTGGAGGGACAAGCGCGCAGGCTTTGATTGACCGGTACGACAACCTGCTGGTTGTGCAGACGTTTTCGAAATCGCGGGCGATGGCCGGCATGCGGATCGGATTCGCGCTCGGACAGGAGAAGCTGATCCGCTGCCTGAAAGACGTGAAGTTTTCGTTTAATTCCTATACAATGAATCTGCCGTCAATCCTCCTTGGTACAGCCGCGGTAAAGGACGATACATATTTCCACGGGACAACAAAGAAGATTGTCCGTACAAGAGAACGCTTTCAAGCGCAGCTGCGGGAGCTTGGTTTTGTATTCCCGGATTCCATGACGAACTTTGTTTTTGTAAGGCATCCGAAAATGGCAGGGAAAGAACTGTTTTTAAAACTGCGGGAGAGAAAAATCATCGTGCGGCGTTTTGACAGACCGCGCATTGACGATTATCTGCGCATCACGATCGGAACCGACGAGCAGATGGACGCGGTGATTACAGCACTCAAGGAGATTTTATGCTGAAACATTATTTATACGTATTTTTCATTTCGATGGTGCCGATTGTAGAGCTGCGCGGCGCGGTTCCCATCGCGACGGCATATCACGCGGCGGACCCGTCATTCAGCCTGCCGCTTGCCTATGTCCTGATTGCCATCGGCAACATGCTTCCGGTACCGTTTATTTTCTTCTTTGCCCGTAAAGTTCTGGAGTGGGGAAAGGACAAACGGGTGATCGGAAAGTTCTTCACCTTCTGTCTTGAGAAAGGACACAAAGGCGGCGAGAAGCTCAAGAGCTCCGCGGGACGCGGACTTTACTGGGCGCTTCTTATATTTGTCGGCATTCCGCTTCCGGGAACCGGCGCATGGACCGGTACGCTTGCGTCTTCTTTCCTCGACATGGATTTTAAGAAAAGTATCGTCGCGGTCATGGGCGGCGTCGCGCTTGCCGGCGTGATCATGGCAGTGCTCAGCGGCGCGGTGGCGGCAGGAGTCGGTGCTGTCCGGTAAACGGACGCTCTGCACTGCCGGATAAGGAGAATGGGATTTCATGAAAGACGGATTCATTAAGGCGGCGGCTGCTGTCCCTGCCATCAAGGTTGCGGACCCCGCCTGTAACGCGGAGCGGATCATCGCGCTTTATAAGGAAGCATTGGAAAACGGCGCGAAGATCATTGTTTTCCCGGAGCTGTGCATTACCGGATACACCTGTCATGATCTGTTTTTACAGGATGAACTGCTGCGCGGCGCTGCTGCTGCGCTCGAACAGATCGCGAAGGCAACAGAGGAAGATGACGCGCTGGTTTTCGCGGGCTTTCCGCTCGAATGGGAAGGAAAGCTTTATAATACGGCAGCGGTTCTGCAGGGAGGACAGATTCTTGCGTTTATTCCCAAGAGGTTTCTTCCGAATTACGCGGAATTTTATGAGCTGCGGCAGTTCACGCCGGGACCTTCGAAAGCGGAAGTCATTTCTTTCGGCGGCAGACAGATTCCGTTTGGAAGCAGAATCATTCTGGATGTGGACTGCATCAAAGATCTGGAAGTAGCCGCGGAAATCTGCGAGGACGCGTGGGTTGTCAACGCGCCGGATATCGAACATGCGATGGCGGGCGCCAATGTCATTGTCAATCTGTCGGCGTCCAATGAAACGGTCGGAAAGGATGATTACCGGCGGATGCTTTTTTCCTCGGTCAGCGCGCGTACAATGACCGATTACATTTACTGCAGCGCGGGAGACGGGGAGTCCACGCAGGATATTGTTTTCGGCGGCCGCATCATGATGCTGGAAAACGGTACGATGCTTTCGGAGCGCGCGATTTTCGACAATCCGTATAATTCCGACAAATTGACGTATGCAGACCTTGATATCTCCCGTCTGAACTTTGAACGGCGGAGGATGACAACCTATTTTTCCGCGCAGCCGGAAGACTATCTGCACATCCCGGTACATATGGAGAAGGTGGAGACAAAACTGCAGCGCTGTTTTGATCCTCATCCGTTTGTCCCTTCCGACAGGGAAGGCAGAAACAGGCGCTGCGAAGAGATTCTGAATATTCAGGCCAGAGGACTCGCAAAAAGGCTGAGCCATATCGGCTGCAAGGCCGCGGTCATCGGTGTATCGGGTGGACTTGACTCGACACTGGCACTTCTTGTCACCGCGCGCGCGTTTGATCTCCTCGGACTTTCCAGAGAGAACATTCAGGCAGTCACGATGCCGGCTTTTGGAACGACAGACCGTACCTATCACAACGCGCTGACACTTGCGAAGACGCTGCGCACAACGCTCCTTGAAGTGAATATCCGCGACAGCGTGACACAGCATTTCCGGGATATCGGGCAGGATATGGAAAATCACGATGTCACCTACGAGAACGGACAGGCCAGGGAGCGCACACAGGTGCTCATGGACCTTGCGAATAAGGCGGGCGGCATCGTCATCGGTACCGGGGATCTTTCCGAGCTTGCGCTTGGCTGGGCAACGTACAACGGCGACCACATGTCGATGTACGGCGTTAACTGCGGGGTGCCGAAGACACTGGTATCGCATCTGGTGCGCTTTTTCGCGGAGACAACCGGCGATGAGCAGCTCTCGAAATGCCTGTTCGATGTTCTGGATACACCGGTCAGCCCGGAGCTTCTGCCGCCGACCGGCGATGGAACCATTTCGCAGAAGACCGAGGATCTTGTGGGACCGTATGAGCTGCATGACTTTTTCCTCTACCATGTTCTCCGGGCGGGAGAGCGGCCGCGCAAGATCTACAGAGAGGCAAAGCTCGCGTTTGCCGGCGTGTACAGCAATGATGTGATCCTGCAGTGGGAAAAGACATTTTATAAACGGTTTTTCGCGCAGCAGTTTAAAAGGTCCTGCCTGCCGGACGGCCCGAAGGTCGGTTCGGTTGCGGTATCGCCCAGAGGAGATTTTCGGATGCCTTCGGACGCTTCGCGGAATCTGTGGATGAAGGAGCTGGAACAATTATGATACTGCATTTTACGAAGATGCACGGCTGCGGCAATGACTATGTGTATGTCAACGGTTTTACCGAACATATTCCGCAGGAAGAAAAACCCGCACTGGTACGCCGCCTGTCCGACCGGCATTTCGGCATCGGCGGAGACGGTGTGATTTTTATCAATCCGGCAAAGGACAAGGAGCCTTCCGCGGACTTTGAAATGGAAATGTGGAACGCGGACGGGACGCGTGCGGAGATGTGCGGCAACGGCATCCGATGCGTCGCGAAGTATGTCTACGATCACGGGATGATCCATTCGGAAAACTTTGATATTGTCAGCGCGGGCAAAGTCAAGAAGATCGAGCTTACGGTTAAAGACGGGAAGGCGGTCATGGCAAGAGTCAACATGGGTGCGCCGATTCTGAACGCGGAGGATATACCGGTGTCTCTGCCTTCTGATCGTTCTGCCTCTATCGCGGACAGGGAAAAGCGTGTTATTGACGCACCGATCACGGTACAGGGCAAAACATACCACATGACCTGTGTCTCGATGGGAAATCCGCACGCAGTTGTTTTTGTGGATGATACGGCGTCTCTGGACATCGACAGAATCGGGCCGGACTTTGAGCATCACCCTTACTTCCCGGCGCGGACCAACACGGAATTCGTGCAGGTTGTTTCGAGGGACTATGTTAAGATGAGAGTCTATGAACGCGGAACCGGCGAAACGCTTGCCTGCGGGACCGGCTGCTGTGCGACAGCGGTCGCCTGCGTGCTGAACGGTCTTACGGACAACAAAGTCACGGTCGAGGTCCTGGGAGGAAAACTCCTGATTGAATGGAACCGGAAGACCAATGAAGTGTTTATGACGGGGCCGGCGGAAACTGTTTTTGACGGTACGCTGGAAATCTGATTTTAACATTGATACAGGAGGAGAATATGTTTCAGGCGAACAGGGATTATTTGAAGTTACCGGGAAGCTATCTGTTTTCCACGATTGCGAAGAAGACGAACGCGTATATGGCAGAGCATCCGGATGTTTCGCTGATCCGCATGGGAATCGGCGATGTTACGCAGCCGCTGCCGCCCGCGGTTATTGAGGCACTGCACAAGGCTGTAGATGAAATGGGCAGGCCGGAAACGTTTCACGGCTACGCGCCCGACCTCGGCTACGAATTTCTGCGTCATGCGATTGCGGAGAATGATTACAGAGCAAGAGGCTGTGAGATTGCGGACGACGAGGTCTTTGTTTCCGACGGCGCCAAGAGTGACTCCGGGAATATTCAGGAGATTTTCGAGAAGGACAGCGTGATTGCGGTCTGCGACCCGGTTTATCCTGTCTATGTGGATTCCAACGTAATGGCAGGCCGTACAGGTGAATATGACAGTAAGACAACGCGCTGGAGCGATGTCGTCTACATGCCCTGCACGGAGAAAAACGGCTTCTGCCCGGCATTTCCGGACAGAACACCGGATATCATCTATATCTGCTCTCCGAACAACCCGACCGGTACGGCGCTGAATAAAGACCAGCTGCAGGCCTGGGTTGACTATGCAAATGAAAACAAAGCAGTGATCATCTTTGATTCCGCTTATGAAGCCTATATCTGCGAGGATAACATCCCGCATTCGATTTTCGAGTGTGAAGTCGCGAGAACCTGTGCCATCGAGATCAAGTCCTTCTCCAAGAACGCCGCGTTTACAGGTCTGCGTCTGGGTGCGACGATTATCCCGAAGGACCTGAAAGACGCGAACGGACATGACCTGTACAGCCTCTGGGCGCGCCGCCACGGAACCAAATATAACGGCGCTCCTTACATTGTACAGCGCGCCGGCGAGGCCTGCTATACAGAAGACGGCAAACGCCAGATCAAAGAGATGGTCGGACGTTACATGAAGAACGCGTCTTTCATTAAAACAAGTCTCAGGGACATGGGCTACGAGGTCTACGGCGGAGTGAACAGCCCGTACATCTGGCTGAAGGCGCCGCAGGGGATGACCTCCTGGGAATTCTTTGATTATCTGCTGGATAAGGCACATGTAGTCGGAACGCCGGGATCCGGATTCGGACCTTCGGGTGAGCATTTCTTCCGTCTGACGAGCTTTGGCACGTATGAAAATTCGCAGGAAGCGATGCGCAGAATCAAAGAGCTGTAATTACATGGTGCAGCAGCCGGCCGGCACAGCGTGGCATAGTCTGCCGCGGGCTTGCCCGCCGGCCGGAATTGTACTAAAATATTTTCGTTGCCGGGGAGCGTTTTGTTTTGCGGCAATGCATTGAGAATTATTCGGAGGAACAAGAATAATGGGTTTACTCGAAGAATGGCGCGCGAAAGCCTATAACGAGAAAGCGGATCAGGGGCAGCTCCAGAAGCTCTGGAGTGACTATTTTCTGAAGGAGAAGAATATCTACGCAGAGCTTCTGAAGAATCCTGACGAGGAAGTGAAGGGCACGGTCCGCGAACTTGCGCAAAAATACGATAATTCGATCGAATTTATGGTCGGTTTCCTTGACGGCATCAACGATTCCTTAAAGACGCCGAATCCGATTGAAAATGATCTGACCGAAGATACAGAGGTTTCCCTTGCGTTTGACAAGGAGAAGCTTTACAAGAACATGGTTGCGGCAGAAGCGGAATGGCTGTACGGTCTGCCGGAATGGGATGCGATCTTCGACAAGGAGACGCAGCACAAGCTGTATCTTGAGCAGAAGAAGTCCGGTACGATTGTGAAGGGGAAGAAAATTTATCCGAATGATCCCTGCCCGTGCGGATCCGGCAAGAAGTATAAGAAATGTCACGGTAGAAACGTCTGAGCACTATATCTGGAAAAGGGGGAATGGATTATGCCGGTTGGGGTTATCGTTGCTCTGGCTGTGTTTGCAGGGATGGCGCTTGTCGGAGTTCTGGCTGCTGTGATATCAGCGGTCGCGACGTCCGCGTTTGATGAAATTCCGGGCAGCAGAGACGAATAATTGAATATACCGCTTACATGCAAAGAGCTGCGGCGCGGAGAAACCGGAAGGAATCTTCGTACCGCAGCCTTTTGTTTTACGAGCGGAAGTTTATCGCTCAGCGCTTTTTGCTGCCTGCCTTTTTCCAGACAGCCTTGAGCGTAACGGACGGCAGTTCAACCTTGTATATGCTGGAATATTGTTTTTCATTTGTATTGATGTAAGCGGTGCCGTCGATGACCGTGATGTCTTCGGCTTCATAGGGAATATCAATCTGCCAGCAGCCGATATAGGCGCCGTCATGCGTAAATACGTTGATTCTCTGTTTGCTTTTCCATTCATAAGACTTGAAGCTCGCGCTGACCGCGTAGATGAAGTTGTCATCGGCGGCGATCCCCTGCGAGCTGAACGTATCGCCGTAGTAGCCGTCCGCGTCGCTGATGGACAGAGTCTGCATGTTGGTGTTCAGGACACAGAAGGAATTGCGGCTGTTGTCGTTTTTACCGATCACATAAAAGTGTCCGTCATTATACGCAATTGCCCAGATGTGGGAGAGCAGCGGAAACTTCCAGTCTTTAACCTTTTTCAGACTGCTGTCCAGTTCCATGACGCCGGACGGATATTTCTTCAGCGTACCGCCCTCCGCAATATAAATGTGACCGTTGTCCGGATTGTAACAGATACCGTTTCCATGGTCGATTTTGAGATTCCTCGCGCGGGCTACGGCCTTTCCGGTTTCGAGATCATATTTGGTTACCACGGTTTCGTAGTGGGAGAGATCGCCTTTATAGTAGGCACTGTCGTTGATGCCTGCCGCGGTCACTGCGTACATGCGCCCGTTTTCCTTGAAAACAACCGATCCCTGCGTACTGCGGAACGAGTATTTTTTATTCTTTGGCTTCCCGGAATCCAGCGTAATCAACTTGTCGGAAACGGTATCCCCGTCAGAGAGCGTGGGGATCGATTCCGCAATTCCGTACTTGTTTCCCTGTTCGTCTTCCCAGCCGGCAAAATTATAGCCGAAACGAAGGAACATGTTTTCTCCGGGTTCGATGTTGTCATCGTAGAGCGCGTAGGTATCGGGCATCTTCCCGTAGTCCGCACCGTTTTTATCGAAGTGCACAATGTACATCTTCGGTTCCCACAGGGCGTAAAGCGTCATGGACGAAGCGCCGCTTACCGACGCATGATCCTCGTACGTATAGTCAACTGCGGACGGATCTTCCGCCCATCCCTTGAAGACATAGCCTTTTTTCGTAAAAACATTCGCCGGCAGTGTCCCTTTTCCGTCTTTCAGCGTATAGTCCGCCATCGATCCGCTACCGCCGTTGCCGTCGAAATGAATCACGGCAGCAGATGCAGAAACGTCAAGGACGGCACCGGGGAGCGGAAGACAAACACCTGCAGCAGGGACGGCGGAAAGACAGAAAGAGAGGACAGCAAACCCTGCAATTCTTCGCAGCTGCCGCGGTATTCTGCGCTGATGGAATTTATGGTCTTCGGTCTCATGATTTTTCTTAGTCATCAAAGTGCGCCGTTTCCTCCGGAAAATGAATTCGTGTATCTTTAAAATCATATCACAAAATGAAGAAGTTTAAAGAACCGCCATCCCTGTATGGGAATGGCGGTTCCGGAAAGTCTTATTCGCATTTTGCGCTTAACACGCAGACAGTTCTTTTACAGTGTATCTTCTCTTTCGATATATCCCGGATTATCGGGAGAAGCTACAATTTCCTTCGCGTTGATGATTTTCGCCCATTTGTCAACGACCTGATTTTCAAGGTGGACATCTTTGCCGATGACGGAGTGACTCAGAACAACGCAGTTCTTTACTACCGCACCTTTACAGATCTTTACATTCCGGCCGATGATCGAATTCTCGATCGAACCCTCGACATCACAGCCGTTCGCCACCATCGATCCTCTGACAGAAGAACCGGGGAAGTAGTGTGCCGGGCAGGCATCGGTCGTAACCGTATAGAAAGGCCACTCGGGAACGAACAGATCCTGAACATTATTATAATCAAGCAGGGAGAAGTTCGCCTCCATGTAACTCTTCAGGTCATAGATTGCCGCAAAATAACCTCTGTGCTGCACCGCGCGGACATCCAGATCATCGATTCTGTCGTTGATAACATCCACGAGCCGGTAGATGGACGATGTTTTTCTCGCCTGCTGGATCAGTTCTACCAGAAGATCCCGCTTCATGATATAGGTTCCCATGGACAGGTTCGCACTGTCGGTCTTGCCCAGATTCGCGAAGAAATTTGTAACACCCTTCTGACGGTTGATGCTCATCAGCGTCATGTTCCGGTACTGTTCCTTCGCATTGTCGACTTTGTGATAGAGAACCGTGATGTCAGCGCCGCTCTCGATATGCCTGTTCAGCAGCTCCTCGAAATTCTGGCGGAAAATCATGTAGCTTGGTGTGATGACGACATATTCCTGCAGCATACGCTGGATGATACTCAGGTTCGCTGCAAATGCCGCGATATCGGTATTGTAGATATCGTTCAGCTTGCTGTCCTGATTGAACAGAAGCTGCAGTTTGCCGTGCTTGAGGTTGATGTTGAAGTTTGCGCCGTTACCCAGATGCTCGGCAAGAGAGCGGGGGTTCTGGCCGACATAAACTTGAATACGGTCGATATTGCTGTTTGTGAGATTGGAAATCGCGAAATCGACAAGCCGGTATCTTCCAAGGAAGGAGAAAGCGCCCAGCGGGCGGTGGTCCTGCAGGCCCTTGACATAGAAATTGCGGCCGGAAGGGATTACGATTGCAAACGCTTTAGCCATCTTATGCTTCCTCCTTTACAACTGCTCCGGCAGGAACGTCATGCGCGACAAGCAGAATATGCGGACTGTCGGGAGAGCCGACAACCGCGCCTTCACCGATCTTCACGCCGTCGGAAACGAGCGCTCTCGTGACATTTGCGCCTTCGCCGACAACCGCATCATTCATCAGGACGGTATCTTTTACAACTGCGTTTTTGTGAATGACAGAATTCGTGAACAGAACCGAATGGTGAGCCTCGCCTTCAATGTGACAGCCTTGCGTAATATAGGCGACATTAATCGTGGCATCCGGACCGATGAACTGCGGGAGCGCGGTCACATCTTCGGTATAGATCTTCCAGTTATCATCGTCGAGATTGAGCTGGCTGTCTTTGTTTAACAGATCCATATTGGCTTCCCAGAGGGAATCGATGGTTCCGACATCTTTCCAGTATCCGGAGAACAGGTAAGCCATCAGCTTCCTTCCGTCGCCGAGCATCGCAGGAATAATGTCCTTGCCGAAATCGTGGCTGGATTCGTTGTTCTTCATGTCCGCGACAAGATATCTGCGCAGGGTTTTCCATGTGAAGATATAGATACCCATGGAAGCAAGATTGGACTTCGGATGCGCGGGCTTTTCCTCAAATTCGAGGATGCGGCCGGACTCATCGGTATTCATGATGCCGAAACGCGTCGCCTCCTCCATTGTAACGCCGATGACACCGATGGTAGCGTCTGCCTTGTTGGCTTTATGCTCATCGAGCATCATGTCATAATTCATTTTGTAGATGTGATCACCCGAAAGAATCAGGACATATTCGGGATTGAACTGATCGATGAAATCAATGTTCTGGGAGATTGCGTCCG
This sequence comes from Bacillota bacterium, assembly GCA_029224465.1. Lineage (GTDB taxonomy): Bacteria > Bacillota > Clostridia > Lachnospirales > Lachnospiraceae > CAG-791. The sequence continues at coordinate 53,713 of JAQXUQ010000010.1, read as the reverse complement.
CGGTGCCTCGGTATACGTCAAGACCCGTATCCGCCTTTTCTCTGGGAGAGAGTACATAGACGCCGCTCTCTCTGGTATCGAGACCCCAGCGCCTGCCTGCCGCAACGTAACTGTTCAGCAGAACGGATTCATACTGCGTCAGAACTCCGACGACATTCACGCCGCTGTTCGCGCAGTTGCTCAGAGGAAAATCAATGATCCTGTACTTGCTGCCGAAGGAAACTACAGGTTTGGCGACTTTGTTCGTCAGGTCTTTCAGACGGCTGCCGCGCCCGCCGGCCAGAATCATCGCAAGCATCTCTTGTTGTTTCATTTTTAGCCCCCGTTATGATTATTTGTATATTCTGCTGAAGTACCACATCTTAACATGTGATGACACAATATACAATAATAATTTTAGACTGAAAGCAGAGGATATTCAATCAGATATAATGGAAAATATGACGAAAAATGCATCCCGGTCTATCGAAGACCGGGATGCATTTTATCAGAAACGTCCATAGGGCACACCGCCGCAGAAAAGGCCGCCGCCTCCGCAGCAGAGGTTACATACAAGATTCAGAAGACACAGTCGCAGGCACCAGTTTGCCGTGCCGGAGCTGTCCATTGTATAGGTCTGCTGCCTTGAATTATACATATTGCTGCCGTACTGCAGCCTGCTGACCAGCTCCTGATAGGCGCTGTTCCCGGGCTCCATCGAAGCTGCCTGCTTCGCGTGGGAGAGCGCGAGCACATTGTTGCCGATGCCGTCATTTGCGATCGCGGAATAGTAATACCACTGCGCGCTGCGGTTCTGGATGCTGTTCAATACATTCAGAGCTTCTGTGTAATGTCTGCTGTTCAGATAGTTGGCAGCCGCCTGCAGACGGATCGAATCTTCATCCTGCCCCTGCGTCTGCCTCGAATTCTGCCGGTAGTTTCCGGCACCGCCGAAAAAGTCATCCCAGAAATCTCCGAAACCGCCGTATCCTCCGGCATTGCCATAGCCGTATCCTCCCGCGCCGGCGCCGCCGCTGTAACTGCCGCCTCCACCCGAAGAAGCGTACGGGTGCTGCCGCTCGTACATGATCTGCTGGTAAGCAGCCTGAACCTCTTTGAATTTTTCTTCTGCCTGCGCCTTGTTCGGGTTATTGATATTGGCATCCGGATGATATTTTCGCGCAAGCTCCCGGTATGCCTTTTTCACTTCCTCGTCACTGGCGTTTCTGTCTACGCCCAGTACCTGGTAAGGATCACTCATTGACTGCCTCTTCCTTCTTCTTTGCCTGAACAGCATTGTACTTGGTCCAGACGCCGGAGTAAAGAATATTCCGCATGACGGATACATTTTCTATGCAGGGAAGCGTCTCGAAAATCTCACAGCAGCCTGCCATCATCATGGTGAGGATCTGCTTCACATACGATTCAAAGTCTTCGTTGTTCTTTAAAGGCAGAAGAGGGTTATAACAGCCCTTCTTCTCATCCTTTTCAAGATCTTCATAGGCATCCATGATATAGATGAATTTGCCAAGGAAAAAGCCCATTCTCCGCAGGGAAGCTTCCCATTCATCGTCCCGGGCAGCGAAGAGCTCTCCCATAATATCGCCGAAATATCCGCTGACCCGGTCTATATCCGTATCGCCGTTCTTCTCCGCTTCATGGAGCCTGTCCAGCCGGTCTTTGACAACAGCTGCCTTTTTGCCGTAATTTACAGCCGCTTTTCCGCTGCGTGGTTTCAACAGATTCGCAAGGGCCAGCTTGTGCAGCTTTTTTTCATCTGTCCAGTCGTCGAGACAGGAGTAATAGGAGAGAATCAGATTCATGTCCGCCGCGTAATCCGTGAATTCGTTGACACGTGTCGGATGGCTGACAAGAGGATGCGCGGCGCAGCGCGTACTGCCGGTTTTGTCCTCCGCGTCGTACAGATCGCACAGAAGCATGATCAGAAACGTCATGTCATAGCTCAAGGTCATCTGTCCGGGAAAGCCGTATTTCTCTCGCAGCTTTCTGCAGAAGCCGCAGTAATATGAGCGGTATAATTCAAACTCCTTGAATTTCAGCTCGGACTGGTTGATGATCACATAACCGTACATAAAAAGGCGCCTCAGCTTTTCTTATGGAATTCAAAACTGCACCGCGGGCACCGCACCATAATATGCCCCTTTCCCTTGGGAATACGGATTTTCTGACCGCAGCGCGGGCATTTATAGATATGGAAATCCTTGTTGCGCTCGTGGTTTTCCTTCAGATGTGTGATGTTATACCGGAAATCGGTAAAGAATGTACGGAACTTCGAGGTAAACTCCATCCACTGCTGGTTTTCTCTGTATCGCTTCGCGATATTGCGGGAGAACATCCGGAAATACATCAGAGCAAGACATGCGAGCGCGAGCCACCACAGGATGCGGACCGGCAGGAAAAGCTGGGCTACAATCAAAACAAGGCAGGCCAGAGATAAAAAACGGTTCAGCTGATCAACACCGTACCGCCCCTGCATAAACTGCATGAATTTATATCGTAATCTGTCAAACATAGAATCACCTGTACTCCTGAAATTTATCCGGTCAATAATTTCATTTTATTGTGCGGCGGCATAATTGCAATGAAGAACCGATTAAAGAATATTAAAAAATCATAAAAATACCGGCCGGCCCGCACGGGAGCCGTCCGGTTTACAGTTTCATGGATGTTTCATCACGGAATCAGGCAATTTTATTGCCGGTATACAGCTGATAGTACTTTCCCTTTTCCGCAATCAGCTGATCGTGCGTGCCGCGCTCGATGATGCGTCCCTGCTCGAGAACCATGATGCAGTCCGAATTGCGGACGGTTGAGAGTCTGTGCGCGATGACAAACGTCGTGCGCCCCTTCATGAGAGCGTCCATTCCCTTTTGGACAAGCGCCTCGGTATGGGTGTCGATCGAGGAAGTCGCCTCGTCAAGAATGAGGGCAGGCGGATCCGCAACGGCTGCCCGCGCGATCGCGATCAGCTGGCGCTGACCCTGGGAGAGGTTTGCTCCGTCTCCGCGCAGAACCGTGTCATACCCCTTTGGAAGCCTCCGTATAAAGCTGTCAGCGTTTGCGAGCCTTGCGGCTGCGATGCATTCCTCGTCCGTAGCGTCAAGCTTTCCATAGCGGATGTTGTCCATGACAGTGCCTGTGAACAGATGCGTATCCTGCAGAACCATGCCGAGCGAACGCCGCAGATCCGGCTTTCTGATCTTGTCGATGTTGATGTCATCGTACCGGATCTTGCCGTCCTGAATGTCATAAAAACGGTTGATCAGGTTGGTGATTGTTGTTTTGCCGGCACCGGTGGAACCGACGAAAGCGATTTTCTGTCCTGGCTTCGCAAACAGCGTTATGTCATGGAGCACAGGTTTGTCCTGCGTGTAGCCGAAATCGACATTGTCAAAGGTGACTTTACCGCGCTGGCGGACATACGTTGTCGTTCCGTCTGCCGCGTGATAATGTTTCCACGCCCAGATACCGGTGCGCTCCGCACACTCTGTCAGTGTCCCGTCCGGCGCCTCCTTCGCGCTGACCAGTTCTACATAACCTTCATCCTTTTCAGGTGCTTCGTCCAGCATCTTGAAAATGCGGTCCGCGCCGGCCAGGGCCATGATGATCGAGTTCATCTGCTGCGCAATCTGTGTTATCGGCATCGAGAAGTTCTTATTCAGCGTCAGATAGGAGACCAGTGTGCCGAGCGTCAGCGTAGAAGAACCGTTCAGGGCAAGCGCCGCGCCGATCACCGCGCATAGTACATAGGAGATGTTGCCCAGATTTCCGTTCACCGGCATCATGATCGAAGCGTAGCGGTTGGCGAGGTTAGCGGAAGTGCGCAGCTCGTCATTGTACTTTTTGAATTCCTCTATGGATTTTTCTTCATGGCAGAAAACCTTGATGACCTTCTGTCCGTTCATCATTTCTTCGATAAAACCGTTCTCGGCGCCCAGATCTTTCTGCTGCTTGACAAAGTATTTGCCGGACAGCGCGCCGATCTTCATCGAGACAAACAGGGTGACCGCAACCATGCCGACGCTGACCAGTGTCAGAGGCCATGACAGAACCAGCATCGAGATGAACGTGATAATGAGCGTGATCAGAGAGCTGAACAGCTGCGGGATCGACATGGAAATCAGCTGCCGCAGCGTATCAACGTCATTCGTGTACACCGACATGATGTCGCCGTGCGCGTGCACGTCAAAATACCGGATGGGCAGAGACTCCATATGCGTGAACAGATGCACACGGATGTCCTTCATCGTGCCTTCGGAAATTGTGACCATCAGGCGCTGATAGCCATACGCGCACGCGGCGCCGACAACATAGATGACGGCAAGGCGGAGAAGTGCCGCCGCAAGCGGTCCGAAATCGCGGCTTCCGGACTGCACCATCGGAAGGATATAATCATCAATCAGCGATTTCTGGAACAGCGTTCCGTACAGTGTGGCTCCTGCCTGCACGAGGATCATGACAAGCACGAGAATGAACGCGATGCCGTATTTCTTAAAAACAATGCCCATCAGCCTGCGGATCAGAAGGCCGGGATTATCAACTTTCACCTTTACGCGCGCTCCTCTCGGAACTTTGCGGGTGTCGATTTCACGATTGTCCTGCGTTTCCTTAGAGGTGCTCTCATTTGTCAGTCTGCTCATTCTGCCACCGCCTTTCTGCCGCCCTGCTGCTCTGCGGGATGATCCTGTCCTGCGGCTGCCGGAGCTTTTTCAAAATGATCCGAAAGGGAAGCTTCGTCGAAGTCGCCGCCGCCCTGCACCTGAGATTCGTAGATCTCTTTATAAATTGCGTTTGTTCTAAGCAGGTTCTCATGCGTATCGAACGCGTTTACGGTACCGCCATCGAGTACGATAATACGGTCCGCGTCCTGCACGGACGATACGCGCTGCGCGATGATCAGCTTCGTGGTTCCGGGAATCTTTGTCGCGAACGCCTTCCGGATCTTCGCGTCTGTCGCAGTATCGCAGGCGGAAGTCGAATCGTCGAGGATCAGAACCTTCGGTTTCTTCAAAAGCGCGCGGGCGATGCAGAGCCGCTGCTTCTGACCGCCGGAGACGTTCGTGCCGCCCTGTGTGATTCTGGTTTCATAACCGTCCGGAAAACGGTCGATGAACTCGTCGGCACAGGCAAGTCTGCAGGCTTCCCTGCACTCTTCGGGCGTCGCATCCTCTTTGCCCCATCGCAGGTTATCGAGAATCGTTCCGGAAAACAGTGTGTTCTGCTGGAGAACGACACTGACTTCATTTCGAAGAACTTCAAGATCGTATTCGCGCACATCTCTGCCGCCGACACGCACTGTACCGTTAACAGGATCATAGAGCCTGGAAATCAGGCTGACCAGCGACGATTTGCCGGAACCCGTTCCGCCGATGATGCCGACCGTTTCGCCCGAACGGATATGGAGATTGATATCATGCAGTGTTTCATCCGCGCGGTCCTTTGTAACATCCTCAACGGTGATGATTTCGTTGCCGTCGTCATCGTAAGTTACGTTTCTGCGCTTGTAGGCGAAGTCCACATCTTCGAAATCGATCGAACCGTCCTGCACGGTCATCACAGGATGTTCCGGATTTACAATATCCGGCTTTTCCTCGAGCACTTCGCAGATTCTCTGCGCACTTGCGGTGGACATCGTGATCATGACGAAGATGAACGAGAGCATCATCAGGGAAAACAGAACGTTCATGACATACGACAGAAGAGAGGTCAGTTCGCCGGTTGTCATCGTGCCCTGCACGATGAAATGCGCGCTCATCCAGGAAACCGCGATGATGCTGAAATCGACGACCAGTGTCATCACGGGCATGTTTGCGACGACGAGCTTCTGCGCCTTTGTGAACATCTGATAGAGCTGCTCCGCCGCCTTCGTAAACTTCTTCCCTTCATAATCTTCACGGACAAATGCCTTGACGACACGGATCGCGGAGACGTTTTCCTGAACGCTGGCGTTTAAGTCATCGTATCTGCGGAATGCCCTGCGGAAAGCCTTGGTTGCGTGTCCGATGATCAGCACAAGCACAACGGCAAGGACGAGAAGAGCCACCAGAAAGACAACAGATACCCGCGGATTGATTTTCACACACATGATGAGGGAGATGATCATCATGAACGGCGCCCGTACGGCAATGCGGATGATCATCATGAACGCATTCTGCACGTTTGTGACATCCGTTGTCATTCTGGTCACGAGGCCGGGGGTTGAAAACTTGTCGATGTTGGAGAAAGAGAATGTCTGGATATTCTCGTACATCGACTGCCGCAGATTCGCCGCGAATCCGGTTGAAGCGTCCGAAGCGAAGGTCCCGGACATGATGCCGAAGAACAGGCTCGCGAAAGCCATGAGCAGCATGATGAGACCAAAGCGCAGGACTTTGTCCATGCTGCCGCCCTCGATTCCCTGATCGATCAGGGAAGCTGTAATGTATGGGATCAGGATCTCCATCACGACTTCCAGCAGCGTGAAAACAGGCGTCAGCAGCGTCGATCTTCTATACTGCCGGATCTGTCCCATGAGAACTTTGAAAATATGCATAGATTACCTCCGGATATGACTGCCGCACGGAAGAAACAGTAAAAACAAGGCGCAGACGTGAGATACCGGCGCCTTTTACATATGTGCGGTATAGCGTTGTTATTATACGCAAACTGTGCTTCATGGTCTATAATAAGGTTATTGTTTTTAATGAAAAATTAAGAAAACGGCATTTGCAGGAGAGTATTCAACAGCAGGAGGAATCAACATGGTCTGGCTACTTATCATACTCGCGACATTGATTTTCATTTTCAGTCTCGGAGGGTTTCTTGCAAGATACGCAGTCGGGGGTCCCAGATATACACCGGAGGAGACTTTTCAAAACCAGTGCGGACAGAACCCGGAAGTTGAAGAGTTAAAAGAAGCGGAAAAGACTGCCTATGAGATCGAAGGATACCGCGGGTATACGCTGCATGCCGTCATGTACCCCGCGCCTTCTTTCGACGCGGCACCGGAAGGTTACTCGAGGAAATTTCTGATCATGGTACACGGATATACGCTGAACAGAAACGGCGAGCTCAAGTATATGCCGATGTACAGAAGACTTGGATATAACTGCATTGTTTATGATCACCGGGGGCATGGGGAAAACAGAAAGTTTCCCTGCACGTTCGGTCTGTATGAAGCGAAAGACCTGATGAAAGTGATTGAAGATACTTATCGCCGCTACGGCAAGGATATTTACCTTGGACTTACCGGGGAGTCTCTGGGAGCCGCGACGGAGATTACAGCCCTGCGCTATCATCCGGATGTCCGTTTCATTGTCAACGACTGCGGCTATGCCGACCTGATTCCGGTAGAGAAGGACGGACTCAAGGGGATGCACCTGCCGCAGTGGTTTGTATATCTGGCGGATCTTTCATGCCGTATCATCTATCACTTCTCCTTTACGGGAAGAAGGCCGATAGACAGTCTCAAGGACAACAAAATTCCGATTTGTTTTATCCACGGAGAAGCCGATAAGTTCATCCGGTGTAAGCACAGTGTGCGGATGGACAAGGCAACGGCCGGATACCACGAGCTGCATCTGATTCCGGGCGCGGAGCACGCGAAGTCCATCAATACCGATCCGGAAGGCTACGAAAAGATTGTGGACAACTTTGTCCGCGGCGTGGAAACCGGCAGGATCAGATAAAAAGTCCGACGATAAAAACCGCGAGACAGCAGCCGATGGCGGTCGCAAAAAGATCGCCGCGCACCCACGCGATAACAAGCCCGGCGGCCAGAGCCGCGGCGCCCGCGGCAGGATGCGCCGTCGCGGTCAGAATCGCGGGAAAGGTCATGACAGCCAGCGTGACATACGGAACGTAATACAGAAACGAACGGAAGAATACATTCCTGATCGGCTTTCGAAGGAACAGAAACGGCAGCAGGCGGACCAGATAAATTGTAAGAGCCATGGCCGCAAGGGAAAGATATACATTGCCTTTCATTCGTCTTCCTCCTCTTCATCAGGATCGGCGGGAAGCGGCCGGATCAGGGCGGCGGCGCCCGCGAGTACAAGGGTCAGTATGATTACGCGGAATCCCGAGGAAATGGAGCGCAGAACCGGCAATACCGTGAACAGAAAGCTGCCGAGCATCGAAACCGCGACCAGTCCGCCGACAAAGTGATTCTTTTTCGCGGGCGGGATAATGATCGCAAGAAACATGCCGTACATGGCAACGCCCATCGCGTCCGCAGCCGCCGCCGGCAGAATGTTGCCGACAATAACGCCGAGCACGGTTCCGGCGCACCAGCCGGATACCGAAACGAACGTGATGCCGTACGTGTAGAACGGATGGAGATACCCGTCCACCGAAACGGACAGGCCGAAGATCTCGTCGGTGATGCAGTACGCGAGACCGAAGCGGTGCGCAGGCTTCATCGAAGGGGCAAGCTTCTGCGTAAGCGAGCAGCTCATCAGAAAGTACCGCAGATTGACGATCAGTGTTGTTGTTATCATTTCAATGAAACCGGCGCCGGCGCCGATCAGACTGATCGCCGCAAACTGACCGGCGGAAGCAACCATCGTAAGCGACATGACAAAGGACTGCAGGGCGTTCATGCCGGTGTTTCTCGCGGCGATGCCAAGCGCGAATGAAACGGCAAAATAACCCATACAGATCGGAATTCCCGCGAGCATTCCTTTCAGGAACCATCCGGATTTGTTTTCCAAAGAAGCGGCTGCCGGCGCTTTGCCTGACTGAACCGACTGATCCATAGTAAAGTCCTTTCCTATAAGTAAGAAGGCCATCCGTCTTTTTAAGAAGGCTGTTCTTGCGATTCTTCATTGCGAAGAGGCCGGCCTTCTCTGCTGCCTGAAAATGTCGCCATATTATAACACACGGTTTTTCAAAGATACAAAGGGTATACGGAATGCGGGATTTTAAAGATAAAGAAAAAGAGAATCCGGATAATACAGGGACCAGAGGAAAACGGACGATTACCGGTGAAATCAAGGCGGCCGTCATGAAGAGTTTCCGCGAGGCGGGATTTCACAGAAGACAGGAGAAACTTACCAGGCAGCAGATTCTGTTGATTGTCTGCATGGCAGCTCTGGTGGGTGCGATCTGCTATATATGCTGGTGGTTTGTCAATCCGATGATCCGGCTGGCAAAAGAGCCGGGGAGTTTCCGGATCTATATGGAATCGAAAGGAGCAAAGGGCATCTTTCTGTTTCTGACAGCGACATTTCTGCAGGTCATCGCGGCGTTTATCCCGGGAGGCCCGCTGGAAATTGCCGCCGGATATACCTTCGGCGTTCTGAAGGGATCATTCCTGTGCGATATCGGCATGTCCGCAGGAAGTCTTGCCGTATTCCTTCTCGTTCGAAGGTTCGGCATGAAACTTGTGGGCTTTTTCTTTCCGCGCGATCAGATTGATTCGATGAAGTTCCTGCGGACCAGCGGAAAGTCACGTTTCATCCTTTTTATGCTGTTTCTGATTCCGGGTACGCCGAAGGACTTTCTCACGTATTTTGTCGGCCTGACGGATATGCCGGTTCTGTTGTGGTTTCTGATTACTTTTACAGGCCGCTTTCCGTCCATCCTGCTGTCTGCGATGTCCGGAGGCGCGCTGGAACGCCGGAACTTTGCAGCCGCGGTCATGATTCTGTTTCTTCTGTGCGCGGTCTGCGGCGCGGGAGCACTCTGGTACAGGCGGTATCTGCATAGAAAAAATATGGAGGGATCAGAAAAGGGCAGCCCGGATAAGAATCAGAAAAGATAGAATGTATCAATAAATTTACAGTTATAATGATGACGTTCCGGTGTATAATAGCGCTATATTTCTTCAGATTCTTTTTATTCTTTTCTTTGAGGAGGAACGCGTATGGATCAGGATCTGCGGCAGGTAAAAGAATCTTTCTGGAAAAACTACGGCTTTGTCATTTCCATGATGATCGCCATTGTGCTTGGCACGATCACGGGACTTGTCTGGCCGGGCGCGACTGTTTTGTCCCCCTTGGGTGATCTTTTCATCAACATGATGTTCTGTGTCGTCGTGCCGATGGTGTTCTGCTCGATTGCATCGGCCATCGCCAACATGAAGACACCCGGAAGGGCCGGAAAGGTCATGGGCGTGACAACCGTAACGTTCCTTGCGACAGCCGCGATTGCCGCGGTTGTCATGTATATTGTCGTCCGCTGCATCAACATCGTGCCGGCCGGCTTCTCGGTTGACAAGATGGTGACCAGTACCGAGGATATCGCGGACATTACGCCGGGCCAGCTGATCGTGAATTTCTTTACAAAGCCTGATTTCGGGGAGCTGCTTTCAAGGCGCGCGATGCTTCCCCTGATTGTAGCCGCGATTCTGTTCGGCTTCGGCATCCAGCTTTCGGGAGGACCGGAGACCAGAACCGCCGCGATGCTCGAAGATCTGACCGCCTGCATCATGAAGACGGTAAAGATTATTACGTTCTATGCACCGATCGGGTTCTTCGGCTTCTTCGCGAATCTTGCGGCCACATACGGACCGGAGCTGATGGGCGGATACGCAAAAACACTGATCGTCTACTACGTTATGTGCTTTGTTTACATGTTCCTTTTCTTCCCGCTTTACGCCCGCTTCGGCGGCGGAAAGGGCGGAGCGGGTGTCATGTGGAAACATCTGTTCAAGCCGGCAGCCGTAGCGTTCGGGACCTGCTCATCGGTCGCGACAATTCCGACGAATATGGAAGCGGCGCAGGAAACCGGTATTTCCAAAGATGTTTCGGAAATTGTTCTGCCGCTTGGCGCCACGATGCACATGGACGGTTCCGCGATGAGCGCGATTGTCAAGGTTGCGTTTCTGTTCGGTATTTCCGGCATGGATTTCGGAACCGGCAAGGCTGTCATTGCGATTGTTGTCGCGATTTTCGCTTCGGTCGCCATGTCCGGCATTCCGGGCGGCGGCGGTGTAGGAGAGCTGGTTCTGTGCTCCATTTTCTTCAACAACAGTCCGGAGCAGCTGACCGTCGCCTATACGCTCGCACTTGCGATCGGAAATCTTGTCGATCCTCCGGCGACCATGGTCAACGCGGCGGGAGATTATGTCGTTTCGTTTATCGTCTCCAAATATGTCGACGGAAAGGACTGGCTGCAGAAACAGCTCTCCAGATGAGTCAGTATTCATCGAGAAACGAATGCTTTTTTCCCTTATATTTATATCCGAGGAGCTGATCCACGGTGACATTTTCGGTCGCGTGGAAGATGTTCGTTTCGACATCGGGAATATCTTTCTTCAGCTGTGCGATCAGCATCTTGGTCATCACGCGCTTCGAGCCGGTGTGAGAGCCGTCCGGATTCACGGCACAGGTTGTGCAGGTGTCGGTGAAGTGGCAGGCACACTGGATGAAGTGCAGACCGTAATAATCGCGCCAGCGTTTGATGTCGTTTTCGCGCACAAAGTACAGCGGTCTTATCAGTTCCATGCCGGGATAGCTCGTTGATTTGAGCTTGGGCATCATCGCGTTGAATTGTCCCGAGTTCAGCATCCCCATCAGAGCGGTTTCAATCACATCGTCAAAATGATGCCCGAGAGCGATTTTATTGCACCCCAGATCCCGGGCCTTTTTGTACAGATACCCGCGGCGCATTCGCGCGCAAAGATAGCAGGGCGAAGTCCGGATATTATAAACCGCGTCAAAGATGGATGTCTCGAAAAACGTGACCGGGATGCCGAGAAGCTTTGCGTTGCTCTCGATGATATGCCGGTTCGCTTCGTTATATCCCGGGTCCATGCACAGAAAAACGAGATCGAACCTGCGCTGACCGTGCACCTGAAACTCCTGAAAGAGCTTTGCCATCAGCATGGAATCTTTGCCGCCGGATATGCAGACCGCGATTTTATCACCGTCTGCAATCATCTGATACTTCAAAACAGCTCTCGCGAACGGATTCAGCAAAGCCGCGTGAAATTTTTTCTGAATGCCGTTTTCGATTTCCTGTCTCTTCTGATCGCCCTGCGCTTCGTTTTTAATGGCGTCGAGCGCCCATGCGCCGTATCCGCCGGACAGACTGCAGGCGTCATATCCTTTTTCAATCAGAAAATCCGCAAGATCGCGGGTGACTGTCCCGTACTTACAATAAAGAATGATTTTCTTATCTTTCGGCAGAGGAGTGAGCGCGGCGTCCGCAAAACGTCTGACCTGATCCGGCGAAAACAAAACGCAGCCCGGAATAAAACCATGCTCATATTCCTCTTGCGTTCTGGTGTCAATTAACATATACTCTTGCGGGTGCAGGGCGTTCAGCTCCTGCGGCGTGATTTCAGAATTCATATCTCCATCCTTTCGGGATTTACCTGCGCAGCAGAGCTGCCTGATAACCATATATAGACAATAATCAGCGACATTATACTACATATTGTGGCGAAAAACGAAAAAAATCACCAATTGCGCCGGACCGATTTGTTCATATTACCGACTATGAAAAGCCCGGTATCTAGTGTATTATAGCAGAGTACAATATCTTGTGTACAGATTGACTGTGCTAGTCTAAATCTTGTAGTAACAAGTCGAACGAATCCATACGGGAACACGAAGTTTTCTGAAAGAATTCCAGTTGTACATCGTAGTATCTGCGTGCAGCCGCCACGGGGGTGTTTTTGCGGCACGTATCCAGTTTGTTGTTTGAGAACAAGAGGACGGGAGATCAATGGAAGCGGAAAAGGTAATGGAGAACACAGCAGTAACGGTTCACACAAACGTTATTAAAAGGAATGGCCAGGAGGTCGGCTTTGACATCGAGAAGATTGTGAACGCGATCGGAAAAGCCAATAAAGAGGTAAGCGGCATTTATCAGCTGAATCAGTATCAGATCAGCGCGATCGCGGAGAATATTGCCAAGAAGGTTGCGCAGGCACCGCACGCGGTCAACGTGGAAGACATTCAGGATATGGTCGAGAAGGGGATCATGGAGATGCGCGGCTACGAAGTCGCGCAGAAATATGTCCGCTACCGCTACAAAAGAGAGCTGTCCCGTAAATCGAATACAACGGACAACGGGATTCTTGCGCTCATCAATCAGGAAAACGAGGAAGTCAAGCAGGAGAACTCGAATAAGAACCCTGTCATCAACTCGACCCAGCGTGATTATATGGCCGGCGAAGTTTCCAAGGATCTGACAAAGAGAATTCTCCTTCCGGAAGATATTGTCCGCGCGCACGAAGAAGGCATCATTCACTTCCACGATTCGGATTATTACGCGCAGAAGGAGCACAACTGCGACCTGATCAATCTGGAAGATATGCTGCAGAACGGCACGGTCATCAGCCAGACCATGATCGAGAAGCCGCACAGCTTTTTCACTGCCTGCAATGTAACGACACAGATTGTCGCGCAGGTGGCTTCCAACCAGTACGGCGGCCAGTCGTTTACGCTTTCGCATCTGGCTCCGTTTGTCGATATTTCCAGACAGAAGATCCGTCAGAATGTGATTGACGAGCGCACTGCCTGCGGTGAGCCTCTGGATGATGAAATCATTGACAAGGTTGTGGCCGCAAGACTCAAGGAAGAGATCAAGTCCGGCATTCAGACGATTCAGTATCAGTTGATTACGCTGATGACCTGCAACGGGCAGGCACCGTTTGTAACCATGTTCATGTATCTGGACGAGGTTCCGGAAGGCCGCACCAGAGAAGACCTCGCGCTCGTGATTGAAGAGGCGCTCAAGCAGCGCATGCAGGGCGTCAAGAACGAGAAGGGTGTCTGGATCACACCGGCCTTCCCGAAGATCATTTATGTGCTGGACGAGGATAACATTTATCCGGACTCCAAATATTATTATCTGACCGAGCTGGCCGCGAAATGCACAGCCAAGAGAATGGTCCCGGATTATATTTCCGCGAAGATCATGAAGAGAGACAAGGGTGACGTATATCCGTGCATGGGCTGCCGCAGCTTCCTGACACCGGACAAGGCCGGCCTTGGAGAGAACGGGAAGCACAAGTATTACGGACGTTTCAATCAGGGCGTTGTAACCATCAACCTTGTTGACGTTGCCTGCAGTTCGAACGGCGATATGGACAAGTTCTGGGATATTCTCGAAGACAGACTGGAGCTATGCCACAGGGCTCTTCGCTGCCGTCACGAGAGACTCCTCGGGACGCCTTCGGATGTCGCTCCGATTCTCTGGCAGTACGGCGCTCTCGCGAGACTCAAGAAGGGCGAGAAGATCGACCGCCTGCTGTACAATAACTATTCGACCATCAGCCTCGGCTATGCCGGCCTGTATGAGATGTGCATGAGAATGCTCGGCGTATCGCATACGGATCCCAAGGGCAAGGAGTTTGCGCTGAAGGTTATGCAGAAGCTCAACGACAAGTGCGCGGAGTGGAGAGAAGCCGAGAATATCAGCTATTCTCTGTACGGCACTCCGATGGAATCCACGACTTACAAGTTCGCGAAGTGCCTGCAGAAGAGATTCGGCATCATCAAGAACGTGACGGATCATAACTACATTACGAATTCGTATCATGTAAATGTCCGCGAGAACATCGACGCGTTCACCAAGCTCCGTTTCGAGTCCGATTTTCAGAGACTTTCTCCGGGCGGCGCGATTTCGTATGTGGAAGTGCCGAATATGCAGAACAACATTCCGGCTGTTTTGTCTGTCATGAAGTACATTTATGACAACATCATGTATGCGGAGCTCAATACGAAGAGCGATTACTGCGAAGTCTGCGGCTATGACGGCGAGATCAAGATTGTCGAGGACAAGAACGGCAAGCTTGTCTGGGAGTGCCCGAACTGCGGCAACCGCGATCAGTCCAAGATGAGCGTGGCGCGGCGTACATGCGGCTATATCGGAACACAGTTCTGGAATCAGGGACGTACGCAGGAGATTAAGGACAGGGTGCTGCACCTGTAATTACCAAGAAAGATTGTTGATTAAAGGAGTTTCGAGGGATCGGGACTCCTTTTTACATGCGCAAAAAATCATAATGCTGAATGGAAATAGGAGGTGCATGTTTGTAATCGGGAAAAAACACGAGGCAAGCGCTATATGGAAAAATGGAAAATGCTTGACAATAGTAAGCTTGAAGGAGATAAAAATAATTAGTGTTATACACATAAACTGCGGAGGGCGATTATGGATGGAAGGCAACTTTTAATTTTAATTCTCGTCCTGATCATTGCGGGCGTGATCATGATTACAATTGCTGTTGAAGCTATACGGAAGAAAGATTTCCGGGATCAGGTTTCAGGGAAGAAACCGGAGCATAAGCTTGGAAACAAACAGAAATTCTCATATGATAAACCTGAGCAGGAAAATTCGCAGATCGCTGTGGACCGGGAGATTCTTCGTACAAAAAGCGGCCAGAATCTGCTGGGACCAAAGTAAAAAACATAATGTGGCATTCAGCTGAGATCTATGAGAGATCAGCCATATTAAAAGTGCAGGTGACAGAGAGTAATTTGCTCTGTCACCTGCACTTTCATAAGCAGTAATTGAATCTATGCAGTATGAGCGAGCGGCGGCATATTGCATTAAACGCGGCCGGAACGCTCCCCTGCCACGCCATGCCCGCGCCTCCCCGGAGTAATTTTAATAATTGACATTATGTTTAGAGATAGTATAATGCAATACGGCGTATGTTTAGTAATACAATATAGGAAGTTTAGCAGAGGATGCCTATGGAAACCGAAACGATCAATGCGGAAATCGGACGAAAAATCAAGAATCTGCGAAACCGGAACGGCCTCACCCAGCAGGAGCTCGCGGATCGTGCGGAGCTGACCAAAGGGTTTATCTCCCAGCTCGAGCGGGGACAGGTTTCGCCGTCGGTCGTGACGCTGATGGATCTGATCGAGTGCCTTGGCTCCACGCCCGCGGATTTCTTCAAGGAAGACGAGCAGGAGCAGATTGTGTTTACGGGCGCGGACTGTTTTGAGAAGATTGACGGAAACGAAAATGTCCGGAAATGGCTTGTTCCGTCTGCGCAGAAATTCGAGATGGAACCGCTCCTTGTAACAATCCAGCCGTATCAGGAAATCGAAAAGGACAAGCCGCACAGCGGAGAAGAGTTCGGATATGTTCTTTCGGGCAGAATCCGTGTCCACTTCGGCGACAAGTCAAGCCTTGTCCGGCAGGGCGAAAGCTTCTATTACAGAACCACAAAAACGCACTATATTTCCAACCCCGCCGCCAGGCCCGCGAAGCTGCTCTGGATCAGCACGCCGCCGGAATTCTAAGAGGGAGAAAGGCAAGAGAATGGAACAGACGAAAGACAACGCGAACATCATTGAACTGAAGCATGTTACAAAGCGCTTTGACGATAACGGATACGTCGCCGTCAACGACTTTAATCTGGAAGTAAAACGGGGCGAGTTTGTCACGTTCCTTGGCCCCTCCGGCTGCGGCAAAACAACGACGCTCCGGATGATCGCCGGCTTCGACATTCCCTCCGAAGGCGAAATCCTCTTAAACGGAAGGTCCATCACGAGCCTTCCGCCCTACGAGCGGCCGATCAACACGGTGTTTCAGCGATACGCGCTGTTTCCGCACATGAATATCCGGGACAACATCGCATTCGGGCTGAAACAGAAGAAGATCCCGAAAGATGTCATCGATAAAAAAGTGAAGCGCATGCTTTCGCTTGTTGATCTCGAAGGCTTTGAGGACCGGAGCGTTTCGACGCTTTCCGGCGGCCAGCAGCAGAGAATCGCGATCGCGCGGGCTCTTGTCAATGAGCCGCAGATCCTGCTCCTTGACGAACCGCTCGGAGCGCTCGACCTGAAAATGCGGCAGGAGATGCAGCTGGAGCTCAAAGCCATGCATGACAGACTCGGCATTACTTTCATTTATGTCACGCACGATCAGGAAGAAGCACTTACGATGTCCGACAAGATCGTCGTCATGAGCGAAGGCCAGATCCAGCAGATCGGGACACCCGAAGATGTCTATAACGAACCTAAGAACGCGTTTGTCGCCGACTTTATCGGGGAGAGTAACATTTTCAGCGGCATCATGACCGGCAGGCTCAAAGTCCGTTTCTGCGGCGGAGAGTTCGAATGTCTGGACGATCTGCAGGAAGGAACGCATATCACGGCGGTCGTGCGCCCCGAGGATGTGGAGCTCGTCACTCCGGAAAAGGGAACAATCCGCGGCGTAGTTACCTCGGTGATCTTCAAAGGCATGCACTATGAGATCACGATCCAGTCGGGTAAGAACGAGATTGTCGCGCGCTCGACAAAGACCGCAAGGCCGGGAGACCACGTCGGCATCTGTCTTGACCCGGACGGTATTCATGTTATGGTCGCGGAAGATCATACGAACACATTCCTTGTTGATATCAATAAGGATTACAGACTCGAATACAACGGAAATGTTCTGGACGCGAGCCTGACAAGACTGATTCCCGGCGGAAAGCGGCAGGAGGACGGCACAGTCGTCGATGCCTCCGGTGAGACGATTGACCTGGGCCGCCTGCACATTATGGCATCGATCCAGCCCGGCGATATTGAGATGACGGACTCCGAGGAGGAAGGCCTGATTCACGGCAACATCAGCAACCTGATTTATCAGGGTTCGCATTATCTGTATATTATCCATACCGATCTCGAGCAGGATTTTGCCGTTTATGATGAAGATCTCTGGAACATGGGAGACCGTGTCGGCCTGATTATGCCGGTAGAGAAGATGACGTTCTCGATCAGGAAATAGGAACGGAGGAAGGAAGACAATGAGATTTTCCAGAAAATATCTTGGAATACCTTATTACATATTTCTCGGACTGTTCGTGATCGCGCCGCTTGTGGTTTTGTTTTACTATGCGTTCACGAACGGATCCGGGCAGTTCACGCTGATGAACTTTGCCGGCTTCTTCACAAATCCGAATACGCTCGGAACCCTGCTGTACAGTTTTGCCATCGCGGCGGTCACAACGGTCGTCTGCGTGCTTCTTGCGTACCCGCTCGCCTACATTCTGGCAACGGGCAGACTGCGCAGAAAATCCGGAATTGTCATGATCTTTGTCATGCCGATGTGGATCAACTTCTCCCTGCGTATCACGGCGCTCAAAGAGGTGCTGACCTTTCTGGAAGGGAATCTTGCAATGTATCCGTTCCTGAACGCCGTCGTCGGCATGACTTATGATTTTCTGCCGTTTATGATCCTGCCGATCTATACAACGATTTCCAGACTGGACCGTTCCCTTCTGGAAGCAGCTGCAGACCTTGGCGCGAACGAAAGAGAAGCGTTTCTGAAAGTAACGCTTCCGCTTTCGATGCCCGGTGTCATGAGCGGTGTCTCCATGGTGTTTCTTCCGGCAATGACGAATTATGTTGTTCTGGACATGCTTTACAACAGCACCTATATCATGGGGTCGCTGATCGGAAGCTACTTCTCCGCGTATAACTGGAACGGAGGTTCGATGATCGCACTGATCCTGCTTGGCATCATCTGTCTGTTCACGTATCTCTCGGACAGCGATGAAGGACAAAACAACATGAGAGGAGGCGCTCTGCTGTGAATAAAAAGATTTCGCTCTGGAGACCGCTCTTTTTTGTCCTGATGCTTCTCGTACTGTACCTGCCGATTCTGATCCTTGCGGTGTATAGTTTTACCGACGCGACGACGATCGGCGCAATCCGCGGTTTCTCCCTGCATAACTACGTAACCTTGTTCACGACGCCGGAGCTGCAGACGATGATTCTGGGAACGCTCGCACTTGCTTTCGGCGCTGCCGCGATCGCAACGATCCTCGGGACACTCGGCGCGCTTGGCGCATTCTATGCAAAACCCCGCATCCGCTCTGCGGTGCAGACGGTCAATCAGATACC
Source organism: Bacillota bacterium (assembly GCA_029224465.1). Taxonomy (GTDB): domain Bacteria; phylum Bacillota; class Clostridia; order Lachnospirales; family Lachnospiraceae; genus CAG-791. Next base: position 34,934 of record JAQXUQ010000010.1, on the reverse strand, counting down.
GGTCATCAACGCGGATGTCGTCACCGGATTTTCGCTGTGCGTTCTTCTGGTTGTTGTTCTGGGTATCAGCAAGGATACCTATATTCCGCTGGTCGCGGGGCATGTGGTTCTTTGCGCGCCGTTTGTCTTTCTGAATGTAATGCCGAGAATCCGGCAGATGGATCCCGCGATGTATGAGGCGGCGCTCGATCTCGGCGCCACGCCCCGGAAAGCCCTGTCGCAGGTTGTCATTCCGCAGATCATGCCCGGCATTGTTTCCGGGTTCGCCCTTGCGGTTACACTTTCTCTGGATGATTACTTTATCGCGACCTATACCAAGCCCGCGACGTTCAACACGATCAGCACATATGTCGTAAACGCGACGAAGGGCTCCCAGACAACGATCAAAACTGCGCTCTGGGCACTCTCGACCGTGATCTTCGCGATCGTGATCCTCTTTGTCGCGGCCTTAAATTACCGGGCATCCAGACAGGAGAAGAGGAGGGAGAAGGAAGATGTTTAATAGAAATTGGAACGGCCGGCGCATAGCTTTCTCCTTCCGTGAAAAGAAAAGTTCTTTTGCCGCGGCATTCGCCGCAGCGCTGGCTGCGGCTTCGGTTGCTGCGTCTTTCCTTTCTCCTTCGCTGCCTGTTTCTGCGGGCAGCGGTACAGCTTCCGGGAGCGCGGGTAACGCGGACGCCGTGGAAGAAACGGGCATGCAGAACAACGCCGGCGCCGCAAAGAGCAATGCCACGGGGAAAAAGGAAGTGACCCTGCGCATCTGCAACTGGGAAGAATATATCGACGAAGGCGGCTGGGGAGAAGACGAGAAGATTGATCTTCCGTCCGGCGATGTTTTCGGTGACAAGTCAATGATCGAAGACTTTGAAGAGTGGTACGAGAAAACCTACGGCGTCAGGGTCCATGTCGAATATTCGACGTTCGGCACAAACGAAGACCTCTACAACATGCTCTCTCTCGGCGATACCTATGACCTCGTCTGCCCTTCGGAGTACATGTTCATGAAACTGATCAGCGAAGATCAGGTCGTGCCGCTTTCGGACCATTTCTTCGATCCGTCCGACGAGAACAATTATTACATCAAAGGCGTTTCGCCCTATCTGAAAAAGATCTTCGATACGCATGACATTGACGGCAAGCCATGGAGCAGGTACGCCGCAGGTTATATGTGGGGCGTAACAGGGATTGTCTATAATCCCGAACTGGTCAGCAGAGAAGAGGCGTCGACCTGGCAGATTCTGACAAACCCCGCGTTTAAAAGAAGAATCACGATCAAGGACAGTGTGCGGGAGTGCTATTTTGCCGCAATCGGGGCGCTCGAGCATGACAAGCTGACAAGCAGCGCGTTCCTGCAGGATCCGCAGTACCGGACGCTCCTCGAGGAGGAGCTCAACAATACGACACCGGCCATGATTGACAGGGTGCAGGACTGGCTGCAGGACATGAAAAACAACGTCTACTCGTTCGAAGTCGACTCCGGAAAGGCGGACATGGTTACCGGCAAGGTGGCCGCCAACTACCAGTGGTCCGGCGACGCGGTCTACACGATGGATCAGGCGGACGAAGACAATTTCACGCTTGATTTCGCGATTCCCGAGGAAGCATCCAACATTTACTTTGACGGCTGGGTTATGCTCAGGAATGGCATCCGGGGCGATGCGGACAAGCAGCAGGCCGCCGAGGCGTTCATCAACTTCATTTCGCGCCCGGACAACGCGATCCGCAACATGTATTACATCGGATATACTTCGTTTATTTCCGGCGGGGAAGACCCGCGGATTCTCGAGTATATCGACTGGAACTACGGAGCGGATGAAGATGGGAAGGATACAGCGGAGTATAATCTGACGTATTTCTTTACGGGAGATGATCAGGGAACCGATCCGGATTATGTCCTGACCGTACCCGAGCAGCAGCTGAACCGCCAGCTCGGTGCGCAGTACCCGAGCGTTCAGAACATTCGAAGAACGTGCATCATGCGCTACTTTGACAAACAGCAGAACGCGGATATCAATCGTATGTGGGTGAACGTTCGATGCTATAATATAAAAAAGCTCCCGCTCTGGGGATGGTGTCTGTGCGCAGCAGGAGCGGCTGCCTTTACCGCGGTGCTGGTTCTCCGGATCAGAAAGTCGCTGCGTGCGAAGGCACAGTAACGCAGTTGTTTGCAAAAGCGCGGTAACACGGCTTTTAAGACGCAGAAAGATATGGAGCTGGCTATGAACAGAAATCAGATCCTGAAAATTTACGGAACGGACTATAAGGACATGACCAAGCGGCTGCTTGCGTCAGCGGAGCTGGACCGGCATCTGCTGCGGGCCGTTTCACAAAAGACAGGCAAGGGCTTGTCTTCCGGGAACCGCGTCAGCGGCGCGGAGTCCTGTGAAAAGGAAGAGGAGAGTCTTATCCCTGCGGAGGACAAAAAGGCGCTCCGGATTGCGATCAAGCCCAATCTTGTCTGCGCTTCGCCCGCTTCGTTCGGCGGGACAACGCATCCGGAGATTGTCGCGGGCATCATTGAGTATCTGCGGGAGCACGGCTATTCCGACATCCGGATCATCGAAGGCTCCTGGGTCGGTGACAAAACAGCGGACGCCTTCGAATACTGCGGCTACCGCGAGCTGACCGAACATTACCGCATTCCTTTTATTGACGGGCAGAAGGAGAAATCCCACCCGGTCGACGCGGCCGGCATGGAACTGCATGTCGTAAACGCGGTGGATGAAATTGATTTCCTGATCAACGTGCCGGTGCTGAAAGGGCATTGCCAGACGAAGGTAACCTGTGCTTTGAAGAACATGAAAGGCCTGCTTCCAAATGCCGAGAAGCGCCGCTTCCATAAGATGGGGCTGCACCGGCCGATCGCACATCTTTCAACCGTTCTGAAACCGGACTTCATCGTCATCGACCATATCTGCGGAGATCTGGATTTTGAAGAAGGAGGGAATCCGGTTGTCAGGAACTGCGTGATGGCGGCACTCGATCCTGTTTTGACGGACACGTATGCCTGCTGGCTCATGCATTATACGCCGGACGATGTACCCTATGTCCGGATGGCGGAAAAGCTGGGCTCGGGCAGCACGGACCTTGCCTCCGCGCAGATCATCGAGCTGAACCGGAGGAAAGAGGGCGGCACATCGGACGAGGAGCTTCCGCAGCAGAAAAAGCTTCTCGCAGTGTCTTACGCGGTCGATGAAGTTGATTCGTGCAGTGCCTGCTACGGGAATCTGATTCCCGCGCTGTACCGGCTGAAGGAAGAAGGACTGCTGGATAAGCTGCCGGACAAAATTGCGATCGGACAGGGGCAGCAGGGAAAGAACGGCCCTCTGGGAATCGGCAAATGCACGCGCGGCTTTGACTGCTGCATCATGGGATGCCCGCCGTCCGAAGACGTTATTTATGAAGGACTGAAGGCTTACATCCGCGGACAGAGAAATCTATGAATATTTTAAGACGCATAACAGACATCATCATCCGGATTTATCTGCTTGTGCTGTTTCTTGCGGCGGCAGTGGTTCTTGCTGCCTCCGTGGTTTCCACGGTTGTGTTCCGGCTGAATGAACAGAACGATCTGTTCGACTTCCAGAGGGAGAATGTGCCGCTGCTGCTGCTTCTTTCGGGGGCAGCGGCGGTGCTGTTTTTTCTGCTTGGACGGACAGAGGAGTTCCGGAGAGGAGGCTTTGCCGGCAAAACGGATCGCGCCCGGCTGAACCTGTACGGAAAGGCGCTTTTATGGTTCGCGTTCTGCACAAGTCTGTTCCTGATCCTTGTTCTCCGCGGAAGGCCGACGAACGACGCGCTGCAGCTGGATCAGATCATCGGCGATTTTCTGCGGGGAGATTATAGCGCGATGAAGCCGGGCGGGTATCTTGACTCGTATCCGTTTCAGATCTTTTATGTCATGATAGGAATCCTGCTGCAGCTGATCTTCGGACCTTCAAATTACATGGTTTACCAGCTGCTGAATGTGCTCTCGATTGTGCTGACGCTGTATTTTCTGTATGAGATTTCCTTCGAACTGTTTCATGACCCGCGGGTATGCAGTATGATGTCGGTAATGGCGTTCGGAGCGATGTTCCTGTATGTATACGCGACCTTTATCTATTCGGATATCTGGTCGTTCGCGTCGATGACCGGAGCCATTTTGTTTACGACGCGGTATTTCGGAACGGGAAAGACGCGGCAGCTCGTTTACGCGGGGCTGTTGTGTGCGCTCTCGGTCGTGCTCAAATCCAATGCGTATATCCTGATGCTGGCGATCATCGCGGCGCTCCTGGCCCACGCAGTGCGCCGCGCCGCATGCAGAGACAGGAAAGAGAGCCTTCGTTCGCTTTTTGGCGTCGTCCTTCTTCTTGTCCTTGTCCGCGGCAGCGTCCTGTGCGTGGATGCCTGCGCGGAGCGGATGACCGGAATGAGACTCCCGAAGGGTGTGCCCGCGAGCACGTACTTTGCGATGGGCATGGAAGAGATGGAAGGCAAGTACGGCTGGTACGACGGCACAAACGTCGGGCTGTATCACAATGCGGACAATCAGTATGACGCCGCGGACCGGCTTGCCAGAGAGAAAATACACGAACGCGCAGAAGTTTTCCGCGAAAGCCCGAAATATTTCGTGAAGTTTTATCTGTTCAAATTTCTCTCACAGTGGGCGGACCCGACCTGCGTTTCGATGCGTGAATTCGAAGAGAGCGGCAGACATGTCGATAATCAGTCCGCGCTTGCGGTGTCTCTGATTTCCGGCAGGGGATCGCGGATTCTGCAGTGGATGATGAACGTTTATGAGACACTGGTGTATCTGGGGTTTTGCGTCTACCTGTTCTGCAGGGTGAAAGGCAGAAAAACACTGACAGAAAATGAAGTTCTGTTAACTGCGCTGATTTTCGGCGGCATGGTTTTTCATCAGCTCTGGGAGGCGTCCGGCAGATACGCGATGCGCTACTATATCTGTATGCTGCCTTTCGCGGCGTACGGGATGCTGCGGATCATGGATAAATTCTCTTCCGGACAGAAAATGTCCATGAAACAATAACGAAAGATAATTCTATGAACGATACAAAACAGAAACGGGAATACTGGAAACCGTCGAACATGCTGTATCCGCTGCCGGCGGTTATGGTCAGCTGCGCTGATGAAGAGGGCCGTGCGAATGTAATGACCGCCGCCTGGACGGGAACCGTCTGCAGCGATCCTGTCATGGTGTATGTCTCGATCCGTAAGGAGCGGTATTCGCACGATATCATTGAGCGCACCGGAGAATTTGTTATCAACCTGACGACGAAGAAGCTTGTCCGTGCGGCGGATTACGCGGGGGTGCGTTCAGGACGGTCGGAAGACAAGTTTCAGACGCTTCATCTGACACAGGCTCCGTCCCGTTTTGTGAAGGCACCCGGCATTGCCGAGTCGCCTGTCAGCCTGGAGTGCAGGGTCGAACAGATTCTGCGTCTTGGTTCGCATGACATGTTCGTTGCGCGGGTTCTGTCGACAGACATTGATCCAGCGTATCTTGACGAAAAAGGCAAATTCGATCTTGACCGCGCGGATCTTGCGGCCTATTCGCATGGAGAATACTGGTCTCTGGGAGAAATGATCGGGACGTTCGGTTTTTCCGTGCGGAAACCGGCGAAAAAGCGCGTCCCTTCCGCAGCGGACAAAGGGGCGGCCAAGGGACCGGAAAGGATAAAACGGAAAAATGAATTACGCGCAGATTAAATATTGTGATATCGCGAATGGAACCGGTGTGCGCACAAGCCTGTTTGTCAGCGGGTGCACGCATCATTGCAAGGGATGTTTTAATGAAATTGCATGGGACTTTGCATACGGAGAGCCCTTTACGGAGGAAGTGCAGCAGAAGATCATAGATTCTCTCGCGCCCGAATATGTTGCAGGATTATCGCTGCTCGGCGGCGAGCCGATGGAGCCGGTCAATCAGCGGGCGCTCGTTCCGTTTCTGCGGAAGGTCCGCGCGGCTTATCCGGACAAAACACTCTGGTGCTACACAGGTTACACCTACGAAACCGATCTGCTGGATCCGGAAGGCCGTGCGCATTGTGAAGTTACAGATGAATTTTTAAGTTACATCGACATGCTTGTAGATGGAAAATTCGTAGAAGAGCTGAAGGACATCACGCTTTTATTCCGCGGCAGCAGCAACCAGAGACTCCTTCATCTGAGCAGCCGGGAAGCGTAAAAAGGCGGAAGGCGGAGAGCATGACGGAAGAACAGAGACAGCAATACTACAGCGAGGTGATTCCCGCGAAGCGCCTTGCGGTTTTTGAAGCGGCGACGCAGGGAAGAGCGCTCGATCCCGAGGAAGAGCTGATGCAGGAGCTGTTTTGCAGGCGGCACGGCAATGTCCGGCGGGAAAAATACGACAAATACCTGCAGGTCATGTTTGACTTCATGGGGCTTTCGAGGCAGAAGCCGTTTCTGCAGAGGGCCGCGCTTTCGAAAGTCCGGAAAGATTATGAGATTCTGGGATTTGCGCTCGCGCAGGAAAGCGGCGGGGACGGAATGGAGGTTCTGCGCAGTGAAATCAGGAACGCGGCAGACCGTTACTTCAATACCTGCAGGGACAGTGACTACGCAAAGGTCCTCGGACTTGTCAAGGCAAGTAAGGCACAGAAAATGGCACGGATCCGCGAGGACGCCGCGCACCTGATTTCCGGATACAAAAAGTCGTGCGGTCTGGACCGTCTGCCGGAAGGCAGCGGAGAGCTGGCGGCATGGTCGTCCGTTTTCAGCGACGCAGTGCAGGCGTCTTTTGACGCGTTTGAAAAAGATTTTATGCAGGAAAACGGGGTGCAGGAATATTGAACCGGCAGAACAACACCGCCATACAGTTTCCAGACGCATTTGAGAAACGGATGCGGAAAATGCTGGGAGACGACGGATATCAGGAATATCTTGCTTCGTTTGATAGGAAAAGGGCCGCCGGCGTCCGCGTCAATCCGCTTGTGATTTCCGATGCGGAGTTCCTCTCTCTTCATCTGTTTCGGACGGAGCCGGTTCCGTTTGCGGAGCACGGTTACTATTATGAGCTGCCGGAAGAGGGTGCGCCGCAGGAAGAGCGGCCCGGAAAACACCCTGCGCATGAAGCCGGAATGTACTATATGCAGGAGCCGAGCGCGATGATCGTGGCGGCCTTGTCCGGCGCGCGGCCATATGAGCGGATTCTGGATCTATGCGCCGCACCGGGCGGCAAATCGACGCAGCTTGCCGGCATGATGAACGGGCAGGGACTGCTTGTTTCCAACGAAATTAATGAAGGCAGGGCGCGGATCCTTTCGCAGAACATGGAGCGGATGGGTGTCCGCAACGCGGTCGTTACGAACGAATCCGCAGAGAAGCTCGCCGAAAGATTCCCGTCTTTCTTTGACAGGATCATTGTTGACGCGCCGTGCTCCGGCGAGGGGATGTTCCGCAAGGAGGAGCAGGCGCTTTCCATGTGGAGCGAGGAAAATGTACGCGTCTGCGCCGGAAGGCAGCAGGAAATTCTTCGGCACGCGGCGGTTATGCTGCGGGACGGCGGAACGCTCGTCTATTCGACCTGTACGTTCGCGCCGCTCGAAGATGAAATATCGACGGCTCTGTTTCTTGCGGAGCATCCGGAATTCCGGCTCGCCGATCTTCCGAGACAGCTTGGAGAGAAGATGGAGCAGTGGGGATTGTCTGCGGGAAATCCGGACTGGTGTGATATCGGCGCTTCGCCGGAGACCATTCAGAAGATCCGGGATACGCGAAGCGAAGTCCGCAAAACCATCCGCCTCTGGCCGCAGCGCCTTCGCGGTGAGGGACATTTTCTCGCTGTTATGGAGAAGCACAGCTTCGGGGAGAGTGCTTTCGCGGCCGCAGCGCAGGCGGAATCCGGATCCTTTCCGGGAGCCGGCGGCGCCGCTTTGCCGGACGAAACACGCGCCGCCGCGCCGCGTGGCAAACGCCGGAAGGGAACGGGCGGCCGGAAAGACAGCGGGAATAACAACGCGCTGCAGTCCGCGCTTCAGTTATGGAATGGCTTTGCCACAGAATATCTGACAGAAGAAGCCTCCGGCGCGCTGCAGGACAGTAGCGGCGCTGCCATGCTTTACGGAGATGATTTGTATCTTGCTCCGGAAGACGCTTTAACACAAGGCCTTCGGGTGCTGCGCCCGGGACTGCATCTTGGAACGGTGAAAAAAGACCGTTTCGAGCCGGCGCACGCGCTTGCCATGGCGCTTCGGCCGGTGCAGGTACGGCAAAGCATCGACTTCCCCGATGACACCGCGAGGGCCCGCGCGTTTCTTCGCGGCGAGTCGGTTCCCTGCGACTCTTTGCTCAAAGGCTGGGTTCTCATTACAACCGGCGGCGTCAGCATGGGATGGGCGAAAGCAGCCGGCGGAATGCTCAAGAACCATTATCCCAAGGGACTCCGAAGGCCGTACTGACAGCGTCTTGAGAATGAGGATTTAATTTATGAGTTCAGTCATCTATCTGGATCATGCGGCAACGTGCCGGATGCGTCCGGAAGCCATCGCGGCAATGACAGAGGCGATGGAGCATATATTTGGAAACGCAAGTCCCTCTTACAGTCTTGCCAGAGACGCGAAGCGCTGCCTTGATGACGCAAGAGCAGTACTTGCGGAGACGATCGGCGCCGGATGGAATGAGATTTTCTTTACTTCCGGCGGCACGGAATCAGACAACTGGGCGCTTACAGGAACCACGGAGGCACTGCAGCACAAGGGAAAACATATTGTTGTGTCGGCCATCGAACACCACGCGGTTCTGCATACCTGTGAGTATCTCGAAAGCCGGGGCTTTTCCGTAACCCGTCTTCCGGTGGACAGCGAAGGCAGGGTACGCCCGGAAGATCTGGCGGCTGAGCTGAACGCGCGGCCGGATACGATTCTGGTGTCGATTATGGCGGCGAACAATGAGATCGGAACACTGGAGGATATCGGGACACTTTGCAGGTATACGCATGATCACGGTGCTGTTTTTCATACAGACGCTGTGCAGGCTTACGGAAGAACAGATTCTTTGAACGTCCCGGACATACCTGTTGATCTTTTAAGCGCCAGCGCGCACAAGATCGGTGGTCCGAAGGGAATCGGATTTTTATATGTCAGAAACGGAACACAGCTGCAGTCGCTACTTCACGGCGGCAGTCAGGAAAGAGGACGGCGCGCCGGAACGGAAAATGTTCCGGCGGCAGCAGGCTTTGCCGCAGCCGCGAAAGCTGCTTTCGCGAACATGGAAAACGATCTCCGCGCCGAGAGAAAACTGCAGGCGTATTTCCGTGAAAGGCTTTTTGCCGCTTTCGGAGAGCAGAACGGGGATTCACCGGCGCCTTCCGGCATCCTCTGGAATGGCCCTGCACCCGGCGGGGAGCGTCTTGCCGGCAATATCAGCGTATCGTTTCCGGGCGTGTCTGCAGAGTCTCTGCTGATCAGTCTGGATCTTGCGGGCATCTGCGCCTCGGGCGGCAGCGCATGCACAACCGGCGCGCTCGATCCGTCGCATGTCATTATGGCGGTTTCAGGGGACCGTAAGCGGGCGGAAGGGACGATCCGGTTTACAACCGGACCGGAAAATACAAAAGAGGAGATCGACAGGACAATCGAAGTTCTGGAAGAGGCGCTGCGCAGAATCCGGAATGTGTAACCCGGCCTACCGGTACCGTTACCATCGCTGAAAAATAAAGGATTTTTCCTATTTGACCAAAATATATCAATCTGCTATAATCCAGTTCGTAGACGCGGGGAGTGTCTATCAAATGGGAAACTGCAATAACACTGTTTGTTCTTCGGCAGGTCAGAATCGCCTTAGGCCTGCCGGCTTTTTTCAGAAGTTCCGGTACCGTTACCGGAGCCTCTGACACACAAAATGAGGAGAATGCGGGTACTATGAGAGAAGCAACAAACATGCAGAAAGATGTTCTGACCCTGAACATGGAGGAACAGGTCACGAAGATCGCCGGCGACATGTATGGAAAGTCCATTGCGCAGTGCACGGATGAAGAGCTGTACTATGTCATTCTGGCTTACTGCAAGGAGCTGCTGCAGGTCTGCAGGCGCAATACGGGGGAAAAGAAAGTCTACTATATCTCTGCGGAATTTCTGATCGGCAAGCTTCTGTCCAACAATCTGATCAATCTCAAGATCTATGACCGGATGACTGATCTTCTGAAGAAGAACGGCAAAGATCTGTCGAAGATTGAGGAGGTGGAGCCGGAACCGTCTCTGGGAAACGGCGGGCTTGGAAGACTGGCGGCATGCTTCCTGGATTCGATCGCAACACTCGGCCTTCCGGGAGAAGGCATCGGCCTGAACTACCATTACGGCCTGTTTCATCAGGTTATTGAAGACCGGCTGCAGAAGGCGGTCAAGGATCCGTGGATTCAGCCGCAGTCCTGGGAGAATGAGACGGATGTTTCGTTCGAGGTTTGTTTTGGCGACCGTAAAGTAACTTCCAGGATGTACGACATCGACGTCGTGGGCTACGACAACGGTGTGAATAAACTGCGTCTGTTCGATATTGCCTCTGTAGATGATTCGCTTGTCAAAGAGGGAATCAATTTCGACAAGAAGGACATCGAGAAGAATCTGACTCTGTTCCTGTATCCGGACGATTCGGATGAAGACGGAAGACTGCTTCGGATTTACCAGCAGTATTTCATGGTCAGCAATGCCGCGCAGCTGATTCTCGCCGAAATGAAGGCAAAACAATACGACCTCCGGCACCTCTACGATCACGCCGTGATTCAGATCAACGACACGCATCCGACGCTTGTCATTCCGGAGCTGATCCGCATCCTGACCGAAGACAAGGCCATGACGATGGACGAGGCGATCAGTGTTGTTACAAAGACCTGCGCTTATACGAATCACACGATTCTTGCGGAAGCACTGGAAACCTGGCCGATCGCTTATCTTGAAAAGGTTGTTCCGCAGCTGATGCCGATTATCAGAGAACTGGACAGAAGAGTCAAAGACAAATATGACGACCCGGATGTATGGATCATCGACAAGGACAACAAGGTTCATATGGCCTATATCGATATCCATTACGGCTTCTCCGTCAACGGTGTGGCGGCGATTCATACGGAAATCCTCAAGAACACGGAGCTGCACAAGTTCTATGTGCTTTATCCGGAGAAATTCAATAACAAGACCAACGGCATTACGTTCAGAAGGTGGCTTCTTTCCTGCAATCACGAGCTTTCGAATTTCCTTTCGGAGACAATTTCGGACGCGTACAAGAAGGACGCGACGGCGCTCGAGCGGCTTCTTGAATACAAAGACGATGACCGCGTGCTTTCGAAGCTGGACGAGATTAAGAAGCATAACAAAGCTGCTCTTGCTTCGTACATCGAAGAGCATGAAGGCGTGCAGCTGGATCCCGAGGGAATCTTTGACATTCAGATCAAGCGTCTGCATGAGTACAAGCGTCAGCAGATGAACGCACTGTACATCATTCACAAGTATCTGGAAATCAAGAGAGGTAAAAAACCTGTCCGCCCGCTGAACTTCATTTTCGGCGCCAAGGCGGCACCGGCTTATATTATTGCGCAGGACATCATTCATCTGCTTCTGTGCCTGCAGCAGATCATTGACAATGATCCGGATGTCAATCAGTACATGCATCTTGTTTTTGTCACGAACTACAACGTGACTTACGCGGAGAAGCTGATTCCTGCCTGTGATATTTCCGAGCAGATCTCCCTTGCTTCCAAGGAGGCGTCCGGAACTTCCAACATGAAGTTCATGCTCAACGGCGCGGTTACACTTGGCACGGCAGACGGTGCGAACGTCGAGATCCATGATCTTGTCGGCGACGACAATATCTACATGTTCGGCATTGATTCAGAGACGGTCATCAATCATTACGCAAAGGGTGATTATGTTTCGAAGGACTATTATGACAAGAGTCCTGTAATCAAAGAGGCCGTTGACTTCATTGTCGGACCGCAGTGCATGGCTGTCGGACACAAGGAGAATCTGGAGCGTCTTTACAACGATATTCTTCACAAAGACTGGTTTATGGCGCTCATCGACCTTGAAGATTATATCCGCGTGAAAGATAAGATGTTCGCGGACTACGAGGACAGACGCAGGTGGGATCAGATGATGCTTGTCAATATTGCGAAGGCAGGCTATTTCTCATCTGACAGAACGATCGAACAGTATAATAAGGATATCTGGAAGCTTCGCTGATGTGCGGAGAAAACTGATGGGGCTTGCGGGGCTGTCGCTGCGTGATTGATTTCACGGGGCGGCAGCTCTGTTTTTTTAATTCCTTTGCGCGGTTCCCCAAGCTGCGCTAAAATGAGCTTGCTATGGACTTATTCGAATACATGAATCAACAGAACAAGGAAAAGGAAGCACCCCTCGCGGCGCGCCTCCGCCCGAGAACGCTTGAGGAAGTTGTCGGGCAGCAGGATATTATCGGCAGGGGAAAACTTTTATACCGCGCGATTAAGGCGGACAAACTGGGCAGCATTATTTTCTACGGGCCGCCCGGCACCGGCAAAACAACGCTCGCCATGGTCATCGCAGGTACTACGAAAAGCGATTTCAAACAGATCAACGCGACCAGCGCCGGCAAGAAAGACATGGAAGATGTCATCTCTTCCGCAAAAGCGCTGCGCGGCGGTTACGGACGACGGACAATTCTTTTTATCGACGAGATTCACCGCTTCAACAAAGGGCAGCAGGACTATCTGCTTCCTTTCGTTGAAGACGGCACGATCACGCTGATCGGGGCAACGACAGAGAATCCGTACTTTGAGGTGAACAGCGCGCTGATCTCGAGGTCCATGGTTTTCGAACTGCATCCGCTCTCGCAGAAAGACGTGAAAACACTGATTGAGCGGGCAGTCTATGACAAGGACCGGGGCATGGGCGCCTACAACGCGGTCATAGACGAAGACGCGGAAGAACTACTTGCGGATATCGCGGGCGGAGACGCGAGGCATGCGCTGAATGCTGTGGAACTTGCTGTACTGACGACGGACAGGGGGAACGACGGAAAGATTCACATAACCCGCGATGTGGCGCAGGAGTGCATCCAGAAACGGGTTGCAAGATACGATAAAAAAGGTGATAATCACTACGATACGATCTCGGCTTTTATCAAGAGCATGCGCGGATCGGATCCGGACGCGGCGGTCTATTACCTTGCGCGGATGATCGAGGCAGGAGAAGATCCGAAGTTTATCGCGCGCAGAATCATGATCTGCGCTTCGGAAGATGTCGGAAACGCGGATCCGAATGCACTTCGCGTCGCTGTTGCGGCATCGCTCGCGGCGGAGAGAATCGGATGGCCGGAATCGCAGATTATCCTGTCGCAGGCATGCGAATATGTCGCGACGGCACCGAAGTCTAATACCGCGGACGCTTCTATCACGGCGGCGCGGGCGCTCGTTCAGAAGACCGGCAGTCTGCCGATTCCTTCCTATCTGCAGGACGCACATTACACGCATGCGCAGGACCTTGGCCGGGGCGTCGGATACCAGTATGCGCATCTGTATGAAGACCATTATTCCGGGCAGCAGTATCTGCCGGACGAGATACGGGATGTTTCTCTTTACGCGCCCTCGGAGAACGGATATGAGAAGAATATCCGCGCCCGCATGGCGGCGCTGACCGGAGACGATAAATATACGAAACCACAGGAACTGCTAAAAAGAAAAGACGCGAAGCAGGAATGAACACGCTGAAAGGAGTTTGAACATGGAGACAAACGCGGAAAAGGCACTTCGCCTTCACAAGGAGTGGAAGGGCAAAATCAGTACCGAACCCAAGTGCGAGGTGAAGACAAGAGAAGATCTTGCGCTTGCCTATACGCCCGGCGTTGCCGAGCCGTGCAAGGTGATTCACAGCGACGTAAAGGAAGCCTATACCTATACGCTCAAGCAGAATACAATTGCCGTTGTTTCCGATGGTTCCGCGGTCCTTGGCCTTGGGAATATCGGTCCGGAGGCAGCGATGCCGGTCATGGAGGGCAAATGCGCCCTGTTCAAGGCTTTTGGCGGCGTCAATGCTTTCCCGATCTGCCTGAATACGCAGGACACGGACGAAATTGTGGAGACAGTAAGGCGGCTCGAACCCACGTTCGGCGGTATCAATCTGGAGGATATTTCCGCGCCGCGCTGTTTTGAAATCGAGCGGCGGCTCAAGGAAACCATGAACATTCCGGTTTTTCATGATGACCAGCACGGAACAGCGATTATTGTTCTCGCCGGAACCATCAACGCGCTCAAGCTGATCGGTAAAAAGAAGGAAGACTGCCGGGTTGTCGTCAACGGCTCCGGCGCTGCGGGCATCGCGATCGCGAAGCTGATGCTTCTGTACGGTTTCCGGCATCTGATTCTGTGCGATTCGAAGGGCATTGTCTCGAAGGACCGCACCGGTCTTAACTGGATCAAGAAGGAAATGCTTGAAGTGACGAATGAGGACAACAAGTCCGGCACGCTTGCGGACGCGCTTGTCGGAGCGGATGTCTTTATCGGCGTTTCAGCGCCGGGCATCGTAACCGAAGAAATGGTCAGATCCATGAATAAGGATGCGGTGATCTTTGCGATGGCGAATCCGGTTCCGGAAATTATGCCGGATCTTGCAAAGAAGGCAGGCGCGCGCGTCATCGGAACAGGACGCTCGGATTTCCCGAATCAGGTCAACAACGTGCTTGTTTTTCCCGGGATTTTCAAGGGAGCGCTCGAAGGTAAGGCACGTCAGATCACGGAAGACATGAAGCTTACCGCTGCGAAGGCACTCGCTTCCCTTGTTTCCGACGAGGAGCTCAGCGAAGACTTCATCCTGCCTGAGGCATTTGATCCCCGGGTAGCCGATATGGTTTCCGCAGCAGTACGGGAGAATATTCAGCCGGATAACAAACTTTTCTGATCTCCGGCGCATTTTTATGGAAGCGTACGCAATTTACAAGTTGATAATTTTGTACATGCTTGACCGGGCGGGAGATCAGCTGGCCATGCCCCAGATTTCAAACTTTCTGTTTGAAACTGGTTACGCGACGTTTACTTCCCTGTCAAAGACATTCGAAGAGATTAACGCCGACGGCTTTGTGGAAGAGCATGTGATCGGGGACACGACGTATCTTCGGATCACCGAAGAAGGAGAGCAGACGCTCAAATTCTTTTCCAGCAGTCTCTCGCAGGAAATCAAGGAGCAGGTCCGCGAATTTCTGCGGAAAAACAACCAGAGCATCCGCAACGACAACGATGTGACCGGGGAGTATTTCCGATCCACGTATGGCGGCTATACGGCAAGACTGACGGTCCGCGAAGAGGCAAAGCCGGTTATGGAAATCAACATGGCTGTGCCGGATGAGGCGACGGCCGTTCAGGTGACCCGCAACTGGAAGGAAATGAGCCCGGAGATCTATGCGTACCTGATCCGCTCACTCTGGAAAACAAATTAAGGAAGCTTCCGCAATTGGCGCAATTTATGAAGAAGTTTGCTACGGTCAGATTCTGGCACAGGGCGGCAGCTGCTTTGCTCCTGATAAACTTGCTGCCGCTCTTTGCAATATCTTTGTATGCGCGGATGTGCGCTGACGATTACGCATACGCGATACTGGTCCATAAGGCAATTAAGGACAGGCATAGTCTGCCTGCTTATTTTGCGGCGCTTGCACGGCAGGTTCTGCACAGCTACAGAACGTGGCAGGGAAGTTACGCCGCGGCTTTCTTTTCGACTCTGGTGCCCGGCGCATTTCACCCGAAAGCCTATGCGCTGACAGGTATCTGTATGACAGGGCTGCTTGTGCTGTCCGTCTTTATTCTTTTCAGAAGCATAGCTTGCGGCGCGAAGGCCCGCATGGCTGCGGACATCGCAGCTGTCGTCACATCCCTTCTGATCATCGAATTGATGCCGCGTGCACTGGATGCGTTTTTCTGGTGGAACGGCGCGGCAAACTACACTGTTTTCTTTATTCTGGAAATGCTGGAAGCCGCAGCATTTATGAAACTGCTGCGTTCCGGCTCCTGCAGCAACCTTCTGACAGTGCTTTGCTGTATCCTTTCCTTTCTGATCAGCGGCGGAAACTATGTTCCGTCGCTTGTCGGCGTGGAGTGCGCTCTGCTTTGCCTCATCGCATATGCAGTCCGTTTCCGGAAATTTCCCGGTCGGCTGTTCCTTGTTAATCTGTTTTCTTTGTCGGGTTTTGCTCTGAGCATATGTTCGCCGGGAAATGCCGTTCGCATGGCAACGGACATGCACACGCAGGCTGCCGCGACGCCGCAGGCTCTTTTCGCGCTTTTGCTGCGCTGCCTGCAGCTGGCTGCGGGCGCCATACAGGATAGTATCCATCTCTTCCTGATCCTTGCGCTTGTCTTTTTACTGCCCTTCCTGTGGCTGCTCTGTGAAACTCCGGTGTCACAGGCTGTCTCACAGACTTCCCGGACGAAAGTACCTGTCGTACTTGCTGCGGGCGTGGCGTTTCTTCTTTACGCGTCTTCGTTTGCGCCGACGGTTTTTGTGGACGGTACGGAAGGTCCGGTACGGACAATGAATTACCGCCACATGCTGTTGATCGTGCTGCTTGTCCTTCTTGAGGCCTTTATTGTCCGGCGTGTCCGCTGCCTTATACAGAACGAAACGGGAGAAAAGCTGCAGAGTCTGGAACACGCTTTTCTTGTGAATGCAGCGGGGTATTTCGGCTCGATCGTTCTTGTATTCGCGGTCTGCTGCCTGTACTATATTGTACCTGCACAGAACCGCACGATCATTCCATCCATTGCAGCAGCAAGATCAGTTCTGATTGGGGAGGCTCCGGCGTACGCGGAAGAGATGGATGAGAGAGAATCTGCTCTGTCGGCCGCAGGAGCGGGCGCAGATGTTGTGGTTACGCTGCCGCAGGATCGTCCCGGTCTTCTGTACAGTATCAGTCTGGATATCACACAGGATGAAAACGGCTGGCTTGACAAGTCGGTCGCGGAATATTACGGCCTGCATTCCGTGCGGGCGGCGGAGCAGTAAAGAGCAGGCTCTGCCGTCACGCGGAATTCCCGGGTGCTATGTCACGGAGTATGTTTTCCCCCGGTTTTCCCCCGGAATTTCCGGGCGATATTGCATAATTACTTTGGCTGTCCTATAATCGGATTAAGTAAATTTCAGACGGCACGTTGCATCCATGTCCTTCATGCAATTCAGCATCTAATTCACGGTTTTCATGGCTTTTATTTCGGTTTTTAATTTCGGTTTTATTTCGATATCTCATCCGGTATGAAGTGACAGTCTGCGGAGCGGACTGTTTTGGCTATTCAGACATCCATAAGAGGAATTTATGACACAGGAAATGTATGAGTCACTCGCAATGACAGATCTTCGCGCGATCGCGAAGCAGCGCGGGCTGAAGGTTGCCGCGCGCGCGAAGAAGGCGGAGCTGATCGGGCAGATGATGAAGCTCGATATGGAAGAAGCGCGCGCCGCTGCAGCAGGCAGCAGTGAGGCGCCCGCTCCGGTATCGCAGGAACAGGAAAAACCTGTTCCTGAAAAGGCAGCTCCCGCGGCGGAGACTGCGGAAAGACCTGATGAGCGGGCAGCCGGGACACCTGCAAGACAGGGAAGAGGTATGCCGAGGAGAACGACGGAACGCCGCGCGCCGCGTGCAGCAGCGCAGGAGCGCAGCAGAACCGCGCCTGCGCAGGAGCCGGCGAAAGACACCTACGATGCCGTTGCCGAACAGGAAGCACGCGAAGAACGGCAGGAAAAGGCGCCTGCAGCGCAGACCAGGTATGGTGGATCACAGGAAATTGATAACCGCTATCAGAGAAGAGGCCTTGTGAGGCCGGACCAGCCGGTGCTGCACAAGGATGAACTGAATAAAGAGCTCGACAGCGGAGAAATGGCGAACGGGATTCTGGAGGTTATGCCGGATGGCTACGGTTTTATCCGCTCCGCCAACTATCTGCCCGGCGATAATGATGTCTATGTCGCACCCAGCCAGATCCGGCGCTTCAATTTAAAGACCGGCGACATTATCAAGGGACATATCCGGATACGGACGCAGGGAGAGAAGTTTTCCGCGCTGCTTTTCGTTGATTCCGTCAACGGAAGAAATCCTGAAGACGCGAAAAGACGCTTTAATTTCGAGGACATGACGCCGATTTTCCCGAACGAGAAGATCCGTCTCGAGACGTACAATTCGACGATCGCAATGCGCGTCATGGATTTGTTCTGTCCGGTAGGCAAGGGTCAGAGAGGCATGATTGTTTCCCCTCCGAAGGCCGGCAAGACAACGCTCGTCAAGGAAGTCGCAAAGAGCGTGAAGTTTAACAACCCGGAAATTCACCTGATCATCCTTCTGATTGACGAGCGTCCCGAAGAAGTAACAGATATCAAAGAGGCAATCGCGGGACCCAATGTCGAAGTCATTTACTCGACCTTCGATGAAACGCCCGAACATCACAAGCGGGTTTCCGAGATGGTCATTGAAAGAGCCAAGCGCCTTGTCGAGCACAAGCAGGATGTGATGATTCTGCTTGACTCGATCACGAGACTTACAAGAGCTTACAACCTGACAGAGCCTTCGAGCGGACGCACGCTTTCCGGCGGTCTTGATCCGGCGGCACTGCATATGCCGAAGCGCTTCTTCGGCGCTGCCAGAAATATGCGCGAGGGAGGATCCCTGACGATCCTTGCAACTGCGCTGATTGAAACCGGCTCCAAGATGGACGATGTTGTCTACGAAGAGTTCAAGGGTACCGGCAACATGGAAATGATCCTGAACAGAAAACTTTCCGAACGCCGGATTTTCCCTGCCATAGATCTTGCCAAGTCCGGCACGAGAAGAGACGACCTTCTTCTTACGCAGGAGGAGCAGGAGAGCGTCAGCATCCTGCGCAGGGCACTGATCGGCGCACGCGGAGAAGACGCGACGGATCAGGTGCTCGATCTTTTCTCGAAGACAAGGTCGAACAACGAGTTTGTAGCAATGGTTAGAAAGATTCAGTGGTCTTTCTGAACTGCAACGAACAGAATTCGTATATCTTATTGCTGATAAAGAGGGCTGCCAGCACGGCAGCCTTTTTTCGCAGGGTCGCACATCCACTTCACAAAGCTATCTGAAATAATATACAAAACATACGGAACAATTTAATACATTATTCACAAACTGTCTTTTTTGCACAAAATAGATATTGCCATTTTCATGGACAGGCTGTATATTGGAAACAGTTCCGGAAACGGTACCGAACACAGTAAAATGCAAAGGTACAGGGAGAAGGGAAAGGCTTCCGGACGGATGCGGACGGCTTCGCCGGGCATCGGAATTTGTTGAAAACGGTATGGAGATACCGGGAAAAAGGAGAGGAAAGACGTATGAAAAAGAAAGTGTTAAGTGTTGTACTTAGCGCGGCTATGGCCTCAGCAGTACTGGCAGGCTGCGGCTCCAAGGGCAGTGACACGGCGGCGACCGAAGCCGGCTCTGCAGCAACCGAAGCTGCAACAGCGGCAGCAACCGAGGCTGCGGCAGCAACGACAGAAGCGGCTGACACGGCTGCAATCAATGGCGGAAGAGTTTATCTTCTGAACTTCAAGCCCGAGACAGATGAGGCCTGGCAGGAACTGGCTTCCAAGTACAATGATCTTGGCGGCAACGTAACTGTTCTTACAGCTGCGGACGGACAGTACGCTACAACACTCCAGTCTGAAATGGCAAAGAGCGAAGCTCCTACCATCTTCAACATCGGCAATGCGAACGACGTTGCGACATGGAAAGATTACCTGTATGACCTCAGTGACTCCGATCTTTACAAGCACGTTTCGGATCACTCTCTGGACATCAAGTCGGATGACAAGACCGTTGCGATCGCGAACTGCTATGAAGCATACGGCATCATTTACAACAAGACACTGCTTTCCGATTACTGCACACTGGACAACGCGGTTATCAAGAGCCCTGATGACATTAAGGATTTCGATACCCTCAAGAAGGTTGCGGATGATCTGAACAAGCGTGTAGACGAGATGAACGAGAAGTTCGGCTGCGACCTTCAGGGCGCTTTTGCTTCCGCAGGTCTGGACAGCGGTTCTTCCTGGAGATTCTCCGGACACCTTGCAAACATGCCTCTGTACTATGAATTCAAGGATGACGGCCTTGCTGATCTGACAGCAGGCGAGCCTGAAATCAAGGGAACATACCTCGACAACTTCAAGAAAGTCTGGGATATGTACGTACAGGATTCCGGCGCTGATCCCAAGACACTGGCTTCCGGTACATACAATGCCGAGCAGGAACTTGGCATGGAGCAGGCTGTTTTCTATCAGAACGGCGACTGGGAATTCTCCGCTCTGACAAATCCTGACAACGGCTACCTTGTAAAGGCGGAAGATCTCGATATGATGCCGATCTACTTCGGTGTTGATGATGCGAACGAAGGCCTCTGCGTTGGTACCGAGAATCACTGGGCAGTAAACGCAAAGTGCTCGCAGGAAGAGATCGATGCTTCTCTTGCCTTCCTGAACTGGGTTATCACATCGGATGAAGGCCGTGACGCCATCGTCAACAAGATGGGCCTTTCCGCTCCGTTTGATACATTCACAGGCGACTACGCTCCGAAGAATGCATTCGGCGCAAAGGCTTCCGAATATATGAACGAAGGAAAGACTTCCGTAGCATGGTCCTTCAACGCTACTCCGAACGTAGATGACTGGAGAGCAGACTTTGTATCGGCTCTGACCGCTTACACAGACGGCTCCG
This sequence comes from Bacillota bacterium, assembly GCA_029224465.1. Taxonomy (GTDB): domain Bacteria; phylum Bacillota; class Clostridia; order Lachnospirales; family Lachnospiraceae; genus CAG-791. The sequence goes on along the minus strand of JAQXUQ010000010.1, from coordinate 14,234 downwards.
GCGACTGGGATGCAGTTAAGACAGCATTCGTTGACGGCTGGGCAAAACAGTGGAAGCTTGCTGAACAGGCTAAGACCGAATAAGCAGGATACAGCTTTCATGATCTGAAGAAATGAATGCGGGTGGGTGACATTCACCCATCCGCGTTTTTCACTTCTTTTCCGGAATTTTGTTTTTCATTGATTTTGAAAGGACTCGCCATGGAAAAATCAATCAAAAAATACTGGCCGGTGTTCGTGCTGCCAACAATGGCAGCCTTCACAATCGGCTTTATCGTCCCGTTTGTTTACGGCATCTGGCTTTCATTCTGCAAATTCACAACCGTTGTAGACTGGAAATTCGTCGGGCTTCGCAACTACACCCGCATTTTCGTGGTCAACGGCGAAGTTGACACCACATTCCTTCATTCTCTCTGGTATACAGCGCTCTTCACGGTTGTGACAGTTGCCATCATTAACGTGGCCGCTTTCGGTATCGCGATGGCTCTGACCAAAGGAATCAAGGGAACCAACCTGTTCCGTACGGTATTCTTCCTGCCGAACCTGATCGGCGGTATCGTTCTTTCGTATGTATGGCTGATGATTTTCAACAGCTATCTCGCGAAGTATTCGAAGACGATTGTTTCGACTCAGTGGTACGCTTTCTGGGGCCTCGTCATTGTCGTCTGCTGGCAGCAGATCGGCTACATGATGATCATCTATGTTGCCGGCATCCAGAACATTCCGGCGGACCTTATTGAAGCCGCGAAAATTGACGGCGCGAACAACTGGCAGCTGCTCAGGAATGTAACGCTTCCGCTCTTGATGCCGACGATTACTATCTGCTCGTTCCTGACACTCACGAACGGTTTCAAACTCTTCGACCAGAACCTTGCACTGACCGGAGGCAATCCCGGCAAGATGTCTGAACTGCTTGCCCTGAATATTTACAATACAATGTACGGCACGACCGGCTGGCAGGGCGTAGGACAGGCGAAAGCCGTGATCTTCTTCCTGCTTGTAGCATTGATTTCGGTCATCCAGAATAAACTCACGACAAGTAAGGAGGTACAGCAGTAATGGCTAAGACAGATGGAAACGTCTCTACTGTAAGACGGGCTAAACATGGCTGGATCCTTACGACGCTCTTTGCGGTTATTTCGATTGCGTGGCTTCTGCCGATCGCAATGGTTCTTCTGAATTCGTTCAAGAGAAAGGCATATATCTTCTCGAATCCGTTTGGAATTTCGAACGTAAAGCTTTCCCAGGGATTCGCAAGATGGCAGGCCGGTATCAGCAAGACCTTTGTCGGATTCATGAACTATAAAACAGCGATTAAGCAGACAAAGTTCTTCCAGAGCTTCGGGTATTCGCTGTTCATCACGGTTATTTCTGTTTTCCTGATTATCCTGTGCTGCTCGATGTGCGCGTGGTACATCACCCGTGTGCATAACGCGGCCACAAAGATCATTTATCTGCTGTGCCTGTTTTCCATGATCGTACCGTTCCAGATGGTCATGTTCACGCTTTCCAAGTTCGCGAACATTCTGCACCTGTCCAATCCGCTGGGCATCACGATTGTCTATCTCGGATTCGGCGCCGGTCTCGCGGTCTTTATGTTCACAGGCTTTGTCAAGAGTGTATCGGTCGAGATTGAAGAGGCGGCCATGATCGACGGCTGCACGCCGATCCAGACCTACTTCAAGATCATTCTTCCGATCATGAAGCCCACGATTGTTACGGTCGCAATTCTGGAATCCATGTGGGTATGGAACGACTACCTTCTGCCCAGCCTGGTGCTGAATATCAATAAGTACAAAACAATACCGATCGCCGTACAGTTCCTCAAACAGTCCCACGGACAGGTTGACTGGGGCGCGATGATGGCGGTTCTGGTCCTTGCCATTGTACCGATTGTCATATTCTACATCGCGGCGCAGAAGTATATCATCGAAGGCGTTCTCGCCGGAGCTGTAAAGGGGTAATATGGCAAAACTCAAAAGAGCCTGCGGAGTTCTGCTTCCGGTCGCGAGTCTCCCTTCACGTTATGGGATCGGAAGCTTCTCCCGGGAAGCATATGCATTTATTGATTTTTTAAAGAAGGCAAAACAAACCTACTGGCAGATCCTGCCCCTCGGGCAGACGGGATACGGCGATTCTCCGTACCAGTCCTTTTCAACTTTCGCGGGGAATCCCTATTTCATCGACCCGGAACAGCTGATCGCGGCAGGATATATCAGCAGGGAAGATGCGGATGACTGCAATTTCGGTCATGATCCGCAGACGATCTGGTATAAGGAAATCTCGGAGAACCGTTTTAAACTGCTGTATAAAGCCTATCGGAACAGCCCGTTCGCGGAAGTACCCGCGGGCAGATGGGCAGCTGCGGACTATGATGCAGACCGGGCGGACTTTGAAGAATTTTCGCGGGAAAACGCGGACTGGCTGGATGATTATGCGATGTACAGCGCGGTCAAAAACAGTTTTCACGGAGCGGCATTCTCACAGTGGGATGATGACATCCGGCTCAGAAAACCGGAAGCGATGAAGGCTTATCAGGAAAAGCTCTCGGATGAAATCCGTTTCTACAAGTTCCAGCAGTATCTGTTCCGGAACCAGTGGCAGTCGCTGAAAGATTACGCGAACAAAAACGGCATCCGCATTATCGGAGACATCCCGATTTATGTCGCGTTTGACTCGGCGGACACCTGGAGCCATCCGGAGCTTTTCGAGCTGGATGAAAACGGATATCCGACGGTTGTCGCGGGCTGCCCGCCGGATGCTTTTTCCGCAACAGGACAGCTCTGGGGAAATCCGATTTATAAATGGGATTATCATAAAAAGACCGGATTTGCCTGGTGGCTGAAGAGACTCGAATGGTGCTTCCGCCTGTACGATGTCGTCAGGATTGACCATTTCCGCGGATTCGATGAGTATTATGCAATTCCTTACGGAGATGCAACAGCAGAGCACGGAGAGTGGAGAAAAGGCCCCGGATTTGACCTTTTTGCCAAGGTGAAAGAAAAGCTCGGGAACAAGCCTGTGATCGCGGAAGATCTGGGGTTCCTCACGCCTTCGGTTATCCGGCTGGTGAAAAAGACCGGATTCCCCGGCATGAAAGTACTGCAGTTCGCGTTTGATTCGAGGGAAGACAGCGATTATCTTCCGCACAATTACCCGCAGAACTGCGTAGTTTATACCGGAACGCATGACAACGAAACCATGCGCGGCTGGTATGACAGCGTGAACCGGAAGGACAGGACCTTTGCAAAGGCTTACTGCGGTATCCGCAGTGAAAAGACCGCCGCATGGGAATTTATCCGGACAGCGTTCATGAGCGTCGGCAATACCTGTATCATTCCAATGCAGGATTATCTGAATCTCGGAGACGAGGCCCGCATCAATACACCGTCGACGCTTGGCGGCAACTGGATGTGGCGGATGCTGCCAGACGCCGCTTCGGATGAACTGGCGCAGAAGATGGCTGCACTTGCGGAACTTTACGGGAGGGCTGATAAAAAATCATAAGACTGGACCTTTTCATGGCTTTGTTTTATGATTAGAAGCAAATTTTTTGAATCGGGGGAATTCCTATGTCCAACATCACTATCAAAGACATCGCTAAACTATGCGGCGTAGGAGTCTCAACTGTATCGAGAGCCCTGAACAATCATCCGGACATCAATCCCGAGACAAAAGCCAGAATCATGCAGGTCATCCGGGAGACAGGCTTTATTCCGAATGATTCGGCAAGGTATCTGAAAAGGAGCGAGACGAATAACATCGCGCTTCTTGTCAAAGGTATTTCGAACCCGTTCTTCTTCGGAATGATCCGGATCATGGAAGAATATATCCAGAAAAAGGATTATACAACGATTCTCCGGCACGTCGGAACGGATGAGGACGAAGTTGCCGTGGCAATGTCTCTGGTCATTGAGCGCAGGCTCAAGGGAATTGTTTTTCTGGGTGGTGCTTTTACACATGATCCGAAGGTTCTTGCCAAGCTCGGCGTGCCTTATATATTCAGTACAATCGGAAATGTAGCCAACCTGACGGCAAAATCCGTAAAGGTCGCGAATATCGCGGTCGACGATACGCAGGCTGCCTGCATGGCGATTGATTACCTTGTAAGTCTCGGGCACACAAGAATCGGGTTCATCGGAGAAGGTATCGGCATTCCGTCTGTCGGCAGACTCCGCTATGAAGGGTACAGAAAGGCGCTCGAAAAGAATCATCTTCCCTATGACAGCGCGCTGGTTGCCGAGGTTAACGAAGGCACCGAGCACTATACCATGCCGAACGGTTATAAAGGGGCGTCGGTTCTGCTGGACAGATGTCCCGATATGACAGCGGTATTCTGCATTGCGGATGTCATCGCCATGGGCGCGTGCCGTGCGCTTGTAGATCGCGGAAAGAAAATTCCGGAAGATGTGTCTGTCGTCGGTTTCGATGGCATTGAAAGTGGAGATTACTATATTCCGAGGCTGACCAGTGTGAAACAGCCTGTGGAAGAAATGTCGGAAGAAACGATTCATCTTCTTTTTGAGATGATTGAGGAGAAGAAGGCGCCGCAGAATATCATTGTTCCGGCGAAGCTTCTGATCCGCGATTCGACGGCTCCGCGCCGGAGCGGTCAGACAACGGCGTCATAACCTTTAAAGAGGCTGATACGGAAGACGGTGACCGGGTTACCGGCTTCCGTGCAGAAGAATCCGCCGGGTGCGCAGGGCGAGTGCGTATCCGGCGGATTCGTTCTATAGAAAACACCTTCCGGAAACGGAAGATATCTTCATCTGTACAGCTGCAGTTTCAAAAGAGGACTGGCACCCTCATATTCCGGGCTGTTCTCACAGCACTTGTTATAGGAGCGGATCAGGAAATTCAGAATGGATTTCCTTGTAATAATACCGATCAGAACGCCGGTATCGTCCACGACCGGAACAAAATTCTGGGAGGTTGCGCAGTCGAATAAATCTTCGATGTCCGCGTCTGCCCGGACCGCGCGGTAATTGCATTTGCGTTTCAGACTCATCACCGGCTTGTCTTCCTCAAACCGCATGGACAGACTGTCTTTCTTCTTGATTTCCCGGAGAATATCTCCCTCGGAAATCGTTCCGATATATGCCCCTGTGTGCCCGTTGATAATCGGAATAGAAGTGAACTGATGCCCTTCCATCCGGGATAGCGCCTGCCCGAGCGTGTCCTCTTCAAAGACACAGTCCACGTCTTTCTTGGGCGTTAGAAAAAACATGATATTCATCGATGCAGATCCCCCGAATTGATATCCTGATACAGGATTTTCCTGCGAAGCTTTTCCGCTGTTTCTTCCCCGAGAAAATAGCGTACAATCGCAAGGCCGAACGGCGTTGCGGTCCCCATGCCTCTGCTGGTAATCAGATTTTCACATTGGACGGCAGGCTCACGCACAAGCACGGCGCCGCCTTCTGCAAGATCTTCCTCCACGCAGGGATTGCAGGCTGCGCGGACGCCGCGAAGGAGTCCCAGATGCGCCAGAATCGAAGGAGCGGCGCAGATTGCGGCAACTGCCTTTCCGCCGGCAGCGAAAGCCTTCACCTGCTGCATCAGAAGAGGGCAGGCTTCGAGATTCGGTGTGCCGGGAATTCCGCCGGGAAGCACCAGCATATCGTACTGGCTGAAATCCAGATCTTTGATGACACCGTCTGCCAGTACCGTAATGCCGTGCGAAGAAGTCACATGGGTGTCATCCGTAATGGATACAAGTGTGTGCGGTACTCCCGCACGCGTCAGAAGATCGGCCACAGTCAGCGCTTCGATTGTTTCAAAGCCTTCCGCGAGAAATACCGCGACCTGTCTGTCCGTTGTCTGATTCATGCATATGCCTCCAATCATAATGCTGTATTCTGTTTTATCTACTTACGATTATATTGATTCCGCATGTTCATTGCATGACGAAATTCTTAAAGCTTTATGAAGTCTTTCGGAAAGAAAAAAAGAAGTACAGAATATAGTATGGAAATAACGGTAAATCCGGTTGCTTTTATCGTGCACACACCGTATTATATTGAGTGATAAAAATTTAACACACTAAGAACGCGCGGGCATCTGCCTGCCGGGAGAATTGTTTTGCGTCTTTCATCCGCAAAGAGAAAAGTACTGATTATCGCCTTCTGGCTCGTCCTCTGGCAGGCGCTCGCCATGGCCGTGCATAACGACATTCTGATTGTCGGTCCGCTGCAGACAATGCAAGCGCTTTTCGCGCTGATCCAGACTGCGGACTTCTGGCTCTCGATTGCCTCGACCTGGCTTCGGATTACCGCAGGCTTTATCCTCGGGAGCGCACTGGGAATTCTTCTTGCGTACGTTTCCTACAGGAAACAGGCAGTCCGGGAGCTCCTTTCGCCGGTCATCGCGGCCATGAAGGCAGTGCCGGTCGCCAGCTTTGTCATTCTGATTCTGATCTGGGCGGGAAGCGAAGGCCTGTCATTTAACATCAGTATGATCGTCGTTCTGCCGGTACTGTACCTGAACACGCTTTCCGGTCTCGACAGCACGGACAAAAAGATGCTCGAGATGGCCGCTGTTTTCCATATGCCGAAGTCCGCGCAGCTCCGCTATATCTATCTGCCGCAGCTGGAAGCGTTCCTGTTAAGCGGATTTCAGCTGTCTCTCGGCATGAGCTGGAAGGCAGGCGTCGCGGCCGAAGTTATCGGTCAGCCGCTGCAAACGGTAGGAAACGGGCTGTACCGCTCGAAAATCAATCTGGATACCGCACAGCTGATTGCCTGGACAATCGTGATCGTCCTGATCGCGTGGCTCATGGAAAAGCTCGTCGTTCTACTGCTGCAGGGGATCTGCAGGGCGGGGAGGCGCGCATGACGATCGAAGTCGACCACGTATATAAATCGTATGACGGGAAGCCGGTGCTGAGGGATTTCTCGCTCGACATCGAAAGTGGTAAGAGCTATCTGATCAGCGCGCCGAGCGGCAGCGGCAAAACAACACTGCTCCGCATCCTTCTGGGCCTTGAAAAGCCGGACCGCGGCAGCATCAGGCTTCTTGGAGATTACAAATACAGCGGGCTGAATGCCGGTATTGTTTTTCAGGAAGACCGGCTCTGCGAGGAATGTTCGGCGGCCGTTAACGTCGCTATGGTAAGCCGCAGGATTTCAAGAGCCTCCGCAAAGGAAGAGCTTCGAAAGCTCCTGCCTTCCGACGAGCTCGACAAGCCGGTACGGGAACTCTCGGGCGGGATGAGAAGAAGAGTCTGCATCGTCCGCGCCTGCATCATTCCTTCGGATATTATCATTCTGGATGAACCCTTTGCCGGTCTGGACCGCGTCAACCGGCAGAAGGCAATTCAATATATACTGGATACAAAGGGGACGACCCCTCTTGTAATAACGGATCACAGCGCGGAAGGATTGGACTTTTGCAGAAAGGTTACTTTCAGCGGCTGTGATGCGCTCTCATGAAAGGCTGATTTCAGGAAGGAGATCAAAATGGTAACAAACGACAGGGGACTTGTCAGTTACAAACACCTCGTTATGGAAGAAGTGGCGAGACTTGCGTGGAATGACGAGCTGGACAATGAACATCTGGAGCAGAAGGTCGAGGAACTGATTCCCGGCCCGAAGCCGACCTATCGCTGCTGCATATATAAGGAAAGAGAAGTTACAAGACAGCGTATGCGTCTTGCGCAGGCCAAGAACGCGACGGCAGGAAGCAATTCCCACAATATCGTGCAGGTTATGAAGCCTGCCTGCGACGAGTGTCCGCTGTCGTCTTATGCCGTTACGGATAACTGCAGAAAGTGCCTTGGAGAGGCTTGTTATAACTCCTGCAAGTTCGGCGCTGTCACGATCGGCGAGTTCCGTTCGCATATTGATCCCAACAAGTGCAAGGAATGCGGCATGTGCGCGCAGGCCTGCCCTTACGGCGCAATCGTGCATCTGGTCCGCCCCTGCAAGCGTGCCTGCCCCGTAGGCGCGATCAGCTATGATGAGTACGGCTACTGCATTATTGATGAAGACAAGTGCATCAACTGCGGCCACTGCATCCACAGCTGTCCGTTCGGCGCGATCGGTTCCAAGACCTATATCACGAAGATCATCGAGAGCATCAAGGCAGGGGATGAAATTTACGCGATGGCGGCGCCCGCAACCGAAGGACAGTTCGGCGACGGTATTTCGATGGAATCTATCCGCGAAGCCTGCAGGGAACTCGGGTTTACGGACATGGTCGAAGTCGGCCTCGGCGGCGACATGACGGCGGCGTATGAAGCGCTTGAATGGTCGGAAGCACGCAAGGAAGGCAAGAAAATGACGACCTCCTGCTGCCCTGCATTCATCAACATGCTGCGCAAGCATTTTCCCGAGCAGTTCGAGGAGAACATGTCCACAACCGTATCGCCGATGTGTGCGGTTTCCAGATATCTGAAGGCGATTCACCCCGGCTGCAAGACCGTTTTTATCGGACCCTGCATCGCGAAGAAATCCGAGGCGGAGGACAAGACCGTGCCCGGAAACGCGGATTATGTACTGACCTACGGCGAATTCCGCGTTATGCTCCGTTCCAAAGGTGTGGAGCCGAAGAACCATGAAAGTGATTATCAGGAAGCTTCGATCTACGGCAAGCGCTTCGCCACCAGCGGCGGCGTTGCAAACGCGGTTCTGGAAGTTATGAAAGAGCGCGGCGAGGATGTGGACGGCATCAAGCTCAAGAAAGCCGCGGGCGGCACCGAATGCAAAACAGCGCTGACCCTTTTGAAAGCCGGCCGCATGCAGGAAGACTTCCTCGAAGGCATGGTCTGCCCCGGCGGCTGCGTCGGCGGTCCTTCCAAGCACCGCACCGAGATCGAGATCAAGAAGGCAAGAGAGACGCTGCTTTCCAAGGCGGACGGCAGAAAGGTGCTGGAGAATCTGAGCCATTATCCGATGGACAAGTTCTCGATGCACAGAGATGGAAGTATGGACTGAATTCTATTGGAAATTTGAAGAGCGGTATGCTATACTTTTAATTCGTGTTATCACGTAATTACAGAAATTAATAATTTCTTCAGAAAGACCATTGGATTCAGGAGGATGGAAGAAACATGAACGTTACAGTTGAGAAGCTTGAAAAGGGCATGGCGAAGCTTACGGTCACGATCACGGCTGACGTCGTTGCCGCAGCGGAAGACAAGGTTTACAAGAGACAGAAGAATCAGATTTCGATTCCCGGCTTCCGTAAGGGCAAGGCTCCCAAGAAGATCATTGAGAAGATGTACGGCGAGGGAGTTTTCCTTTCCGATGCGATTAACGACGTTATCAATGAGACTTATCCGGACGCAGTCAAGGAGTGCGGAGAGGAAATCGTTTCGAACCCGAAGATCGACCTTTCACAGGCAGAACCCGGCAAGGACCTGATCTACACGGCGGAAGTCGCGCTCAAGCCCGAAGTCAAGCTCGGCAAGTACAAGGGCGTTGAAATCGAGAAGCTCGAGGCTCCGAAGGTTTCCGAAGAAGATATCGAGAAGGAACTCAAGAGACAGCAGGACGCAAATGCCAAGATTGTCGATGTAACGGACAGACCGGTGCAGAACGGCGATATGATCAAGCTTGATTTCGCGGGTACCGTAGACGGCGAAGCGTTCGAAGGCGGCAAGGCGGAGAACTATGATCTGACCATCGGCTCCGGCTCTTTCATCCCGGGCTTTGAGGATCAGCTGATCGGCATGAACATCGGCGAGGAGAAGGATGTCAATGTAACCTTCCCGGAAGACTACGGTCAGAAGGATCTTGCCGGCAAGGCCGCTGTTTTCGCATGCAAGGTAAACGCGATCAAGGAGAAGAAGCTCCCCGAATTAAACGACGAGTTCGCGGACGAAGTTTCCGAATTTTCCACACTGGACGAGTATAAGAAGGATATCGAGAAGAATCTTCTTGTCCGCGCGGAGGAGCAGTACAAGCAGACAAAGGAGAATGCTGCGGTTGCGGCTGCTGTCGCTGACGCGGATATCGAGATTCCGGAAGCAATGCTGGAGACACAGGCGGAGTCCCTTGTCAATGAGTTCGCCCAGAATCTGCAGATGCAGGGCATGAACATTGATATGTACCTGCAGTATACCGGCCTTCAGAAGGATCAGCTTGCAGAGCAGTTCAAGCCGCAGACGAAGACAAGAATCCAGAATTCGCTTGTTCTTGAGGCCGTTGCGAAGGCGGAGAATATCGAGGCGTCTGATGAGGACCTCGAAGCGGAATACGAGAAGATGGCTGCGCAGTACAATATGCCTGTTGACAACATCAAGAAGGTATTCGGCGAGAGCGAACAGTACAAGGATGACATGAAGAAGGATATCGCTCTGCGCAAGGCTGCCGAGCTCATCGCGGCGAACGCGAAGGAGACCAGGGAAGCGAAGAAGGCGGACGCGGAGGAGGAAAAGCCCGCGAAGCGTACAAGAAAGTCTTCGAAGAAGACAGAAGAAGCTGCGCAGGAGAATGCGGAGCAGGCGAACGACTGATCAAACTCTTCTTTGGAGTGATTATGCCACCGCGGGGTACATGCGTATCCAGCGGTGGCATTGCGTTTAATGAAGGCAGATTGTGAAATAAATATTAATTTTCCTGCGCGGTATTGCGCAGGGGAAGGTGTTGTTTTATCATCGTAGCTGTATTACATCTGCTATAACAGATAGCAGTGCAGCAGAAAGATGAGGTTGAATATGGCAAATTTAGTTCCTTATGTCATTGAACAGACAGGCAATGGCGAGCGGTCCTATGATATTTTTTCAAGACTGTTGAAAGAGAGAATCATCATTCTCGGCGACCAGGTGACGGACCAGAGCGCGGAGCTGATTGTGGCGCAGCTTCTGTATCTGGAAGGGGAAGATCCGGAGAAGGATATTCAGTTCTATATCAACAGCCCCGGGGGATCGGTAACAGCCGGTCTTGCGATTTATGACACCATGAAGTTCATCAAGTGCGATGTCAGCACCATCTGTGTCGGGATGGCGGCGAGCATGGGTTCGTTCCTGCTTGCCGGCGGCACAAAAGGCAAGAGATATTCGCTTCCGAATTCCGAGATTCTGATCCACCAGCCCTCCGGCGGAACCGAAGGACAGGCGAGCGATATGCTGATCGCAGCGGAGCATATCAAAAAGACAAGGGAAAAGCTCAATCACATTCTCGCGGAGAATACCGGAAGAACATATGAAGAGCTCTGCCGTGACACGGACCGTGACAACTGGATGAGCGCGCAGGAAGCGCTGGATTATGGTCTGATTGATCATATCTACACAACCCGCAAGGAAATTGAAGACGCGCTGAAGGCGAACTGACAAGGATATGAAAAGACCCTGCCGCCGTATGGACAAAAGTTCTGCGGCAGCAGGGATATTGTGACTGTAAAGGATTTTGAAATATGGCAAACGACAAGAAAATGGTTCCTCCGCGCCGCTGTTCCTTTTGCGGAAGGACCGAGAATCAGGTGAACCGGCTGATTTCCGGGCCGAACGGTGTCTATATCTGTGACGAGTGCGTAGACATCTGCGGAAGGATCATTGACGACGCGGAGGAGGACGAAGGGGAAGGCAGAGAGCAGCCGGTTTCGGCCGCCGACATCAATCTGATGAAGCCTGCCCAGATCAAGGAGTTCCTGGACCAGTACGTAATCGGACAGGATGAGGCGAAAAAGGTCCTTTCCGTCTCTGTTTACAATCATTACAAACGTGTCCTCGCGCAGAAGGACGCAAATGACGACGATGTCGAGCTGCAGAAGAGCAATATTCTGATGCTCGGACCGACCGGCTCCGGCAAGACGTATCTGGCACAGACACTCGCGAAGCTTTTAAATGTTCCGTTCGCGATCGCGGACGCGACAACGCTGACCGAAGCCGGTTATGTCGGAGAAGATGTCGAGAATATTCTTCTCAAGCTGATTCAGGCGGCGGATTACAACATCGAGCGCGCGCAGCTGGGCATCATCTATATCGATGAGATCGACAAGATTTCCAAGAAGGGTGAGAACGTCAGCATCACAAGAGACGTTTCCGGCGAAGGCGTGCAGCAGGCGCTGCTCAAGATTATTGAGGGAACCAACGCCTCGGTTCCGCCGCAGGGTGGACGCAAGCATCCGCAGCAGGAACTGATTCAGATCGATACAACGAATATTCTCTTTATCTGCGGCGGCGCTTTTGACGGTCTGGAGAAGATCATCAATGAGCGGACGGATTACCGTTCGATGGGATTCAACGCGTCTGTGGCGGATAAGGAAGGGAAGGATATCGGCACTGTTTTGAAGGAAGTGCTGCCGCAGGACCTTGTGCGGTTCGGACTGATTCCCGAATTTATCGGCCGTGTTCCGGTTGTTGTTACTCTTGACGGGCTGGACCGCAATACGCTGATCCGGATTCTCAAAGAGCCGAAGAACGCGCTCATCCGGCAGTATCAGAAGCTCTTTTCGTTTGACGGCGTCGATCTGGAATTTGAAGACGACGCGGTTGAAGCAATCGCGGATATGGCGGTCGAGAGAAAGACCGGCGCAAGAGGCCTGCGCTCCATTATGGAACGCACCATGATGGACGATATGTACACGATTCCGTCCGATGACACAATAACGAAGTGCATTGTCACGAAAGACGCGGTTCTTGGCAAGGGCAAACCGATTCTGCTTCACCGGGATGCACCGAAACTTCCGGAAGGCGCGGCTGAGAAGAAACTCAGAAAGGCAAACTGACGCAGGGTGGAAGAATCCCCCGCGCCGGCTGCATGCATACAGAAGAGAAGAGGAAAACCGTTTGATCATTCATTCCGTGAATCTGGAAACTGTCTGCGGTTATACGAGCAGGCTCCCGGAACACAGGGCTCCGGAGTTTGCTTTCGCGGGACGAAGCAATGTCGGGAAATCAACGCTGATCAATGCGCTGATGAACCGGAAGTCCTATGCGCGCGTCAGCGGCAAACCAGGTAAGACACAGACCATCAACTACTATAACATCAACAACGGATTTTATCTGGTCGATCTGCCCGGATACGGCTTTGCGAGGGCCGGCACCGCTCTCAAAGAGCAGTGGGGAACCATGATAGAGAACTATCTCCATGGCAGCGCCGCGATCCGTGCGGTTTTCCTTCTGATTGACATCCGGCACGATCCTTCCGATAATGATATTATGATGTTTGACTGGATCGTCCATTCCGGCTTTACGCCGGTCATCATTGCGACGAAGGCGGACAAGCTGAACCGCAGTCAGATCCCCGGGGCAGTGAAGAATATCCGGGGAGCGCTGAGCGGCAGGTCGCAGTACGGCAGAGAAGTGTCCCTGGACATCATTCCTTTCTCGGGAATGACCAAGGCAGGCCGGGACGAGATCTATGAAGTCATGGATGAGCTGATGGCGGAATAAAAGCGGCCCCGGCAGCAGCCGGGCACAGCCTTGAAGGAGGAATGCATATGAGTGAGTCTGAAACCATCCGGAACGCGAAGAAAAAGCTCCATACGATGAAATGGAACAAGGTGATTACATCGCTGATTTTCATTATTCTCGGGGTAGTCCTTCTGATCTGGCCGAATACCGCGCTGGACGTTGTCTGCAGGATTGTCGGAGCGGGACTGCTTGTCGGCGGTGTTGCGGCCGTGGTTATGTTTCTTGTCAGCAGGGACCGGAATTTTGTTTCGGTCGCGGCGCTGACGGCAGGCGTGATTATCGCTGTGATCGGCCTGTGGCTCTTCATGAACCCGAAATTCCTGGTCGCGCTTGTGCCTACGATCATGGGAATCATCATCATGATCAGCGGCGTTGTGAATCTCGGAGAAACGATCACGATTCACAGAGAGCATGGCGACGGGACGCTGGCCTCTTTTATTCTGGCGGTTCTTACAATCGCGCTGGGGCTTCTGATCTTTTTTAATCCGTTCCATACAGCTGCGCTTCTTGTGCGCGTGCTGGCCATCGTCATGATTTTCAACGGAATTTCGGATCTGTGGATTATTTCTAAAATCACGGGTACGATCAAGGATGTGGAGCAGGACCTGCAAGCGGTTGATACCGAAGGCGAATTCGTGGATAAAACGGAAGATGAGGGGAAGCACGCGGCAGAAGCCGGCAAAGAGGCTTCTGCGACATCTTCTCACGGGTATACAACGATTCTGCGTCACAAGGCGCCGAAGGAAGATAAAAATGCGGCGGAGCAGGAGACTGCTGCGGAATCGGAAGAGGATAAGCCGACACCCCAGTAATAACATGATACGGAACTTGAAAACGCGGCAGCGACCGGAGCGGGTCGGGCCGCGTTTTTGATG
>JAQXUQ010000009.1 GCA_029224465.1 Bacillota bacterium | reverse complement strand
GCGCCGAAGGAAGATAAAAATGCGGCGGAGCAGGAGACTGCTGCGGAATCGGAAGAGGATAAGCCGACACCCCAGTAATAACATGATACGGAACTTGAAAACGCGGCAGCGACCGGAGCGGGTCGGGCCGCGTTTTTGATGTAAAAAGACTGCAAAGTTTTGATAGAAAAATGTTGACACCTGCAAATCATGCGTTATAGTAGTTATAGAACAAACGAAAACAACATGCGGTGCTTTGCATCCGCATCTACATGCAGACAGCTTGGAAAGAATCGAAGCGGAAGCAGGAGGTACATACAATGAACATTCAGAAATTTACACAGAAATCAGTTGAAGCGATCAACAGATGCCAGTCGCTCGCTAATGAATACGGCAACCAGCAGATGACACAGGAACACCTTCTGTATTCGCTGCTGACCATTGACGACAGTCTGATCGCCAAGCTCGTGGAAAAGATGGGAATCGACGCGCAGCAGTTTACGAAGCGCGCGGAGAACGCGGTGAAGGCTTTGCCGAAGGTGTCCGGTTCGTCTTCCCAGATTTATGTCAGCCAGGATCTGAATCAGGTACTTCTCGATTCGGAGACGCAGGCGAAGAGACTCGGCGATGATTATGTTTCTGTTGAGCATATTTTCCTCGCGCTTTTAAAGGATGCGAACAGCGTCATTTCACAGATTTTCAAGGATTTTAACGTTACAAAGGACGCTTTTCTGCAGGCGTTGCAGACTGTCCGCGGCAGCCAGAAGGTCACAACGGACAATCCGGAAGATACTTATGATTCTCTGGAGAAATTCGGCGAGGAGCTTGTCGCGAAGGCGAAGGCGCAGAAGATTGATCCGGTGATCGGCCGTGATGATGAAATCAGAAATGTCATCCGGATTCTCTCGAGAAAGACAAAGAACAACCCGGTGCTGATCGGTCAGCCCGGCGTCGGCAAGACGGCGGTAGTCGAAGGTCTCGCGCAGAGAATCGCCAAGGGGGATGTACCCACATCTCTGAAGGACAAGAAGATTTTCTCTCTGAATATGGGCTCTCTGATTGCGGGTGCCAAGTACCGCGGCGAGTTTGAGGAACGGCTGAAAGCCGTCCTCGATGAAATCAAGAAGTCGGACGGCGAGATCCTGCTCTTTATCGATGAGCTGCATACGATCGTCGGTGCCGGCAAGACCGAGGGTTCGATGGATGCCGGCAACATGTTGAAGCCTATGCTGGCACGCGGCGAACTGCACTGCATTGGCGCGACCACGCTGAACGAATACCGCGAATATATTGAAAAGGATGCGGCGCTGGAACGCCGTTTCCAGCCGGTTATGGTCAATGAACCTACGGTAGAGGATACGATTTCGATTCTCCGCGGACTCAAGGACAGATACGAGGCTTATCACGGCGTCAAGATCATGGATGCGGCGCTGGTGTCTGCCGCTGTTTTGTCGAACCGGTATATCAGCGACCGGTTCCTGCCGGACAAGGCAATCGACCTTGTTGATGAAGCCTGCGCTCTCATAAAGACCGAGATGAACTCGATGCCGACAGAGCTTGATGAGCTGCGCCGTAAGATTCAGCAGATGGAAATCGAGGAAATTTCGCTGAAGAAGGAAGACGATACACTTTCCGCGCAAAGGCTTTCCGATCTGCAGAAAGAGCTCGCGGAGCTGAAAGATAAATTCAATGCCCAGCAGGCACAGTGGCAGAATGAAAAGAATAAGGTTGATAACCTGAGTAAACTTCGTGAGGAGAAGGATGCCGTCAAATCGCAGATCGAGCAGGCGATGCAGCAGGGGAACTACGAAAAGGTCAGTGAACTGCAGTACGGCAGACTCCCGCAGATTGAAGCGCAGCTGCGCAAAGAGGAGACAGATCTTCGCGACGACGATCTTTCGCTCGTTCATGAGAAGGTTACCGAAGAGGAGATCGCGCGCATTGTGTCCAAGTGGACCGGGATTCCTGTCGCGAAGCTGACGGAGTCGGAGCGCAACAAGACCCTGCATCTGCCGGAAGAGCTGCATAAGCGTGTGCTCGGACAGGATGAGGCAGTCGAGAAGGTCTCTGAAGCGATCATGAGAAGCAAGGCCGGAATCAAGGATCCGACGAAGCCAATCGGCTCGTTCCTGTTCCTCGGCCCTACCGGTGTCGGCAAAACCGAACTCGCCAAAGCCCTCGCTCAGGCACTGTTCGACGATGAAAAGAACATGGTCAGAATCGATATGTCCGAATATATGGAGAAATACAGTGTATCGAGACTGATCGGCGCGGCGCCGGGATATGTCGGTTATGAGGAGGGTGGTCAGTTAACGGAGGCGGTCAGAAGAAAACCGTATTCGGTTGTTTTGTTCGATGAAGTTGAAAAGGCGCATCCGGACGTCTTCAATATCCTGCTGCAGGTGCTTGATGACGGCCGTATCACCGATTCGCAGGGGAGAACCGTGGACTTCAAGAACACGATTATCATTATGACCTCGAATATCGGCGCGCAGGAAATTCTTGCGGATATCGAGCGTCAGGAGAAGGCGGCGGGGACCGCGCAGAACGGTACAGGCAATATCGACGCAGCGGGCATTTCACCCGCGACACAGAAGGCGGTCGAGAATCTGCTGCATCAGCACTTCCGCCCCGAGTTCCTGAACCGGCTGGATGAGATCATCATGTTCCGTCCTCTTACGAAGGAGAACATCAAGGGGATCATCCTTCTGACTGTGGAAGATATCAATAAGCGGCTGGCCGACAGGGAGATCCGCATCGAGATGACGAAGGAGGCACAGACCTTCATTGCCAACGCGGCATATGATCCGGAGTACGGTGCAAGACCGCTGAAGAGATATATTCAGAAACATGTGGAGACGCTCGCAGCAAAACTGATTCTTTCGGATCAGGTCGCGCAGGGCGATACGATCGAGATCGATGTCAAGGACGGACAGCTGGGCGCGTATGTGAACAAGCGTGCCGAGGTTGTCGGATAAAGATGCTTTTGCATGCACTGCCCCTCGGGAAACCGGGGGGTGTTTTTTTAATAGATGCGTTTAAAATGCGGGGGGGAACATATTTCTCTTGTCCTGACCGAAACTTCTCAGTATAATCAAATGTAGGGAAACCCTACATCCCTACTTTGGAGAGGAGATGATATTATGGCAGCAACAATGTCTACAGAATTTGTTAATGACGCGAAGGTAATGTCCAAGGGACAGGTTACGATTCCGAAGAATGTGCGGGAAGCTCTCGGCATTGATGTCGGTGACAGGGTAACATTCATCGTAGATGGAAATGATATCCGGATTATGAATTCTGCTGTATACGCTCTGAAACGACTTCAGAAACAGATGAAGGGAGAGGCAGCAAAAGCCGGCTTCACGACCGAGGATGATATCGCGGAATGGATCACGAAGTCCAGAAGAGAGGATAATGCGCATTGAAGGTAATGATTGATACGAACATATTCATCTCGGCGGCGCTTTTTCCAAACGGACGGGTGGCGGCTGCGTTGATGAAGGTACTGCTTCCTCCGTATGAACCTGTGGTCTGCGATTATGTGGTAGACGAGCTGCATCGTAAGTTCCGGGAGAAGTTCCCGGACAAGATAGTTGAACTGGAGGCGTTCCTGTTTACGGCATTACAGTCCATTGAAATTGTACCTACACCGGAAGAAGAGACGGAGGCAGAGTTGAAGAACGGGATGTAAAGGACAGGCCGATTCTGCGTGCTGCGCTGGATGCGGGAGCCGACCTGTTCCTGACCGGTGATAAAGATTTTCTGGAATCATCGGTAAAAGATCCCAGAATCGTCAGTGTCAATGAGTTTCTGAAAAAATAAAAAGACCTCCGGGGAGCCATTAAACTTCCCGGAGGTCTTTATTCTCGTAGCGAGGGGGGGACTTGAACCCTCGACACCGCGGGTATGAACCGCGTGCTCTAGCCAGCTGAGCTACCTCGCCATCAGTTCCGTCATTGCTGACAGCTTTTGTAGTATACAAAACTCTGCGATCAATGTCAATAACAGATTTGCATTATTTTTTCAAAACTCATGGTATAATTTTCCCAAGGTTACAAAGCGGTGTATACCAGGGAGGGTTAACAGATGCGGAAGGCACTCATCATAGGCGGCACAGGCACAATCAGCGCAGCAGTTGTCCGCGCGCTCGCAGAGGACGGAACATGGGATATCACATTGCTGAACCGCGGCAACCGCGGTATCAGCCTTCCGGGCGGTGTCCGGACCATCACCGCGGATATACACGATGAAAAGGCGGTGGAGGAGAAGCTCGGAGACGCATGTTTCGATGTGGTCTGCGACTTTATCGGATTTCGGAGGGAAGACGCGGAGCGGGACTTCCGGCTGTTTCAGGGGAAGACCGGACAGTTCATTTTCATCAGTTCGGCATCGGCTTATCACAAGCCGTCCGTATGTCCGTTCATTACCGAGGGAACGACGCTGGCCAATCCTTACTGGCAGTATTCGAGGGATAAAATCGCCTGCGAGGAGTACCTGATGGCGAGGCTGCGGGAAGATCATTTCCCGGTAACGATTGTGCGGCCGAGCCATACATATGATGAACGGAGACTTCCGGTCGCGGTCCATGGCGACCGGGGATCGTGGCAGGTCCTTTTGCGGATGCTGCGGCATCAGCCGGTCATTATCCCGGGCGACGGAACATCTTTATGGACGGTTACGTTTAATACAGACTTCGCGCGGGGATTCACCGGACTTATGGGCAATCCGCAGGCGGTCGGCGAAGTTTTTCAGATTACCGGCGATGAAGTTCTCACATGGAATCAAATTCATCAGATCATCGCGGACGAACTCGGCGTTCCACTGATTCCATACCATGTATCCTCCGATTTTCTGGCGGAAGCCGGCGCGCGGTATGACCTGCGCGGGCAGCTGCTGGGAGACAAAGCTTCGAGTGTCATTTTCGACAATCGCAAACTCAAACGTCTGGTGCCGGATATGGGAACCACGGTGCCGTTTTATCAGGGAGCGCACCTTGCCGTATCGTACATCCGGAGCCATCCGGAGTGCCGGATCGAAGATCCGGACTTTGACGCATGGTGCGGCCGCGTCGTACAGTCGCTCGAGAGTGCGAAAAATGCACTGATATGACAGGAAGGAATGTTTTATGAGGAGATTTCATATACTGGCGGCAGCCGGAATTTCACTGATTCTTGCAGCCTGTGGCGTGCAGACGCCGTCCGCGCCCGCCGCAGCACAGACGGAGACGCCAGCCGCCGGGAATACGGAGGCAGCTGCAACAGGGAAGACAGGGGGTACTGCGTCCGCCGCCGGGGCAGTGCAGCAGGCTTCCACAGAGAAGACCGGAGCTAAGGAAGCGGCGGATGCAGCGGCATCCGCGACAGCGGATACGGACGGACCGGATGTGCCTGCAGATACAGACTGGAAGAAACTGTATCTTGATTTTCTGAATAACATGCGGGATCCGGACGGCAATCCTTACGACCCGTCGACCTGCTCGCTTGGCTTCATCTATGTCAACAACGATTCTGTCCCGGAGATGGTCATCAGTACGATGAGCGAAGCTGGAGGCAATCTGATTGCCGGTATCTTTCATGGGGAGGTCAGAACATACCAGACCGCCCGCCTCGGCCTCCGCTACGTTGAGAAGCGGAATATCATCGACAACGCGGACGGGCATATGGGCGCGTACTATGATGAGCTGTTGCGGATGGGAGAGGATGATTTCGAACCGCTGCCATCCGGAACGTATGGATTTCAGGATCCTTCGGGTACGAAAGACATCGCGGGCAATACGCAGATGGATTACGAATGGGACGGGAAGAGCGTTTCACAGGAGCAGTACCGGGAAAATCTGGAAAAAGCCTTCAACACGCGCGGAGCTGTTTCCTGGGAATCCGGCATGACGATGGACGATATGAAGAACTATTTACAGGGCAGCACCGCAGGAAAGAGCTACAAGGATGTTTACGCGGACATCGTCCGGACCGGAATCATCAAGGACGCTTATGGTGCGAATGATTACACAGGCTTTGCGCTGCAGCAGGCCGGCAGCGGCAATCCGGTACTGATTGCAGTCAATGACAATGCTTTTTCGATTGTCAGGTACGATGACGGTATGCTGTTTCAGGGTCCGGCCTGGTATTTCAGTCAGGACGGGAACGAAACCATTCTTCTGTATCCGAAGACGGGATATGTGCAAAACAGCACAAAGCGCCCGGACGGCTCGTCCGAGAACTGGTACCGGATGCGGAACGGGTCTTTGGAGACGGTCATGTCCTGCTGGACCGAAGCCCTGACAGACTCGGACGGAAATCCGATCAACGGAACCGACGGTCTGCCGTTAACCGGATTTTATACCGCGGAAAATGGTTTCTGGAGTGATGAAGAGGCGTACAGGAGCGCGAAGCGCAGGATGGAGCTGCAGGTACAGGGGGATTCACCGCTGCGGATCGGAAAAGATCTGCTTTCCGGCAAAGACGGCGTGCAGTCCTGCCTGTCCCGCACGCAGATGCTGGAACAGCTGGAGAACTGACGCATGGCGGACAAGGAAACAGAATGAAGTTTTTACATTTATCGGATCTTCATATCGGTCTGAAACTGATGAACCGGGACATGGGAGAGGATCAGGCGTATGTTTTCCGGGAAATCGTGAAGATCGCCGCAGAAAGACGCCCGGATGCGATTGTCATCGCCGGCGATATTTATGACAAGGCTGTTCCGTCCGCGGAGGCGGCTACGCTGTTTGACCGGTTTATCTCGGCGCTGACGCAGGCCCTTCCGTCTGCCGTGATCATGATGATCAGCGGCAACCATGACAGTGCGCCGAGACTGAACATCTACCGGCAGATTCTCCGCAGCCGGAACGTATATATGATCGGGATGCCTCCGCAAAAGCAGGAGGATTCCATCGAGAAAATTACGCTGCGGGACGAATACGGCCCCGTGAATTTTTACCTGCTGCCGTTCGTAAAGCCGTCCATGATCCGGGACATTGTGGGAACAGATGAAAACGGAAATAATCTTTCCTATGATGCTTCCGTGCACCGGCTGATTGAACGGGAAGAGATCGATGCGGAGCAGCGGAATGTACTGGTCAGCCATCAGTTTTATCTGCCGGCGGGGAAAGATCCGGACGATGTGGAACGCATGGATTCCGAAATCCGCATGGCCGGAAATATTGATGAAGTCCGTGCAGATGTTCTGGAGAGGTTCGACTACGCGGCGCTGGGACACATCCATAAGCCGATGCGCGTCGGCAGCGAATTTTTCCGCTATCCGGGGACGCCGATGGCCTGCTCCTTCAGCGAGGCGGGGCAGCAGAAGGGAATCATCGAAGTCGAGCTCCTGGAGAAAGGCAATGTCCGGACAAACGTACTGCCGCTGCGGCCGCTGCATGCGGTCCGCGTGCTCCGGGGATCTTTACGGGATGTCCTGCGGCAGGGGTGTGAGGATTATGTCCGTGTTGTTTTGACGGACAAAGAGGACCTTGACGTCATCGACATGCAGGATCATATCCGGCAGGCTTTTCCGAATGTTCTGGAAATCCGGAGGGAAGCCGTGCGGGAAGTCAATACCGGCACGGAAGCCGCGGAAGAGATTTCCATGGATCCTTTCGAGCTGTGCAGCAGTTATCTGGGGGATCTGGACGAAGAGGAACAGGAGCTTCTGCGCGGTGTCATCAATGAAGCAGCGGAGGATAATGCATGAAGCCGGTCAGGCTGGTGATGCAGGCGTTCGGTTCGTACGCGGGACGCACGGTCATTGATTTTGAAAAACCTAACCAGAATATCTTCCTGATAACCGGAGACACGGGCGCAGGGAAGACGACGGTGTTTGACGCGATTGTTTTCGCACTGTACGGCGAGGCAAGCTCCAGTACCAACCGCAAGGACGGCGCAGAGCTGCAGAGCCAGTACGCAGCTCTTGACGTTGAACCCTATGTGGAACTGACGTTCACCGAAAACAGCGGCGGCAGAGAGCTTTTGTACACGGTGAGACGCTCGCCCCGGCATTTCCGGAAGGCGAAGCGCAGCGGTGCGGCAGATCAGGCAGTTCCGGAAGCCATTGATCTTTACATGCCGGACGGGTCGGAGTATCCGCAGAAGGAAGCTGCCGCAAAGCTTATTGAGATCACGGGGCTGACCAAGGAGCAGTTTTCCCAGGTAGCCATGATCGCGCAGGGAGAGTTCATGGAACTGCTGCGCGCTTCTTCCGACCGGAAACGGGAAATATTCCGGAAGCTCTTCGGAACGGAGATCTTCGACCGGACGGTCAGGCTGCTGGCGATGAAGGTGGCAGGCAAAAAGACACAGATACTCGAGGCGCAGAGCGCGATGCTTGCCGAAGTCCGGCACTGCAGCCTGCCGGTGCAGGCGGATGGATCGGACACGGATGGCGGGGCGCATGACTCTTCTGCGCAAGAAAAATGTGCGGAGCTTATGAAGCTCCGGCAGCAGCTTCTTTCCGAGAAGAAGATGAATGCTGCTGCACTTGCAAGATTTACAGAGCTTTTGGAATGGCAGTGCGGGCAGCTGGAGCAGGAGCTTTCGGATCTTTCGGAGAAAACGCGGCAGGCATCCACCCTTCGCGATGAAAAGCGGGGGCAGTATACGCAGGCGAAGACACTTGCGGCGACTTTCGAACAGCTGGAGCAGGCGCGTGCGCGGCTCTTGGAACTTGACTCTATGGAAGAGGAGCTCCGCGGCGTAGAGAAGACCGGCGAAAAGATCGAAGATGCCTATGAAATTCTGCAGTGTTATACGGCGCTGCAAGAGGCGGAAAAATCCCTGACCGCAAAGTCCGCGGAGCTTTTAAGGCAAAGAGAGAAGCTGCCGCTCCTGCAGAAGGCACAGAACCTGCGCGAAGCCGCGCTTCTGCAGGCAAAAGAGAGGGAGGACGAAGAACGCTCCGCGGACACGAAGGTGCGGGAGCGCGTGCGGCAGGCGCTGGATACACTGGATAAGGCACAGGCAGCGAAAGAGAAGAAAGAGCGCTGTGAAAAAACAGCGAAGGAAGCAGAAAATCTGCTTCTGCAGGCAGATGAAAACCTGCGGGCGTACGACAAAAAGGCAACAGAGTGGCAGGAAACGCAGGCAAGGCTTTCCGGGGCGGACGGAAGGCTTGCAGAATGGGAGATGCGCTTCCGGAGCGGCCGTGAAATTGCGCAGCTGATCCGAAAAACAAAGGAGCAGTACAAAGACCTTGAACAGCAGAGACAGAGCGCACGGCAGGCCGCGGAGGATTACAGCCTTGTCACCCGCGCCTGTGAAGAGAAAAGAGCGGCGTATGAAAGCGCGAACAGCGCCTTTCTGGATGCGCAGGCAGGATACCTTGCCACAACGCTGATGGAAGGAAAGCCGTGTCCGGTCTGCGGTTCGACGCATCATCCTGCGCCCTGCAGCGCGCCGGCAGGCGACAAGGGGCTGACAAGGGAAAAGATCGACGCTCTTTCACAGGAAGTGTCTGCCCTTGAAAAAGAGAGGATGGAAAAATCCGCGCGCTCGGGTGCGGCGGCAAAGGTTCTTCTGGAGAAGCAGAAGAACTATACAGAAGCAGTGCAAACCATTCGAACGAACCTTGTCAACGCGGACACCGGACTCGAAATCCCGGAAGAGATTACACTTGATGATGAAATAAAGATTCTGCGCGCATGGGCGGATATTTTGAAGTCACAGGAGGAGAAACTGCGCGAAGATGCCGCAAAGCTGAAGGAGGCTTCGGACAATCTGAAAGAGGTTGCAGGGGAAAGAATAAGACTTCAGACGAAGCTACGGGAAGCGCAGGAGGCGGATACAAAAGCGAAGGAGGAACTCTCCGGCGCAGCAGCGGCCCTGTTTGAGATCGGCAGCCGCCTTCATGATTTCCGGACGAAGGAAGAAGCACAAAAGGCGCAGGAAAATGCGGACGCCGCGCTTTTCGGAGCAGCCGCTGCGGCAGAGAGCGCAAGAAAAGACACACAGGAGAGCAGGGAGCAGCTGAGCCGCTGCTTCGCGCTGATCCAGCAATATGAGGCGGATCTGCCTCTTCTTGAAGAGGATAGAAGCCGGAAAGAAGCGGTATATCAGGATATCCTTGAAAAGAAACACTTTGCAGATGACGCGTCGTGGATGGAGATGACGCGGAAGTGGACGAAAGAGGACAGCAGCGCGATGCGGGACAGGGTCAGCCGTTTCCGTCAGGACAAGGCGGCGGTCACGGGGGCAATGGAGGCAGCGCAGAAAGGAGTCTCAGGCCAGGAGAAGCCGGATCTGGAAGCGTTGATGTCCGCGCAGGAAAAGGCGCAGCAGCAGCTGGACAGGACGCAGGAAGAGGAGCGCAAGCTCCGGCAGCTTTACACTACGAATAAAGCCGCTCTTGATTCGTTAAAGCCGCAGCTGCAGCAGCGGACAAAGGTCATGGAGGAGTACGGCAGAATCTGCGATCTGTATGAACGGCTGGGCGGCAGGCAGACCGGCGCGCGCATGGATATTGAAACCTTTGTGCAGAGAAGATATCTGCAGCGGATTCTGCGATGCGCGAACGCGCGGTTTTCCGAAATGTCAGCCGGTCAGTTTGAGCTGCGCATGGTGGATCTTACGAAAGCCGGAACGGGCAGAAATCACGGGCTGGATCTTCTCGTCTATTCCAATGTAACCGGGAAAGAGCGCGAAATCCGGACACTTTCCGGCGGCGAGTCGTTTATGGCGGCGCTTTCGCTGGCGCTTGGCATGGCAGATCAGATCCGGGAAAGCTCTGCTTCGATCAATCTGGATATCATGTTTATTGACGAGGGCTTCGGAACACTGGACGATCACGCGAGGGATCAGGCGGTGCGTGTTTTGCAGCGGATGGCGGAAGGATCGAGGATGATCGGCATCATCTCGCATGTGTCGGAACTTAAGCAGGAAATCGACGATCAGCTGATTATCACGAAGGACGACACCGGAAGCCACGCCCGCTGGCAGATCAGCTGACAGGAAACGGGGATGCGAAAAGCCGGACACCGAGGGCGTGTGCAGCGGAAGGGAAGAATGGTGCAGTATGGAAGAAGAACAGCAGAAATTTGAAAAAGGATACAAGGCGCCGCGGGAGTCTGTCGTTGAGACAATCAAATCCGTCCGCTCGTCGGATATCAACGGTTACGGAAGACTCTTCGGCGGCCGGCTGATGGAATGGATCGATGAAACGGCGGGACTGGCTGCCGTCATGCACAGCAACAGGATGGTGACTACCGCAGCTGTCGATAACCTGCAGTTCAAAGCAGGAGTCAGCCTCGGGGAGATTGTCGTACTGCGCGCTAAAGTCACCTATGTGGGACACACATCTGTTGAGGTGCGAACAGATACGTATGTGCAGGATGTTGAAACGGGAATCCGAAAACCGGTCAACAGGGCATATCTGACCGAGGTCTGCGTTGACAAAGACGGCAGGCCTGTACCGGTTCCTTACGGACTTTTTCTGGAGACCGAAAATGACCGCGCGGAGTATGAAGGAGCAAAACTGCGCAGAAAATACAGGAAGCTCCGCCGGGAAGAAGGTTTCTGAAAAACGGGTCCGCAGACTTTCTTTAGAAATCTTAAGGCGGCATTTACATTCAATTATGGAAAAACTCCTACATTCATAAGCGTGAGCACTATGAATGCGGGAGTTTTTGTATGGGTTATAATTCTTTCTTATATCTGGGCGCGTTTTTGCCGGCTGCTCTTGTTCTGTACCAGCTTACGCCGGAAAAATACCGCAAATACACTCTGCTGGCTTTCAGCTGGGGATACTTCTTCCTTCTTGGCCGGTTCCTTGTAATTTACCTGATTCTGACGAGTGTCTTTGTCTATGTTCTCGGTCTTCTGATCGGAAGAAAGAAGGAGAACGAACCTCCGAGGGTCCGAAAGGCACGGAGAGCGCGGCTTGCCACGTTCGGCATTCTTGTTCTGTTCGGAATTCTCCTTACCGTCAAATACAGCCGTTTTGCCGCAGGGACCATCAATTCCATCCGGCTCGCGCATGTGAGAACGCCCTTGCGTATCCTGAAGATCGCGGTTCCGGTCGGCATTTCCTACTATACGCTGGAAGCTGCCGGATATCTTCTCGAAGTCAAGTGGAAAAGGATCAAGCCGGAGAGGAACTTCGCAAAGCTCGCGCTCTTTCTCGGTTTCTTCCCGCAGATCATGGAAGGCCCGATCGCACGGTATCAGGACACCGCGGATCAACTGGTAACCGGGAAAAGCCTGCAGAGCACCAACCTGCGGGACGGGAGCGTACGGATCCTTTGGGGACTGTTCAAGAAGATGGTGATCGCGGACCGGCTGAACACTCTGGTAGCGACTTTCTATAATTACCACGCAAATTTCAGCGGCGTCATGACAGTCACTGCGGGCATCGCGTATACGCTGCAGCTTTACATGGATTTTTCCGGTACCTGCGATATCATCATCGGGTCGGCGCAGCTGTTCGGCATCCGTCTGCCCGAGAACTTCCGGCAGCCGTTCTTTTCACAGAGCGCTTCCGAATTCTGGCGCCGCTGGCATATCTCGCTTGGTGTCTGGCTGAAAACATACGTATTTTATCCGGTTTCGGTTTCAAAGCTGTCGATGCGCTGGATGAAGTTTTCCAAAGAGCGCTTCGGCAAATATATTTCCAGGGTCGGAGAAGCCGCGATCGCCTTGTTTCCGGTCTGGCTGTTTAACGGCATCTGGCACGGCCCGCAGTGGAACTATCTTGTCTATGGCATGTATTATTTTGTACTGCTGCTTCTGGAGACGATGCTGGAACCCGCCAAAACAGAATTCTACAGGGCCCTCGGGCTCCGGAAAGACGCGTTGTTTTTCCGCGTCTTCCGGACGGTTCGAACCTTATGTATCATCGTTCTCGGAGAGATGTTTTTCCGGGCGGACGGGCTGAAAACCGGCCTTTCGATGGTGAAAAGTATTTTCGGGGCGCCGCAGTTCTCCATGCTCTCCGACGGCACGCTGCTGCACATGGGGCTGGACCGCGGCGATTTCGTCGCAATTTTTCTTGGAACGGTCATTGTCATCGTTTATGACTGCCTTCGCGAGAAGGGGATCCGTCCCGGGGAACTGCTGCAGAACAGGAGCGCGGCTCTTCGCTGGAGCGCGTATTATGCGCTGATTTTCGCGGTCATCATTTTCGGAGCCTACGGGCCCGGATATCAGCAGGTTGACATGATTTACGCGGGATTTTGATTATGAATAACGGAAAACGGATAACAGCATTCTTTCTGGTTCTTCTTTCACTGATCTTTCTTTCCTCCGGCCTTTTTTACCGGGCCGCGAAGAAAACACAGGATCCGTCGCTGCTTCGCAGAAATGCGGCTTTTATGGACCTTGAAAAGGAGCCGCGGGGGAGCATCGATCTTTTAGTCCTCGGCGACAGTGAAAGTTATACCAGTATCTCGCCGATGCAGGTTTATAATGAGACC
Source organism: Bacillota bacterium (assembly GCA_029224465.1). Lineage (GTDB taxonomy): Bacteria > Bacillota > Clostridia > Lachnospirales > Lachnospiraceae > CAG-791. The sequence goes on along the minus strand of JAQXUQ010000009.1, from coordinate 46,766 downwards.
GGCATTACCACGTATGTCGCGGGCCAGTCCGGTCAGAACATGGCGGAGATGTACCATATGTTCGAGACAGCCATGAAAACACAGACGCCGAAGGTCGTCATGATTGAAACGCACGCGCTGATCCATTCCAAGGGATCGGCATACGATCTCCAGAATATGGGGACCGAGCTTGCACAGACATGTTTTCCCATATTTTCCTACCACAATCTCTGGAAAGGACGCCTTGCGGGAGAGAGCGCCAAGGTAAGCGCATGGAAGGGATTCCGGGTCAAGAGCGGTGTCCGCGCTTGTCTCGATACCAAGAAATATATGCAACCGACAGGTCATATCCGGCTGGTTCCTTCCGGCAACCGGGTAATCTTTGACAAGATACTGAAAGAATGTAAGGATAAGAATATCGAGGTCGTGCTGTACAGTGCCCCTTCGCCTGTGAACTACAACTACGCGAATCACAACGGGATCGAGCTGCTTTCGAAGGAGAGCGGTGTCTCCTATCTCGATCTGAATCTGGAGACGGCAGATATCGGAATCGACTGGCTGCAGGATACGATGGATGCGGGCGACCACCTGAATATTTCCGGCGCCGAGAAAACAACGCAGTACCTGATCCCCTACCTGCAGAGTCTGGACCTCCCTGATCACCGGGGACAAAAGGCTTATGCGGACTGGGATCATCTCGCGGGAAAGTACGACAGTCAGGTAGCCGGAATGATCCGGAAAATCAGAGAAAGCAATGAAAAAGTATAGAATACTGATCGCGGAAGACGACAAAGACATCATTGAAGTTTTAAAGCTCTATCTCGAGAATGAGGGCTATGAAGTCGAAAGCGCCACGGACGGCGCCGCGGCGCTGCACGTAATACAGAATACAGAGGTGGACCTCGGACTGTTTGACCTGATGATGCCGAAGATGAACGGCTATGATCTGATCCGGGAAGTCCGCAGGAACAACAATATGCCGATCATCATCCTGTCTGCCAAACGGGAAGACAGCGACAAGATCATCGGGCTGGATATCGGAGCCGACGACTATCTGACAAAACCGTTCAATCCGCTGGAAGTCGTCGCGCGGGTCCGGGCGGCTCTTCGCAGGTTTTACAAGCTCAATCCCGCATCGGATGCGGCAACGGGAGAGCTGCGCAGAGGAGATCTGACCATCAACCTGCAGACGATGCAGCTGCATAAGGGAGATCAGGAGATACCGGTCACGGCGACAGAGCTGAAGATTCTGATGATGCTGATGAAAAACCCGGGCCGTGTCTACACCAAGGTGCAGATCGCGCAGCAGCTCAACGGTCAGTATTTTGAGAGCGATGAAAACACGATCATGGTTCACATCTCGAATCTTCGGGAAAAGATAGAGGAAGACAGCAGGAATCCGAAATATCTGATTACCGTGCGGGGACTCGGCTACAAATTCGGGGATATCAGAAACTGAGATGAAAGACATCGTACAGGAAATACGGCGCGGGAAGGGAAGCCTCTATGCGTTTTTAATTAAGGTTTTTGCGGGACTGATCTGTATGATCGTGCTGCTGGGACTACTTCTGATCTCCATGAGCGAACTGCTGCGGCAGAATCTGTATACGCAGCCGCAGTCGGCAAAACTCCTTTCGCAGGAAGATCTGCTGAAGAAGGAAGATTACGGCAGTATTCATATCGGAAATTCGCTCGGCAAAAAGGGCTATTTTGAAGTTCTGTATGCAAACGCGAAAGTTCTTTACTGCAGCGATCAGAGCAGGAAGAATGTTTATTCAAAAGATTCCCTGCGGTATATTTCCGATCTGGACGCCGATACAGCCTATCTGATTCTTCCCTATTGGTCCGGCAGACAGCAGGAAGGATATCTGCTTCTGCAGTATACCGATATGCCGGAAACGCATCTTCCGGACACGGAAGATGCGGAAGAAGCGCTCTGGGGATCGGAAGTGCTGACAGGTATGTCGCTTCTTGATTCGAAGCGGAACGTCATCTTCACGGATATGGAGATGAACAATGAGAAGCTTTCCAAAAAGGAGCTGCAGTTCCTTCTGGACAACGAGGAGGACGGCGATCCACAGGCGGTCCTGCAGAAGCATTCTTACACAACAGACAGCGGGCAGGAGCGGTGCCTTCTGATTCATATGGAAAGCATTAACCGGATGCAGATGCGGGCTGTCCGCCGGATAAATGCGGTCCTGATTTCCGTATTTATAGCGGCGGTGTTTATATCGGTCATCGCAGCTGTTTTTCTGGTTGTGTCCAGACTCAAACAGCCGCTCAAAAGGCTGATGTCCGCCATGGATGGTTTTGCCGCGGGACAAAGAGAAACGGTGCAAGGCTATCAGGGACCCAGAGAGTTTGTACAGGTGATCGATACCTTCAACGATATGGAGGAGAAATTAAAGGAAAGCGAACAGCAGCAGCTGCATCTGCAGGAGCAGAAGCAGAAGATGCTCGCGGATATCTCGCATGATCTGAAAACACCGATCACGGTGATCCAGGGATATGTGGATGCCATGAAAGACGGCCTGATCTCGCAGGATGAACAGAGAAAGTATCTGGACATTATCAGCCGCAAGACGCAGATGCTCTCCGAGCTGATCAATACCTTCAGCGACTACAGCCGTCTTGAGCATCCGGACTATCAGCCGGAGATGACGCAGGGCGATCTAGTAGAGTATTTCCGCGAATATGTCGCGCAGAAGTACGGGGAGCTCACGATCGCCGGAGACTTTGTGGAAGTGGACATCCAGAGCAGTCCGGTCGTCATGCCGTTTGATCATATGCAGATGAAACGGGTCTTTGAAAACATCGTGGCGAATACGCTCAAGTATACGGATAAAGGAACGACACTGTCCTTTTCCATTCATGAGAGAAAGAATGAACAGGGCAGCAGCGTGGTCATGGAGATCGGCGATGACGGTCCGGGTATTCCGGACGGGCTGCGGGCGCATGTTTTTGATCCTTTCGTCACGGGAGACGAAGCAAGGACCAGTGGCAGGGGCACCGGCCTCGGCATGGCCATCGCGAAGGAAATTGTCAGTATGCATGGCGGCACGATCTGCCTGCTCGGCCGGGAGGAAAGACCTGCAGGTACCTGTTACCGGATTGTGCTGCCGGTCCCATCTACCAAAACATACCATACCTGTGATAAAATCCAAGCGGAGAGCAGCGCGGGAGAATAACGAAAGGATGATCTGTACATTTGAATGATGCGGAGATGAACCGGCGGGAAGCGGCCGGAAGGGGCTGTTTTGTCCTGTATCTGAAAAGAATATGGAAAGGACTCCTCGTTTTTGTCACCATCGTCTGTGTCCTTGCGCTTGCCTGGCGATATGTGTACTATCCGGACAATTATGATGCAAACCGGGTCAGCGGCTTTTATCAGGAACCGGAGAAAAGTCTGGATGTCGTCATGATCGGCGCGAGCGATATAGGTCGCGCATTTTGCGCCGGGATCGCTTACAGGGACTATGGCATCCGCAGCTATCCGTTCGTCATCAACGGCGATGATGTGCATGTATGGAAATATCAGCTGAGCGAGGTCCTCGCGCACCAGAAGCCGGATAAAATCGTTATTGAGGTCAACGGCGCGCTTTACAGCAAAGAGGAAGAAAAGAAATTTCATATGTATGCGTCCGCGGTTTCGAGACTGACCGAAACGATGCCGGAGAGCCTCCGGAAACTGCGGATGGTGCATGAATATCTGCGCTCTTCCGGCAATTACGGAAATGCCCTGAGTCTTTACTGGCCGCTGTACGCGAATCACGCGGACTGGCCGGGCGGCATTGTGTCCGTTTTTTACAGGATAGATCTGAACCGGACGAAATATGATTTCAACGGGGGCGTCAGCACACTGCGGGGGTTCGAGACCCTGACCGGGCAGAAAGAAATCGGACCGCAGCAGAAAATCCCGTCTTCTTATGAGGCGGCGCTGGACCCCGAATATGAGCGGGCACTGCGGGAATTTCTGTCCTTTTGCAGGAAAAAGGGCGTAAACAATGTTCTCTTTATCCGGGCGCCGCACTGCCTGACGGAAGGGGACGAGCGGGCAAAGCTGATGTACGGCCGCTCCAACAGGATCGGCAGCATCATCGAAGAATACGGGTATCCGTATCTCAACTTTGAAAATCACAAAGATCTGCCGGGCATTGAAACGCCCGGTGATTTCTATGACAGCCAGCACCTGAATGTATCCGGAATGCGAAAGTTCACCGCATATTTCTCGCGTTATCTTCTGGAGAACGGTGTCAACCCGCAGGCGCGGAAGATTTCGCCCCGGCGGGAGCAGCAGTGGCGCAGGACCGTCGATTATACGGAGCGTTTTCTTCGCCACTACGACGAACTTTGCAGGAGCGGGCAGCAGGACACAGATCTTTATGAAAGTCCGGAACTTCTGGAGACTCTGCAGGGCAGGCAGTACGCCGGCAAAACAAATGCGCAGTGATCCGCGCGACAGGACCATATGAATTATATTACTTTTGCGTTTGTCATATTTACCGCGGTCACGGTGCTTGTATATTATCTGTGGCCATGGAAGAAATATCAGTGGTGTGTGCTGCTCGCGGCAAGTTATGTCTTCTATTGCAGCAGTTCCATCCGGATGTCTGTCTGGATGGTCATTACGAGCATCGTGATCTATATCTGCGCGTTCCGGTTAGAGGGGCTGGGGGAAGCGGAGGCAGCGGCGCTTCATAAGAAAAAGCCGGACGGTACGGCGCTGCTGCGGCAGGAGAAGAAAGCGGTCAGAGCTGCTTTCAAAAGAAAGAGGAGGGCGCTTCTAACCTTCGGACTTCTTGTCATCTTCGGAATCCTTGCCTTCTTCAAATATATCCCCGGGCTGGTTTCGGGAATTTCCGGCGGCAGAGTTATGATGTCTCTCCTGCTTCCAATGGGAATTTCGTTTTATACATTCCAGTCGGCGGGATACCTGATCGATGTCTATAACGGACAGATCCGGGCGGAGAAGAATTTCTTCAAAATCGCGCTGTTCGTTTCGTTCTTCCCGCAGATTGTGCAGGGGCCGATCAGTTTTTACGACCAGCTGGGACGGCAGCTCTACGAAGAGCATAAACCGGACTGGCGCGGCTTCAAGTACGGCATTTCGCTGATCCTGTTCGGGTATCTCGAGAAAATGGTGCTCGCGGACAGAATTGTCAATTCCATTTATCAGGTAAGCGACAACTATACGCAGTATTCCGGCACGCTGACAGGTCTTGCGATTCTGCTGTACGCGCTGCAGCTGTACGCGGACTTTGCGGGCGGCATCAATATCTCGATCGGCATCGCACAGCTTCTTGGCATTTCGCTGCCGCAGAATTTCCGGCAGCCGTATTTTTCGGCTTCGATCAATGATTACTGGAGACGCTGGCATATTACGCTCGGCGCATGGATGAAGAAGTATATCTTCTATCCACTCGCGCTGACGAAGGGACTGACGGGGCTGCAGAAGAAGCTCGGAAAATCGGACTTTGGTAAAACAGCGTTCGGCAGACATCTTGTCATGGTGCTGCCGGCGGGTCTGTCGTGCCTTGTTGTTTTCCTCGTCGTCGGAATCTGGCACGGCGCCGGCATGAAATATGTGGCATTCGGACTCTGGAATGGTATTATTATCATGATCTCCATGATTTTCGAGCCGGTCTTTAAGGGATGGAACAGAAAGCTCCATATTGATGAGAAGTCTGTGACCTTCCGGACTTTCCAGTGCCTCCGGACGTTTCTGCTGGTTTATGTCGGGTATGTTTTTGATGTAGGGAAGGATTTCAAGGCATGCCTCGGTATAATTTCATCAATACTGACCAGACAGAATTTCCGCGGCCTGCCTGCCGAGATGCAAAGTGCGTGGGGGGACTTTACCAGTCTGACGCTTGTGATTGTCCTGTTTATGACGGCACTGCTTTTCGCCGTGGATCTCTGGCATGAGCGGCATCCGGGGATGTCACTGCGGGAGCGCATTGACGAGGGACCGTTTGTCAAGGAGTGGTTTCTGGTCACCGCCTGCGTTATTACGATTGTGATTTTCGGTGTATACGGACCGGGTGTGAATCCGGTGAAATTTGTGTATATGAATTTTTAGGATAACGATATGCTGTGTGAAATTAAAGAAGGCACTGTCACCCGCGGAGGGCAGACAGTGCTTTCTCATTTTGATTTTTATATCCGCGGCAGCGAAAAGATCGCGGTCGTCGGCCGCAACGGCGCCGGAAAAACAACGCTTCTCGAAGTCCTCTCAGGAATCCGTACCCTCGATCCGGATGAGAAGCATCCGGAGGCGGGGATGAAGGTATCCCGCAAGTTCAGTGTGGGACTCCTGCGGCAGCAGACGGAGCCGCAGATGCTTGGGCAGACGCTGGACGGGTATCTGGCCGGGCGCCCGGATTCGGGCGGCGCGGGCGGCTTTTCGCCGGAATCTGATGCGGATGGTGCAGATAGCCTTCCGGCGGAATTTGCGGCAGGCGGCGCGGGCCGCGGCGCCGCGGACTTCGAAGCGGATAAGATGCTCTCGGTTTTCGGCCTCTCCAAAGAAGACAGGCAGAAGAAAATATCGGCATTTTCCGGCGGTGAACAGGTGAAAATCCGCCTGATACGGCTGCTGCTGGAAGCGCCGGAAGTGCTGCTTCTGGATGAGCCGACCAATCATCTGGATCTTAAAGCAGTCGAATGGCTCGAGCAGTATATCCGGGACTACCGCGGAGCTGTGGTCATGGTGTCGCATGACCGGTATTTTCTTGATCAGACAGCGTCAGTCACCTGTGAAATCGAAGCAGGACGCGTCACGAGATACGCGGGAAATTACTCGCAGTACCGGGAGGAAAAGGTAAAAAGATACGCAAAACAACGCGGCGCATACGAGCGCCAGCAGGAAGAAATCAAAAGGCTGGACAGCCTGATTATAAAATTCCGGAACAAGCCTTCCAAAGCTTCCTTCGTAAAATCCAGAAAAAAGCTTCTGGAGCGGATGGAAGCTGTTCCCGAGCCGCGAAAGGATGAGGCGGTTATCCGTACGGAAGACATTCTGCCTGCGCGCAGAGGCCCGAAAATTGTGTATGAATGCGAGAAACTTCGCATCGGTTACGATAAAGACAAGCCGCTGCGGGAGATTTCGCTGCGTATTCGAAGAGGCAGCAGGCTCGCGGTGCTCGGTCCGAACGGCAGCGGAAAAACCGCATTTTTAAAGACCGTGGCAGGAATTCTGCCGCCGCTTGCCGGGAAAGGATCGATGGGAGCTCTGGTTGATCCCGCGTACCTGGATCAGATGAGCGCCTCTCTGGAAGCAGAGGAAACGGTTCTTTCCCTGTTTCACGCGAAGTATCCTTCCCTGACGGATAAAGAAGCGCGCGAGGTGCTTGCCGGATATCTTTTCACGGGCAGGGATGTCTGCAAACGTGTCTGTGATCTGTCCGGCGGCGAGAAAACAAGACTGCTCCTTGCATCCCTTCTGCAGGCAGGACCGAACTTTCTGCTGCTGGACGAGCCGACCAACAACATGGACATCCCGGCGAAGGAGACGCTGGAATCGATTTTCCGCGCATATAAAGGGACAATTCTTTTTGTGACGCATGACCGGTATTTCCTTTCCGGAGTCGCGGACTCCCTGTTGATTTTCAATGAAGACGGGACAGTCATGTATTACCCGTTCGGTTATGCGCATTACAGATCTTCTTTGCAGGGCGCAGGTGCGGCTGACCTTGCTGCACTGCGAAGCAGCGAAGAACAGAGGCTGATCGAGGGGCTTCGCGACGTGCCGAAGGCGCAGCCGATCTCCTTCCGGATGTCCGAGAAGGAGATGGAAAAAGACTGGCTGTTCGGTCAGAATATGGAGCGCCTTATGGCGGCGCGGGATGCTTACGAGAAAGCTCTCTCGGAGCTTGCACGCTGCCCTGAAACGCCGGAAGAATATGAGAATTTCGAGGCGGTGACTGCCGCGCGGCAGAAGGCCGCGCAGGAGGCACTCGCGGAGTGGACGGCAGCCTGCATCGAGCGGTATGATCTCCATCTGGAGATGGATGATGGCGCGCGGCGGGAGTGACCCGCCGCGGTGAAGCTTTGGGCGGGCGGCGATGCTGCGACCGCGCGGCGAAGTCATCGGCGGGCGGGAGATGGCGGCGCGCGGCTTGCTTCATGCAATATGATCGGCGCCGCGCGCATTGCATGAAAAATTCAAGACGAATTGTGAGAGCGGGCACGTATTGCATAGAAAAGGGCAAAATTTATGCAATACGCGTGTGAGCAGCGGAAATGTCTTGAAAAAACCATGCAGAAAAGCGAGCCGCACCGCTATTGCATAGACCAGCGGAAGGAAACGCCGCGAGCTGCCCGCCGCGCGGCATCTGCCCAACAAGCATCTTGACACCACAAGCGCCAGCACATATAATGCGAACGAATTGTATACATTTATACGACAGGACAAAGGGGTCCCCGGACTAGAACGCTAGCGTCTTGGGGGTACTTTGTCTTTTTTGTTACATCACAGGAAAACATAGTACGGAATCCCAGCCGGATTGTAACAAAAAGGTAATTAATAAAGTAATCAGGAAATCAAATAAGAGGTCAGAGTATGAGCGGATTGACGCAGCAGACACAGCAGCAAATGACACAGCAGAATTCTCAGCAGGAGCCGCAGCCGCAAGGCAGCCAGAACCCTTCCGGGCACAGAAAGATGTCGCTCGCGGCGCAGATTTTCACGGCGCTGATTCTTGCAATCATCGCGGGACTTCTGCTGCAGAGCCATGCGGACTTTACGGTAAATTACATTAAGCCGTTCGGTACCATATTTCTGAACCTGATCAAGTTTATTGTAGGACCGATTGTTTTATTCTCCATCATGGCGGGTGTGATCTCCTTGAGTGACATCCGCAGGCTCGGCTCCATCGGCGGCATTACACTGGTCTATTACTTTTTTACAACTGCCGGCGCGACGACCATCGGCCTGTTTCTTGCGAACCTTTTCAAGGCATATTTTCCGGTGCTTTCGACGTCGGATCTGACTTATGAAGTCCAGAAGACAGAGTCGGGGCCGCTGGATGTTCTCGTCAACATGTTTCCGTCCAACTTTCTTTCGCCGATTGTAGATGCTAACATGCTGCAGGTCATCATCATGGCACTGTTCATCGGATTTGCGATTATTCTTCTTGGAGACAAGGCAAAGAATGCCGTAAACGGCATCAATCTGTGGAATGAGATTTTCATGAAGGTCATGGAACTGATTCTGCGGCTGTCGCCGGTCGGCGTCTTCTGCCTGCTGTGTCCTGTCATCGCGCAGAACGGCAGCGCGGTCATAGGATCGCTCGCGAAGGTGCTGCTGGTTGCTTACATCGCTTACGCGGCACATGCCCTGATTGTATATTCTCTGGCAGTGCGCACGCTCGGCGGCATGAGCCCTGCCGCGTTTTTCAAGGGGATGATGCCGGCAATTCTGTTCGCCTTTTCCAGCGCGTCCAGCGTCGGCACGCTGCCGATCAACATGGACTGCACACAGAAGCTCGGCGCGTCGAAGGAGGTCAGCTCGTTTGTCCTGCCGCTCGGCGCTACGATCAACATGGACGGAACCGCAATTTATCAGGGCGTCTGCGCGGTTTTCATCGCGTCCTGCTACGGTATTTCGCTGACGCCGTCCCAGATGCTGACCATTGTTCTTACAGCGACGCTGGCTTCGATCGGTACCGCCGGTGTTCCGGGTTCCGGCATGATCATGCTTTCGATGGTGCTCGCATCGGTCGGCCTTCCGGTGGACGGTATCGCGCTCGTTGCGGGTGTCGACAGAATATTTGACATGGGCCGCACAACACTGAATATCACGGGAGATGCTTCCTGCGCGATCATCGTTTCGCATCTTCTGGATAAAGCGGCGGCGAAGAAAAAGGCGTCGAAATGAGTTTCCCGGGCGCTGGCGGCACCGCTTCTCCGGTGCTGACCTTTCTGACCGGCGGGCAGGAGCTTGCACCGGTCATGTTCCTGATTGTCTGTCCGCTCCTCTTTCTTGCCGGTTTCGTGGACTCGATCGCGGGCGGCGGCGGACTGATTTCGCTGCCTGCCTATCTTGCCGCCGGACTGCCTCCGCACATGGCGGTCGCGACGAACAAGCTTTCCTCCACCTGCGGGACTTCCCTCACAACGATCCGTTTCATCAGAAACCGCCTTGTGAATTTCAGGGTAGCGCTGCCGTCTGTCGCTACGGGCATCGCGGGCTCTTACCTTGGCGCGAAGATCTCACTGCTGATCCCTGCATTTCTCCTGCGCAGAATCCTGTTTGCGGTGCTGCCGGCTGCGGCCTTTTTTGTTTTGAACAGAAAACTGTTCAAAGACCGCGGAGAGGGCAGGGCAGAGCCGGATGTGAGGACAATAGTGACCGCGACGGCTTCGGCTTTTATCATCGGCATGTACGACGGAATCTACGGGCCGGGAACAGGAACGTTCCTGATCATCGCGTTTACAGTGTTTGCGAAATTGTCCGTGACGAGCGCGAACGCGCAGGCAAAGGTCATCAATCTGACAACAAACATCACATCTCTCGTGATCTTTCTGCTGCACGGGCAGGTTGTCATTCTTCTGGGTCTTGCCGCGGCGGCATGCAACATGGCCGGAAATTACGCAGGCTCCGGCATGGTGATGGATAAAGGCGCGAAAATCGTGCGCCCGGTCATCATCTTTGTCCTTGCTCTGCTTCTACTTAAGCTGGCGGCAGGAGCGTAGGAGATCCCGCGGGCCGGGCCGGCTCCGCGGGTACGGCAGATATGAAAAAACAGCTGCGCCCGCAGCAGATCATATGGAAAAAGTACTTGAATACACCCTCCGGGAAGAGGACCTTGCGATCACTGCCGGAGGGCTTGTCAATTTAATCCTGAAAAACTGCGTCCGGGTTACCGGGCATGAAATCAGCGCCGCCAAATTCACAAAGGACGGCATCACCTGCGGCGGCAGGACAGTGCATGTAAGCGAACGCATCCTGCCGGGACAGACGCTGCGCGTTGTCCTGCCGGAGGACGAACGGCAGGCAGGAAAGATTCTTCCCGTGAAGCCCAGGGAAGCTCTCGACATTCTTTATGAAGATGAGGATCTGGTGATTGTGAATAAACCTGCGGGAATAGCGGTACATCCGTCTCCGGGACATTACCATGACACAATGGCGAACTATCTTGCCTTTCATCTGCAGCAGCAGGGGCAGGGCAGTGTCTGCCGTATTATCGGGAGGCTGGACAAGGAGACTTCGGGGGCGCTTGTTTTCGCGAAAAACAGAGCCGGCGCGGCAAGACTCACCCGCGAAAGGCAGAAACACGAATTTCAAAGAGCCTATCTTGCTCTGGTGGAAAACCCTTTTCCGCCGGATGCGCGGGAAGGTGTTATTGACGCGGACATAGACAGAATACCGGGCGTTCTGCTTAAAAGGAGGATTGTGGAGAACGGCGGGGGAGAACGCGCAGTGACCCGTTACCGCGTTCTCTGCCAGAGCGCAGCGCACGCTCTTGTCATGTGCCGGCTGGAAACCGGGCGGACGCACCAGATCCGGCTCCATATGGCCGGCATCGGACACCCGCTCTGCGGCGACAGGATCTACGGCAGCCACGCGCCGGAGCCGAAAACAGATCTGCGGGCGGGGAAAGTTTCCGATAACAGCGGTGTTTTTCCGGAAAAGACAGAATGTATCTATGAAGCGGACGACATTTTTGCCGATTCGTCGGAAAGAGCGATGCTGCATGCGGCAGCGCTCCGTCTGCTCCAGCCCTTTACTGGAACAGAAATATCAGTGACTGCGCCGATTCCCGAAGACTTTGCATATAAATGCAGAAATTATGACATAACAGTGCCGGATTATACGGAAACAGGCGACAATCGTACATAGAATGTCCGCGGCAAGCGGACACTTGTGTAATTCATCCTTGACAGACAGCGGATGCGTTATTAAAATAGTTTCAAACCTTTGCCTTACGGCGACAGATTATAGAAATTCCTGGTGCAATGGTGCGCGGGGTGCCATTGCTTTTTTTATTTCCTTTTGATTTGCTCTGCTAAAGCATTGGTGCAATGAATTCACTAGAAACGAAGAGAGGACAGAAAGTTGGCTAAGTACATCGTAAAGAGAGTCATACTGGCAGTAATTACCATGTTCCTGATCTGCTTCATTACGTTCTTTGCCATGAACGCGATCCCCGGCGGACCGTTCAACGGCGAAAAGGCGAAATCGGAAGCGGTTATGCAGGTACTGAACGAGAGGTACGGACTCGACAAGCCGGTTGGCGTACAGTTTATTAATTATATGAAAAACATCATGCACGGTGATTTCGGCGTTTCGCTCAAGAACGGCCGTGATATCGCGCTCACCATCCGCACACGTTTTGCCGTATCCGCGAAGCTCGGACTGATGGCAATCGTTGTAGCACTGATCTTCGGCGTTGTACTCGGCTGCGTCGCTGCTTTGAACCGCAACAAGTGGCCGGATCATATCATCATCTTTTTCGTCACTCTTTTCACGGCAATGCCGTCCTTCGTCATGGCTTCGTTCCTGCTGCTGATTTTCTGTATTCAGCTCAAGATTGTACCGGTATGGAGCACCACGTCGCACACGTACATCCTTCCGGTCATTTCACTCGCGCTTTCGCCGATGGCGACAATCACGCGTCTTACGAAGACTTCGATGCTGGACGCGCTCGGACAGGACTATGTCCGCACTGCGAGAGCGAAGGGCGTTAAGCCAGTCAAGGTCATCTTTGTCCACACGCTCCGGAACGCGCTGATCCCGGTCATTACTTACGTTGGACCTTTGACGGCAGCGATCCTGACAGGCTCCCTTGTTGTCGAGAACATCTTCACCATCGGCGGCCTCGGATCGGAGTTCGTCAACTCCATCACGAACCGCGACTACACGATGATCATGGGTGTCACGATTTTCCTTGCCGTTATCATGGTTGCGATGAACCTGATCAGCGACCTTGTCTACAAGCTGATCGATCCCAGAATCCAGTTAGACTGATCCGGAGGTATTTGAATGGAACCGAATTATGATATTCCCGCACCGAAGAAGCACGCGCTCAGCCTCCATGTGGATCCGTCGAAATTCGAGAAGGCAACCGCGGAAGAGAAGAAACAGCAGGACGTTATGGCCGAGTCCACAACGTTCTTCAAAGACGGCTGCCGGCGGCTTATGAAGAATCCGCTCGCAGTCATGTCCATGATCATCCTGCTCTTGGTGATCCTGATCATGGTTTTCGCACCGATGGTTGTTCCTTACAGCTATGACGGCATCATCACGGTCGAAGGCGTAAGAGACAAACAGGCGGCCAACTTAAAGCCGTTTGAGTATTCTCCCAGAGAACAGCAGTACATGCAGAAGTACAATGTGAAGGTTTTTCCGCATATCATGGGAACCGACGAGCTCTGCCGTGACTATTTCATCCGTGTTGTTTACGGCGCGCGGGTTTCTTTCCTTGTCGGCGTGTTCGCGAGCATGATGGTCCTCATTATCGGAACGCTGTACGGCGCGATATCAGGTTACATGGGAGGGCGGACGGATCTGATCATGATGCGGATTGTCGATATTATTTATTCGCTGCCCGACATCCTGATCATCATCCTTCTGGCCGTTGTCTTCAAGGAGACGATGGATTTCTCGAAGCTGCCCGTCATCGGCAAGCTCGGAACGAACATGGTTTCAATGTTCATTGTTTTCGGACTGTTATACTGGGTAGGCATGGCAAGACTTGTCCGCGGACAGATTCTCGGAATCAAACAGAACGAGTACGTTCTTGCCGCGAAGTCCATGGGCGCTTCTTCCGGGAGAATCATCTGGAAACACATTCTGCCGAACTGCCTTTCCGTTATTATCATCACGACGGCGCAGGAGATTCCCGCCGCGATTTTCACAGAGTCGTATCTGTCCTTTATCGGCCTTGGCGTCGCTCTGCCGATGCCGTCCCTCGGCTCGCTGGCGAACGCGGCCCGTTCAGGCATGCAGTCCTATCCGTGGAAGCTTGTTTTCCCCGCGGTGGCGATCATCCTGATCGTTCTGGCGTTCAACCTGATCGGCGACGCGATGCGTGACGCATTCGACCCGAAGCTCAAACAGTGATTCAGAAAGGAACCGAAATGGCAGTTACAGAGAAAAACGCAGCGCAGAAAGTAAAAGAGAACGAGGAGGACGCGATCCTTTCCGTCCGCGATTTACATACATCCTTCTTCACGGATTCCGGTGAAGTGCAGGCTGTGAACGGTGTTTCCTTCAATCTCAGGAAGGGCAAGATCCTCGGTGTTGTAGGCGAGTCAGGCTCCGGCAAATCCGTCACAGCGTATTCGATCATGCAGATTCTCGCGGAGACCGGCAAGGTCGTCAAAGGCGAAATCCTATACAAGGGTGAGAACATCCTGAATTATTCCAAAAAGCAGATGCAGGATTTCCGCGGAGATAAATGCTCGATCATCTTCCAGGATCCCATGACGTCGCTCAATCCCACGTTTACAGTAGGCTGGCAGCTGCGCGAGGCACTGCAGCTTCACACGAAATACAAATCAAGATCCGCCGCGAATAAGCGTGCGATCGAGCTTCTCGAGATGGTCGGCGTCAATGAGCCGGAAAGCCGGATCAAGCAGTATCCGTTCGAGCTCTCGGGCGGCATGCGGCAGCGTGTCATGATCGCCATGGCGCTTGCCTGCGAGCCGGATATTCTGATCGCGGACGAACCGACAACCGCGCTTGATGTTACAATTCAGGCGCAGATTCTCGAGCTCATGAAGGATCTGCAGAAACAGCTTGGCATGGCAATTATTCTGGTCACACACGACCTCGGCGTCATTGCGTCCATGTGCGACGAGATCATCGTCATGTACGGCGGACGTGTCTGCGAGAGAGGAACCGCGGACGACATCTTCTATAGACCCTGCCATGAGTACACCAAGGGTCTTCTAAGATCAATTCCGAATGTCAACAACATGAAGGAGAAGCTTGTCCCGATCGGAGGCACGCCGATCAACATGCTGGCGATGCCGAAGGGATGCGCGTTCTGCCCCAGATGCGAGAACGCCATGAAAATCTGCCTGGATGAAAAGCCCGAAGAGATGCAGATGCCGGACGGACATTACGCGGCATGCTGGCTGAATGTCAGGAAGGCTTATGAAGAAGAAAAGGCGGCGGAAGCTGCGGGAACCCGGGAGGCAGACGCGTAATGGCACAGAACACAAAGAAGAATAGCGAATACCTCGTAGAGGTTCATGACTTAAAAGAGTATTTTCCGGTCAAAACAGGCCTGTTCACATCCGTACCTCTCAAAGCGGTTGACGGCGTGTCTTTCAATATCAAACCTGGAGAGACCCTGGGACTGGTAGGAGAGTCCGGCTGCGGCAAAACAACGGTCGGCCGTACACTCCTTCGCCTTTACAAGCCGACCGGCGGCGAGTTTTATTTTAACGGAGAGCTTGTTACAGACAAGAATATCCACAGACTCCGCAAGGAAATGCAGATGGTGTTCCAAGACCCGTATTCGTCGCTGAACCCCAGAATGACGGTGGAAGACATTATCGGAGAGCCTCTCGACATCCATCATCTGTATGCGAACAAGAAAGAGCGGCATGACAAGATCATGGATCTGATGCAGCTGGTCGGCCTCAACGCCGAGCACGCAACCAGATACGCGCATGAGTTCTCCGGCGGACAGAGACAGAGAATCGGCATTGCCAGAGCGCTTGCGGTTGATCCCAAGTTCATCGTCTGCGACGAGCCGGTTTCCGCGCTGGACGTATCGATTCAGGCGCAGGTCATCAACATGTTCGAGGAGCTGCAGGAAAAGCTCGGCGTTGCGTATCTGTTCATCGCGCACGACCTTCTGGTTGTACATCATATTTCCCAGAGGATTGCCGTTATGTATCTCGGGAAGCTGGTCGAGATTGCGGACGCGGATGAGCTGAACAGCAATCCGATTCATCCGTACACGCTTTCCCTCCTGTCCGCGGTTCCGATTCCGGACCCGAAGACGGCAAGAGAGTCCAAGCGTATCGTGCTGGAAGGCGATGTTCCTTCTCCGCTGCACATGCCTTCGGGCTGCCCGTTCCGCACAAGATGCCGTTACGCGACCGAACAGTGCGCGCGGGAGATGCCGGCGCTGACCGACAGAGGAAACGGCCACATGGTTGCCTGCTGGAACAAGTAATCATCCACCTGTTGCATGCGAAGCCCCAAAAAAGTATAATCGGATACAATAATATTCTTATCTTTGGTGATGGCGGGCCGGAAGGCCCGATATCATAGACTGCGGTGAAGATCACCGCGGAAACAAAAAATCTCTAAGGAGGAGAATTATGAAAAAGAAAGCATTAGCTATCGTCCTTGCTTCCACTATGGTTGCAGGCGTTGTAGCTGGCTGCGGCAGCGCTGCTTCGGCACCTGCCTCTGCTCCGGCTGCTTCGACTGAAGCCGCGGCTGCATCGACAGAAGCGGCAGCTGCGACAACCGAAGCGGCTGCATCGGATGACGACTGGGCGTCGAAGATTAAGTTCACGGCTTCTTCCTATAATGAAGCTGCCCCGGACTGGTCCGAGTATGACAAGCTCATCAGCGACATCCGCACAGACACGGATCTGGAAGACCGTGAAGCGAAGATGCATCAGGCTGAGGATATGCTGATGGCAACCGGCGCTGTTCTTCCGATCTACTATTACAACGATCTGTATCTTGAGAAGGAAGGCTTCTCCGGTGACTTCGCTACCGTATTCGGTACAAAGTACTTCATGTACACCAAGAAGGACGGCAAGGCAATCGACAAGATGCACATCAACCTCGCTTCCGAGCCGGATCACCTTGATCCCGCGCTGAACAGCACGGTTGACGGCGCTGCGCTTGCTGCAAACTCCTTCGTCGGTCTGTATACCTACGATGCTGACGGCAAGGTTGTTCCCGCTCTCGCGGACGGTGATCCGGAAATTTCCGATGACAACCTGACCTACACGGTTAAGATGAAGACAGGTCTCAAGTGGTCCGACGGTTCCGCTCTGAACGCGAACGATATCATCTATTCCTGGCAGAGAGCGGCAGATCCGAAGACAGCTTCCGACTACGCTTATCTGTTTGATGTATTCGCGAAGAATGATGACGGCACACCGGTCTGCTCTGCACCCG
Organism: Bacillota bacterium; assembly: GCA_029224465.1. Lineage (GTDB taxonomy): Bacteria > Bacillota > Clostridia > Lachnospirales > Lachnospiraceae > CAG-791. Next base: position 29,686 of record JAQXUQ010000009.1, on the reverse strand, counting down.
ATGACAATACGGTTACCTTCACGCTGACCGCTCCCTGCCCGTACATCATGAGCCTTCTTGCGTTCCCGGTATTCATGCCTGTTCAGAAGGCTGCTGTTGAAGCTGCTGATCCGGACGGAAGCAACCCCGGTGCATGGGCATCCGAGGCCGGCTTCGTATCCAACGGCGCTTACACTTTAAAGTCCTGGAAGCACAACGAGTCCATGGTTTATGTCAAGAACCCGAACTTCTATGATGCTGACAATGTAAGTGTTGACGAGCTCGACTTCATGCTTTCCGCTGATGATACGGCTATCCTTGCCGCATATCAGTCCGGCGACCTTGACTACGCGGATACCGTTCCGAACGGCGAAATCCAGAATCTGAAGGATAAGCCCGATTTCCACGTTATCCCGAACATGGGCACATACTATGTCGGCTTCAACGTAAACTCCAAGATGTTCGACGGCAAGACTGTTGATCAGGCGAACGCGATGAGAAGAGCTATCTCTCTGCTGATTGACCGCCAGTACATCATCGACACGATCGGCCAGACAGAGCAGCAGGCTGCAACATCCTTCATCCCTGCAGGCATGGCTGACGGCCACGGCGGCGTATTCAAGGAGAACGACAAGGATTATACATTCCCCGTAGACGACGGATATTATAAGGATCTGTCCGCAGATCAGGAAGGCAACACAGCGAAGGCAATCGAACTGCTCAAGAGCGCAGGCTTCAAGTTCGATGACAACAACCAGCTGTCTGCTGACACACCTCTGCACATCAACTACCTTACAAACCAGGGTACCGGCCACGAAGGCATTGCGCAGGCAATTCAGCAGGATCTGTCCGCTGTAGGCATCACAATGGATATCTCCGTTGAAGACTGGCAGACATTCCTGAATGACCGTAAGCAGGGCAACTTTGACGTTGCCCGTGAAGGCTGGCTTGCCGACTATGATGACCCGATCAACATGCTTGAGATGTGGACATCCGATTCCGGCAACAACGACTGCCAGTTCGGTGTAGATCCTGCAACAAAGAAGTGATCGCATTCATACAGTATCTTTTCGGATCTGCGGCGTCTGCCGCGATCTGAATATGGAAAAGACCTGTGAGCTTTCGGGCTTGCGGGTCTTTTCTTTCGGGTAAAATTGTTTTCCCTTTTCTTTAGCACGTTAACGTGTTATTATGTCTATTGTTAACGGACACGTGTACACCATAAGCGGACAGATTAATGCGAATTGTCCGCGCCGTGGTAACAGCGTTTCCATGAGACAGAATTCTTATGAAGAGGGAAAGACATGAAAATTACGCAATTTATCAAAACAGCAGCGGCCAAATACAACAGCGTCAGCCTGATCGCGAGAATCGTCTGCGGACTGGTGATCGGTCTGCTTTTCGGGCTGTTCATTCCCGGCGCAGCCTTTATCGGCGTTTTCGGCGATCTGTTTGTCGGTGCTCTCAAGGCGATCGCGCCTGTACTGGTCTTTGTGCTGGTCATGAGCGCGCTTGCGCAGGGCCAGAGCCGTCTGGACAAGCGGTTCGGCCTCGTTATCTGGCTGTACATGCTGACAACGTTCCTCGCGTCTTTGATCGCGGTCATCGCAAGTTTTGTATTTCCGATTTCGATCCGGCTTGCCTCGTCCGCGCAGGCGGACACAATTCCGCAGGGAATCGGAGAGGTCATGCATAATCTCCTGATGAACTGCGTCGCGAACCCCGTACTTTCGCTTACAAGCGCAAACTATATCGGCATCCTGTTCTGGGCGGTTCTGCTTGGCTTTGCAATGAAGCGCTTCGGCTCTGAAAATACCAAGAGATTTCTCGCAGATGCGGCCGATGCCGTTTCCCAGTGCGTACGCTGGATCATCAATCTGGCGCCTTTCGGTATCATGGGACTTGTATTTACAAACGTATCCACAAACGGGCTGGCAATCTTTAAAGATTACGGACAGCTCCTTCTGCTCCTTGTAGGAACCATGCTTACGGTCGCGCTCATTGTCGATCCGTTCGTCGCCTTCCTGACACTGAAGAAAAATCCCTATCCGCTCGTCTGGCGCTGCCTGAAGAACTCAGGATTAACCGCGTTCTTTACAAGAAGCTCGGCAGCCAATATCCCGGTCAACATGGCAACCTGTGAAAGACTCGGACTGGATAAGGACTTCTATTCGGTTTCGATTCCACTCGGCTCTACGATCAACATGGACGGCGCGGCAGTCACAATCGCGATCATGACGCTCGCCTGCGCGCATACGATGGGTGTCGCTGTGGATTTTCCTTCCGCGCTGATCCTGTCGCTCCTTTCAACGCTCGCCGCATGCGGCGCTTCCGGCGTTGCGGGCGGCTCGCTCCTTCTGATTCCGATGGCATGCTCGATGTTCGGCATTTCGAATGATATCGCGATGCAGGTTGTCGGCGTCGGCTTCATCATCGGCGTCGTGCAGGATTCCGTTGAGACCTGCCTGAATTCCGCAGGCGACGTTATGTTCACGGCAATCGCCGAATACCGCAAGTGGCAGCTCGAAGGACAAGACCTGCCGTACTTCCTCGGCGGCAGTAAAAAGGTGGATATCTGAGCCAATCTTGTTATTCGTCCGCTTTTCGCTTACAATAAATAAGACCTTTGGAGATCAGCAGACAGCAATAAGGAAGGAAACGATATGGCAGATATCGAGAAGCATCTTCGGGAAACCTCATATCCGGGCAGAGGCATCCTGATCGGAAGAACGGCGGATGGAACAAAAGCCGTCGCGGCGTATTTTATCATGGGCCGCAGCGCGAACAGCCGTAACCGTGTCTTTGTGGAAGACGGAGAGGGCATCCGCACGAAGGCATTTGATCCGTCGAAGCTTGAGGATCCGAGTCTGATCATTTACGCGCCGGTGCGTGTGCTTGGCAACAAGACCATCGTCACGAACGGCGATCAGACAGATACGATCTACGAAGGTCTGGACAGGCAGATGACATTTGAACAGAGCCTTCGAAGCCGCACGTTTGAGCCGGACGCGCCGAATTATACACCGCGGATCTCGGGGGTGCTGCATGTGGAGAACGGATCTTACAATTACGCGCTTTCTATCTTGAAGAGCGATCACGGTGATCCTTCCTCGGTTTTGCGTTACACTTTCGCATATGAGGCGCCGCTTTGCGGAACAGGGCACTTTATCAGTACCTATCAGGGAGACGGCAGTCCGCTGCCCTCTTTTGAGGGAGAGCCGCTTGGCATCTCCCTTTCCGATGACTTCACGGAGAATATCGATATATTCACCGGAAGAATCTGGGAAGCGCTGAACGCGGACAATAAGGTATCCCTGTTTACCAGATTCATCGACATTCAGACCGGTGTGTATGAATCCAGAATTGTCAATAAGAATCATTGACGGGAGGCAGATGATGAACGAGCTGGAACTTAAATACGGGTGTAATCCGAACCAGAAGCCGGCAAGAGTTTTCATGGAGGACGGTTCTGATCTGCCGGTTACTGTTTTGAACGGAAGACCGGGGTATATCAATCTTCTGGATGCGCTTAACGGCTGGCAGCTGGTCAGCGAGCTGAAGCGGGCGACCGGTATGCCGGCAGCCACGTCGTTCAAACATGTCAGCCCCGCAGGAGCCGCGATCGGACTTCCGCTTTCGGATGTGGAGGCGAAGATTTACTGGGTAGCGGATATGGGAGAGCTCTCGCCGCTTGCCTGCGCGTACGCGAGAGCAAGAGGCGCCGACAGAATGTCGTCCTTCGGCGATTTTGTCTCTCTTTCCGATCCCTGTGACCTCGATACCGCGAAATTAATTCACAGAGAGGTTTCGGACGGCGTCATCGCCCCAGGTTATACGGAGGAGGCGCTGGAACTGTTGAAGACCAAAAAGAAGGGCAATTACTGTGTGCTGCAGATGGACCCTTCTTATGTGCCTGCGGCTGTCGAGCACAAGCAGGTCTTCGGCATCACTTTCGAACAGGGAAGAAACAATGCGGTCATCGACGCGTCCATGTTCTCGAACATTGTAACGAAGAACAGGGATCTGCCGAAGGACAAGCTCAACGATATGGCGATCGCAATGATCACGCTCAAGTATACTCAGTCGAACTCGGTCTGTTATGTCAAGGGCGGGCAGGCGATCGGCATCGGCGCCGGCCAGCAGTCGAGAATTCACTGCACCAGACTTGCCGGCAGCAAGGCGGACAACTGGTGGCTGCGTCAGTCGCCGCAGGTACTGAACCTTCCGTTCCGCGGTGACATCAAGCGGGTGGATAAGGACAACGCGATAGACCTCTACATCGGCGACGAGTACGAGGATGTGCTCGCGGACGGCAGATGGCAGGCTGTGTTTACCGAAAAGCCGCCTGTTTTTACGAAGGAAGAGAAGAAGGCATGGATCAGCCGGAATACCGATGTAGTTCTCGGCTCGGACGCTTTCTTCCCGTTTGGAGACAATATCGAGCGGGCGTTCCGATCCGGCGTGAAATATGTCGCGGAGCCGGGCGGGTCCGTGCGTGATGACAACGTGATCGCTGCGGCTGACAGCCATGACATGGTGATGTGCTTTACAGGACTGCGTCTGTTCCATCACTGATACAGAAAGGATTTATCATTTATGCGAATTGGTACGGGCTATGATGTACACAGGCTCGTGGAAGGCCGCCGGTGCATCATCGGCGGCGTAGACATCCCGTTCGAAAAAGGTCTTGACGGCCATTCGGACGCGGATGTGCTTCTGCATGCGATCATGGACGCGCTTCTGGGAGCGGCCGCGCTCGGAGATATCGGGAAGTGGTTTCCCGACACGGATCCTGAATGGGAAGGCGCGGATTCCGTTAAGCTTCTTCAAAGAGTCGGCGATATTCTTGCAGAGCACCACTTTCTGATTGAAAACATTGACGCTACGGTGATCGCGCAGGCGCCGAAACTCCGGCCATATATAGACACCATGCGCGCGAATATCGCGGAGGCGCTCGGAATCGACACGGATCAGGTGAGCGTCAAGGCAACGACCGAGGAACATCTCGGTTTTACAGGCAAGGGAGAGGGAATTTCCGCACAGGCGGCAGCTCTTCTTACAAGTCCGAGAGACCTTGCCGCCATGACTTTTGATGAAGCGCAGGACGCCGGCCGCGGAGGCTGCGCGTCATCCTGTGCGGCTGCCGGTTCCGGCGGCTGTCCTTCCTGTCCTCTCAGATAAACATCTAAGACGCAGGGCAGGAGGAGCATCATGGGATTTTTCAAAACAGTTCAGGAAGAAATCAAGATCATCAAGGACAGGGATCCGGCACTGCATTCCGACTGGGAAGTACTGCTGTATCCCAGTTTTCATGCGATATTATCTTACAGGAGAGCGCATAAGCAATATCTGAAGGGCCACTATTTCCGTGCCCGCTGGATTTCACAGAGGGCCGCGAGAAAGACCGGAATCGAAATTCATCCGGGTGCGACGATTGGCAAGGGCTTTTTCATTGACCATGGAACGGGTGTCGTCATCGGGGAAACGGCTATCGTCGGAGACAACGTCACGCTCTATCAGGGAGTTACGCTTGGCGGTACCGGCAAAGAACAGGGGAAGCGCCACCCGACGATCGGTAATAATGTCATGATCGGTTCGGGGGCCAAGGTTCTCGGCTCCTTTAAAGTCGGCGACAACTGCAAGATTGCGGCTGGTTCTGTTGTTTTGCAGGAAATACCGCCCAACTGCACGGTGGTCGGTGTGCCGGCGCGCGTTGTCAAGATGATACGCCCGGGACAGGGAGACAACGATCTCGATCAGATTCATTTCCCGGATCCCGTGCAGATAGATATTGAATGTCTGAACCGCGGACAGTCGGCACTGACCAATCAGCTGCTGGATATTCAGGATTCCATCCGGGAATCCAGGGCACTTGTACGCAGGGTTTTAAACGAAAAGGAAGAACTTGAGAGGAAGCTTTCCGAAACGGAAAAGGAGCTTCTTGAGGAAAGACGCCTTCTTGAAATCCAGAGGAAGCGTTCGGACGATCTCGAGAAGCTGGTCCGGATGGAGTTCGGCGACGAGAAGGCCAAACAGACAATGCGGAAGACGCGGCAGGAAAACGCGAATATTTCCCTGACGGACAGCGCACTGTAGGAAAGGTGACAGTATAAAATGTGGATATATAATACAGAAACAAAAACACTGGAAGAATTCAAGCCGATTACGCCGGGCAAGGTCAGCATGTATGTCTGCGGACCGACCGTCTACAACCTGATTCATATCGGCAACGCGAGGCCGATGATCGTGTTTGACACGGTGCGCCGTTACTTCGAGTACAAAGGGTATGAAGTGAACTACGTATCGAACTTCACCGATGTGGATGACAAAATCATTAAAAAGGCGAATGAGGAGGGCGTGGACGCTTCCGTCATTTCCGAGCGTTATATCAGGGAATGCAAGAAGGATATGGCCGATCTGAACGTCCGCCCCGCGACGACGCATCCGCAGGCGACGAAGGAAATTCAGGGCATGATCGACATGATCAGTACGCTGATTGACAAAGGCTATGCCTATGTTGTGGATGACGGCACGGTCTATTTTGCCGTGGATAAAGATCCGAATTACGGTGAGCTTTCCCACAAAAATCTGGATGACCTGCAGAGCGGATTCCGCAGCATCGCGGTCAGCGGTGAGGACCAGAAGAGAAGTCCGCTGGATTTTGTGCTCTGGAAGCCGAAGAAGGAAGGGGAGCCGTACTGGGATTCTCCGTGGTGCCAGGGCCGTCCCGGCTGGCATATAGAGTGCTCCGTCATGTCCAGAAAGTATCTGGGAGAGACGATCGACATTCACGCGGGCGGAGAGGATCTGATCTTTCCGCACCATGAGAATGAAATCGCCCAGTCGGAGTGCGCGAACGGAAAGCCCTTTGTCCATTACTGGATGCACAACGCGTTCCTGAACATTGACAATCACAAGATGTCGAAGTCTCTTGGCAACTTCAAAACAGTCCGCGCCGTGGACGCTGTCTACGATCCGCAGGTGCTGCGGTTCCTGATGCTGTCCGCGCACTACAGAAGTCCGCTCAATTATTCGGTGGATCTGATGGACGCCGCGAAGACTTCCTATGAGCGACTTGTGAACTGCTGCAGGAATCTGGACTATAACCTTGAAAGCGCGGCGGACAAGGAGATCGGCGAAGAGGAAAAGAAGCTTCTGGAACAGGCGCATCAGTTCCGCCTGCAGTTCGAAAATGTCATGGATGATGACTTCAATACTGCGGACGCGATCTCGGCGCTCTTTGATCTGATGCGGTTCATCAATACCAATTCGGGAACGGAGAATTCGAAGACTTATCTTGCGTCGCTCCGGAAAGAATTCACAGAGCTTTCGGATGTGTTGGGCCTGATTGTGGACAGGAAGAAGGAAGCTTCGGACGATGAGACGGCGTATATCGAAGAGAAGATAAAAGAGCGGCAGGAAGCAAGAAAAGCCCGCGATTTCAAGAAGGCGGACGCAATCCGGGATGAACTCAAAGCGAAGGGAATTCTCCTCGAAGATACAAAAGAGGGTGTTAAATGGACAAAGGCCTGATGGCACAGATCCGCGCGGAATTTGGTGAGAAGGAGGCGGATCTGCGGACATATTCCCCGCTTGCGCTCGCGTTTCTGGGTGATGCCGTCTATTCACTGATCGCAAGGTCGCTTGTCATCTCCAAAGGAAACAGGCAGGCCGCAAAGCTCCATGAAGCTTCGAAGAAATACTGCTGCGCGGCAGGACAGGCGGCCGTCGGCGACGCGATCGCGGGGCTTCTGTCTCCGGAGGAAGCAAGAATCTACAAACGCGGCAGAAACTCCAGTCCGTATCATCACGCGAAGCACGCGACCATGGAAGTCTATCTGAAAGCGACAGCGCTGGAAACGCTCTGCGGATATCTGTACCTTGCGGGCGAAGAAGAGCGGCTTCTGTATCTGATCGGAGAAGGCATACGCGTCAGCCCTGCGTTTCCGGATGAAACAGGCGGAAGGAAAGAGAATGGAAAAGGAACAATCAGAATTGAACAGACAGGAAACACAGAAGGAAACCAGACAGGAAAAGAAGACGGAGATGAAACTTGCCGGCAGGAAGCCGCAGGCGGCTGATGAAAAGCGCGCGGATACAAAGCCCCGCAGGCGCAGAAACGGCGCTTCCGGGAAGGGGATTCCGGCGGAAGCCTTCCGGCTGGACGAGGCGGCGGCCATTGCCGACGGCGAGAGCAGAATCGAAGGCAGAAACGCGGTGACCGAGGCTTTTAAAAGCGGCAGAACGATTGACAGACTCTATGTGCTGGACGGCTGCCAGGACGGCCCGGTACTTACGATTAAAAGGGAAGCCGCGAAGGCGGGAACACCGATCCGCTATATCAGCAGGGAACGGCTGGACCAGCTTTCGGAAACCGGCAGACATCAGGGCGTGATCGCGGTCTGCGCAGCGTACAGCTACGCGTCCATGGACGATCTGTTCGCAAGGGCGCAGGCTAAGGACGAAGACCCGTTCTTTATTCTGCTGGATAATATCGTCGACCCGCATAATCTGGGCGCGATTATCCGTACAGCGAATGCTGTCGGCGCACATGGCGTGATTATTCCGAAAGACCGTGCGGTCGGTCTAACAGCGACTGTCGCGAGGGCTTCTGCCGGAGCGCTGAACTACACGCCGGTCGTCAAGGTTACCAACATGGTGCAGACAATTGAGGCGCTTAAGAAGAAGGGTCTCTGGTTCGTGTGCGCGGATATGGACGGAGAGCCGATGACAAGGCTGAATCTGACCGGGCCGATCGGAATGATTGTCGGCGCGGAAGGAAGCGGCGTTTCCAGACTTGTAAAGGAGCACTGCGATACAATCGCGTCCATTCCGCTTCGCGGTGAAATCAATTCGCTGAACGCATCCGTAGCGGCGGGAGTGCTCGCTTATGAGATCCTGCGGCAGCGGCTTTCGATGTAGAGACGGGAGTGTTTTGACGAAGGATGCACTGAAAAACAGCTCCGACGAGGAGCTGATCCGCATCAGCAGGAGCGATGATGATGAAAATGCGGAACTTGCCGAGGAAGCGTTGATGCGGCGGTACAAAAAAGTCGTGGCAGCCGCGGCAAGAGGGAGATATCTCAACGGAGGCGAAGGGGCGGATCTGATCCAGGAGGGGATGATCGGCCTCTTTGAGGCGTTCCGGAAATTTTCTCCGGATAAGAGAGCTTCTTTCCGGACGTTCGCGCTCGCGTGCATTGAAAATCATCTGCGTTCCGCGCTTTCCGAAGACAATTCCGGAAATCAACGCCTGATTTCCTTTGCGCAGCCGATCGACGCCGGATGGAAGGAAGACCGGGATCCAAATGAAAATCCGCTGCTGGAAATCGGCAGTTATGACTATCAGCCGGAAGAACAGGCGCTTGGAAATGAAAACGCACGGCTGTTGGACGAACAGTTCCTGCAGCTCCTCAGCGCGAAGGAGCAGGAGGTTTACCGGCTGCTGACCGGCGGCCACACGTATCAGGAAATCGCAAAAGAACTGAATATATCGCCGAAATCCGCGGACAACGCGGTGCAGAGAGTGCGCGGAAAGATCCGGCGGTTCCTGCAGAACAGGGGAGAGTGAACAGGAGGCTGCCGGAAGAGAACAGGACAGCTGTTAAAACATTGTGCGCCATTGGGGAATGGCGCGGGGGAGTATCATGAAAGAGACGTTTATATTTTTATCCGCGGACGGCAGAACGCAGATTCACGCGTTTACAGCTGCACCGGATCAGGGGGAAATCCGGGGCGTTCTGCAGATCACACATGGTATGGTAGAGTATATAGACCGCTATGAACCGTTCGTGCAGTATCTTACGGAAAACGGATTTGCGGTGGCCGGAATGGATCTTTTAGGTCATGGCGCATCGGTCGTCTCGAAGGAAGAATGGGGATATTTCGCCCCGGAGGATCCGGGCGGCGTCCTTGTAGAGGATATGCAGAAGCTCAGAACGCTTGCGCAGGAGAAATTCCCTGCCAAACCGTACTTTATGTTCGGTCACAGCATGGGCTCCTATCTGCTCCGGCGGTATCTTGCATCTTTTGGGGAAGGTTTAAGCGGCGCCATCATCTGCGGTACGGGTTATGTTGACGAAAAGACAACGCGCTTTGGACTCTTTCTGCTGCATGTGATTGCGGCTTTCCGCGGCTGGCATTACAGAAGCCGTTTTGTACAGAATCTTTCCTACGGCAAGTCCTATAAAGCGTTTGATCTGACCGGAGAAGAACCGGAGCGCAGCTGGCTTACGAAAGACACGGAAATTGTCCGCAGGTATTACAGTGATCCGAAGTGCACCTTCCGGTTCACATTAAACGGCTACCGGGGACTGATGGAAACGGTGCAGTTTGACTGCCGGCAGGAGAATGTAAACCGTATTCCGGGGCAGCTTCCGGTGCTGATCATTTCCGGCGCGGAGGACCCGGTCGGTGATTTAGGAGAAGGCGTCCGGAAAACAGCAGACATGTTCTCCAAAGCCGGTATCCTCGATCTCACCTGCATCCTGCAGTCCGGAGACCGGCATGAGATTCTGAATGAACCGGACAAAGAAAGGGTCTTTGCCCGCATTCTGGACTGGATGGAGAAACGGCTTCCCTTGTAAAACAGGTGGACCGGCCGCTTCCTTCCGCTCTTTACGGTAGAAAATCATCTTGCATACTTGTTCTACATGTGTTATAACAGACGTATGAATAAATGACCTTTTGGAGCAGTATTGTCAAGTGAGAACCGCATGACTGCTTCTTTTTGGTGCGGTTTTCCGGGCGGCAGGAGGTGATTTCTATGGCTACGAAAAAAGATTATTACGAAGTACTGGGCATTGACAGAACAGCTACCCAGGCACAGATTAAATCGGCATACAGAAAGCTCGCGAAGAAATATCATCCGGATGTCAATCCCGGTAATGAAGAGGCGAAGAAGAAATTCGAGGAAATCGGGGAGGCGTACAGCGTCCTTTCCGATCCGCAGAAGAGAAAACAGTACGATCAGTTCGGCTTTGCCGGCTTTGACGCGGGAGGCGGCGGATCAGAATTTCAGGGTGCGCATACATATAAGAGCCCGGACGGCACAACGTATTATTACAGCAGTTCCGGTACGCAGGACATGGGAGACATGTTCGGCGATTTGTTCTCGGATCTGTTCGGCAGGCAGAAAGGCCATGGCGGTTTCCATCAGAGCTTTACAGGCGGTTTCGGCGGAAATGGCTTCAGCGGCGCTCAGGGCTTTGGTGGCAGCAGCTTCGGAGGTTCGCAGGGCTTTAACGGCAGCGGCTTTGGCACGGGGCAGGGCTTCAGCGGCGCATATTCCTCCGGCGGCGCGGCGGCAAAAGGCACTGATCTTCATACGGATGTTACGATCAGTTTTGATGAAGCGGTTCGCGGCTGCAAGCGGAAGATTTCTCTTCGCGAAGCGGACGGCAGCACACATACGCTGGAAATCTCGATTCCTGCGGGCATCGATGAAGGCCAGTCTGTACGCATCCGCGGCAAGGGGAATCCCGGCGCAGGCGGCGAAGCAGGCGATCTTCTGATCCGCGTGCATGTGACTGCGAAAGAAGGATTTGAACGCAGGGGACAGGATCTCTATACGAGCGTCCGGGTTCCGTTCATGACGGCGGTACTCGGCGGGAGTGCCCGTGTTCCCACGCTGGACGGTATTGTTGAAGTTACGGTGCCGGAAGGCATGCAGCCCGGCAGGAAGCTGCGCCTTCGCGGCAAAGGCATGCCGGCGGCCGGCGGCAAGAGCGCAGGCGACCTCTATGTGGAGATCCAGATCCGGGTTCCGCAGAATATTTCCGCGGAAGCCAGACAGAAACTTATGGAATTTGACCGGCTGACCGGCGGAGAAGGAGAAAGGGCAAGACAATTCCACACATCGGAATCAGCTTAAGGACTTCCGGCCGCCCCTAAGAAGAGCGGCCGGAAGCTGCTGCCGCAGGAACCGGACCCCCGCGGGGGAAGACGGGGCGGCGGCGCGCCGGCTTCGGCGCCGCAGGAGGACAATGGAGCAGAAAACTTCTATCCGGCATCAGTTTGCCGCTTATGTATCTAAAAATATTTTCGGTATGATCGGTATCTCAGCCTATGTGCTGGCGGATACCTTTTTTATCGCACTTGCGGAAGGCGCGGACGGCATCGCGGCACTCAATCTGGTCCTTCCGGTTTACGGCCTGATTTACGCGGCCGGAGCGATGATCGGCGCAGGCGCGGCAACACGTTTTGCGATTGACCGCGTGACGAGGAAAGAGGCTGCAGGGTATCTTAGTGAAGCTGTGGAATGGATCCTGATCGCTTCGGTTCCTTTTATTCTGATCGGCGCTTTTCTGCCGGAGAGGCTCCTGATCCTGCTTGGAGCGACAGGAGATGTGATTGCGGCGGGAACCGATTATTCAAGAATTTTTCTTTTGTTTACGCCGCTATTCATGCTGAACTACGCGGCAACCTCGTTTACAAGAAACGATGCGGACCCGACGCTCAGCATGGCTGCGACGATCGCGAGCAGCCTGTTCAACATCTCGGGTGACTATGTCCTGATGTTCCCGCTGCATCTGGGAATGAGCGGCGCAGCGCTCGCGACAGCGCTATCACCGCTTCTTTCGATTTCCATCTGCATGGTACATCTGAAAAAGCCCGGCAATACGCTCGTACTTCGAAGATGCGCGTTATCTGTGCGCCGGCTTCTTTCGTTCTGCCGCATCGGGATATCCGCCTTTGTCGCGGAGATTTCCGGCGGCTTCACAACTTTGATTTTCAATTATCTGATTCTTGGCATCGCGGGCAACACCGGCGTCGCGGCTTACGGTGTTGTCGCCAATACCGCGATTGTCGCAAATTCGATATTTAACGGCATTTCCCAGGGTTCCCAGCCTTTGCTCTCCGACAGCTGTGCGCGGGGACAAAACAAAGAGACCGGCAGGATTCTTCGAATGGCTGTCCTGACCGCTTTGTTTTTCGCGGTTATGATCAGCACCCTGATGCTTGCTGCCGCGCCGGCAGTCAGCAGAGTATTCAATACAGACGGAGATGCCGCACTTTCGGCGATTGCGGTTCCGGGGCTTCGAATCTATTTCGCAGGGTATGTTTTTGCCGGCTTCAACATCGTCTGCATGGGGTATCTCGCGGCTACGGACAGAGGAAGAGAGGCTTTTATCTCGTCGATCCTGCGCGGCTTTGTCCTGATCAGCCTGATGGCTTCCGTGCTTTCCAAAGCTCTGGGTATGACCGGAATCTGGCTCTCGTTTCCTGCCGCGGAAGCTCTGTCATCTGCTATTATTATATTGATGATGAGGAGAAGCCGCAGGCAGCTGCCACGCAGATGAATCCGGGAGGCGCAGTATGGTTATAATCTATGAATCCCGCGGAACAGCGAAAGAATGGAAAATGATCCGGAAAGCCCTGAAGGAAGCCGGCATCCGGAAGGTGAAGACGAGTGTCTGGCTCGATGAAGTTACAGGAGGGCTTCTCAATGACCCGCGCGACTTCAAGGGGCACGGCGCTCCGGACCGCAGGATTTATACGATCCGCGTGGAAGCCTCTGATGAAGATATCGCAGCGGCAATCGTGCGCAGAGCCGCGCCGGACTACAAGCCGTACAAACGGCGCATGGATCCGGACGGCGCGGGGAGGCAGGAGCCGTCCGCAAAGAAGAAAAAGAACCGCGCTTATCTGATCTTCACGCTGATTCTGTTCCTCGCTGTGTGCGCCGCCAGCATTGCGTATTTCGCATTGTACGGGAGATATGAGGCGCGCAGGGACAGTCTGCGCAGGTATCACTACAAAACAAGCGAGATCGCAAACTTTGACGAAGTCGATGAAAAATGTAAAGAAACACAGTACAAAGATTTCGCGGACGCGTTTCAAGAAGGAACGGTAAGGCGTGTCTACGCGGAATTTTCCGGCAGCGAAGATGCGGACACAATGTACTATACCGTATCGGGGAGGAAAGTCCTGTATCTGACACAGAACCCGGATTCGGAAGGCTTTAAGGAAAAGCTTCTGACCGCGGGCGTTCTCGTGTATCCGAAAGCCGATGTTTTCAATTTCGAACAGAACAAGATCAATACCGCACCGAAGAAAAAGAGCATGGTCAATACCGCTTCCGTCGTACTGGACATTGTCATGCTCGGCGGACTTGCCGTCTTCATGATCCTGATCATGCGAAGTATTTCCGGCAGGACAGGCCTTCACGGCGAGAGCGGACGGCAGGATGATACGCCACAGGCCGAGAAAAAGACGTTTGACGACATCGGCGGCCTGCAGCCCTTGAAAGAGGATCTGCGGACGGTCGTGGATTTCTTAAGCGAGCCCCGCAAGTACGAGGAAGCCGGCGCGGATCTTCCCAAAGGCATTCTACTCGTAGGCCCGCCCGGGACCGGCAAAACATTGATCGCGCAGGTGATGGCCAATGAGGCACATGTCGGGTTTATATACGCGAATGCTTCCGATTTCGTCGAGAAATACGTCGGCGTCGGAGCGTCCAGAATCCGTGACATGTTCCGGAAAGCGAGGAAAAAGGCGCCCTGCATTGTTTTTATTGATGAAGTGGATACGCTCTGCGTCAAGCGCGGAAACGACATGAATTCCGAGGACCGAAAGGCGCTCACCGCGCTGCTTACCGAGATGGACGGCTTCCGCAAGGATGAAAACATTCTGGTGATCGGCGCGACCAACAGAATTGAGGATATCGATACGGCGGCGCTGCGTCCCGGCAGATTTACGGACATCTATACGGTCCCGCTCCCGGAGACGACGAAGGAGCGCATGGAAATCATCGATATTTATATGAAAGGCAAAAAATTCGCGGATGATTTCAGGCGGCAGGATTTTGCGCGGGAGATGATGGGCCGAAGCCCCGCGGAAATCAAGGATATCCTGAACGAAGCGGCGATTATCAGCGTGCAGAAGAGGCTTGGAAGTATTGACCGTGCCTGCGTAGAAGAAGCTGTCTACAAACGGCTGATGCACGGGCATCAAAGGGACAATGCGGAGACCGATCCGGATGATCTCCGGCTGATTGCGTACCATGAGTCAGGGCATGTATTGATTGCGCGGCTGACCGGAGCGAGAGTCAGCAAAGTAACGATAATACCATCGACCAACGGCGCGGGCGGGGTCACCTTCATCGATCCGCCGCAGAGAAAGCTTTATACCAAGAAAATGATGGAGAATGAAGTCATGCAGCTGTACGCGGGCAAAGTTTCCGAATATCTTGTCAGCGGCAGGGACTGGGATAAAACGACGCAGGGGTGCTCGAACGACATCGAAAAGGCTACATATATCTTAAAGGATATGGTGGATGCCTACGGCATGTCGGACAATGCTCTTGTAAATATGAATGTTCTCAACCAGAAGACCGGTGACAAATCTGCGGACTATATCGTAGAGCTTTCGGCAAAGCTCCGGGATCAGACGGTGCGTCTGATGGAGACGCATAAGGCACAGCTCGACGCGCTCGCGGGGGAACTTTTAAAATCCGAAACGCTGTATGAGGAGCAGATTGACAGCATTATTTTCGCGGGGAAAAGCGCGCCGGCCGGCAATACAGACACTCTATCATAAGCTGACTTTAATAAAAATTAATGGCACAAGATGTGATTTTTGCTGTAGAATAGTGTCAGACAGAAGTCGATTAGTGCTTAATGCGTCAGACAAGTGCGGATCGTCCGGACCGAATTCGAAGATCAGCTGGGCTTACAGCGGAAAACATGACTTACCATGAATTAATCATTGAAGCAAGACGAATATTTGACAAGGCGGATGCCTCCTGCATCCGGGAGCATGTCGCCGTGCAGTTTGACGTGACAGGATACGCGGCCGGAACTTTCTATCTCGAGGTAAAGGACGGTGAAATTCATATCGAGCCGTATCCTTACTATGATCATGACGCGAGCATTCTTGCGTCCGCGGAAACCATTCTGGATATGTTGGGCGGAAAGGCAAGACTGTGTGATGAGGTGCAGTACGGCCGTGCCAGAATCAGCGGGAATATCGGCAAGGTTACAAGGCTGCATGATATCCGGCTGCGGGAGAGAGTGCGCTGACAGAGTTGGCACGGAAGGAAAGAAAAGACCCCGGATTTCTGTGGAAGCAGAAATCCGGGGTCTTTGTTCAGCTGGCAACGGGAATCGGACCCGTGACCTCCGCACTACCAATGCGACGCTCTACCGACTGAGCCATGCCAGCATTTATGCGCATCTTTCTTTCAGACGCAAGTTGTATTCTACCATAGGGGAAACATCAATGCAAGCAAAAAGTGCCGGAGAAACGCAGCGCGTTTCTCCGGCACTTTCCTGACCGGCTTAAACATCTCTGTGTGTCGCCGAATAAATAACCCATCCGCAGAAGGCAATGATTGCAGCCACTGCGAAAACAACTCCCATGTTCATATTGCCCTCCTTTCAAAAAGAAATCTGATAATGATAATATAATACAATATTTATCAAAAACAAATATACTGAATAGACAAAAAAACAGAAGAAATTTGTGCATGAATTGCCTCTTGCGGGAACAGGCGGGAGAAGTTACAGTATTTGCATCACCCGGCAGATTTCCTGCCGGGAAATCTGCCGGCAGCTCTTTGCCGGCGCCGTAACCGCATTTCTGCAGACAGATCTTATATCACATCGGAGGAACAACATGTCACTTAGTAATCTATTAAACTATTTCCGGGACGCCAATCAGGAAGACGAAGAGCAGGAGAAGGAGGAACAGACCTTTTACGCCGGGCAGCAGCCGGCTGCCGCAAAGGCTCCGCGGGATCCTGCTGCCCGCGCTTACCTGTTCCGCACGGCTGCCCTGATGATCGTCGGTATAGCCGCAGCCGCGGCGCTTCTTTTTGTCATCTTGCGAGGCGATGCGGCGCAGCGAAGCCTTGCCGCGGAGAGTGACAGGAAGCTTGAGGAAAAGCTGACGGTGATCGAGAAGAGTATCCGTACGCTCCGGAGCGGGAGTGTTCAAAGCGGAGAATCTCATTCACAGGACGCGGAACAATATAAAAAGGTGACGGCTGCCGTTACTTCAATGAGGCAGAATCTTGATTCCTTCCGTCAGGGCAGCAGTAACACGAATGAGGAGCTTTCGCAGAGTCTCGACAGTGTCATTCAGGGTCTGGATACGCTGCAGAAAGAAATGAAGGAAGCAGGGAAGAAATCCGCGGCGGAAGCGGATAAGGCGGCGAAGGAAGAGGAAAACCGCAGAAAGGCGCTGGATCAGAGAACACTGGAAACGCAGAAGAAGCTGGACCAGACAGCGGAAGGTATCCGGAAGCAGATACAGCTCCTTCTTGCCGAGGCCGGGGACAGTCAGAGCAGTGAGACGGAAGAACTGAAAAAGGCGCTCTCCGAAACGGATGAAGAGCTCGGCAGCCTGCTTAAAGGGCAGCGCGGCGAACTTGGCGCCGGCATACAGAAGACGCAGGAAGCCATCGCGCAAACGCAGAAGAACATCACGGAAACGGGGCAGCGGATGGAAAAGCTCGCGGAGGACAGCGCACAGAAGGCCGTCGCGCGGCAGGCAGAGCTTTCGCAAGGGCAGCAGACAATTTCACAGCAGCAGCTGAACAGTATGGAAAAACAGGAAACCATCATGGATAGGCAGCAGGAGATGGCACAGCTGCAGGCTGCCATCTTTGATTCGCAGGATGCGTTCGGCAGGACGCAGGAGCAGCTGCAGACCACGGCGGCACAGATACTGGATCTTTCCGGAGCACTTTCGGACCGTCAGAATGAGCTTGCGCAGTCACAGCAGCGCATCGAGGAGAATCAGAATGCATTGATGAAACAGGTAGAAGAACTGCGCTCTGAGGTTGAACTTCTATTGAATAAAGAGACAGGTGAAAAGGAGCAGAATCCTCTTGAAGAGGAAGTGCTGCAGAAGCAGGAAGAGACGGGCGGGCAGCAGAAGCCTGAGACAGATGCATCCACGCAAGTGCCTTCGTCCGGTGAAGAAAGCGGAAATCCATAGACCGGTTTCCGGTGAAGAGCATAAGAAAAGCCGGAGCGGACGGCCCCGGCTGTACGGATTTTCCTAAATATGTTATTGATGAAGGACACGCGCTTCCTGTGCGTGCCCTGTCAGCGGGAGACTGTCCCGGGTTTCCGGGATACTGTTTCCGCGCTGCCGAAGATTTTCTGCCGGAACGGAAGAAGCGCTCCGAGAAGTACCTCTCCGAAGAGATAGCAGGAAATAACTTCGCCTGCGCCGACGGTTGCCATCAGAAACCAGAGCGCTCCCGGAATATGGTAAGCATAGCGCAGTACAAGCGGAACGATGATCGTGTTTGCCACAATCGGAGGAACCGGCGCGAGCCAGCGGTTCTTTCGAAGCGCGTAGGTGCCGAGCGCGCCGAGGAGTGTCGCAAACGTTCCGAAAATGATATCGGGCAGCGCGCAGCCTGTCAGTATGTTTGAAAGCAGGCAGCCGATGACAACGCCCGGAACAGCAGAAGGTGTGAAGTAAGGAAGAATCGTCAGAACTTCGGAAAAGCGGACCTGAATCGCGCCGCTTGCGAGATTGAAGCTTGCCGCAAGCATTGTGAGAATAACATAGACAGCCGCAATGACGGCCGCGTGGACCAGATACAGAATTTTATTGTGGTTCATTATGAAATTTACTCCTTTAGTTATTAATGAGTGGGAAGGAAGATGGTGCTCTAACACTCTTATTGCAGTGACGGAAAATCCGCGTCAGTGGCTATCATAGCGCGGATAGAGTGTTTTGTCCATGGATGCGCGGGATCAAACCGCATCGTATTAAAAATAAATCTGGTTCGGGAATGCATTAAACCGAATACAACGATTGGGACGCTTGTGATGGTTTAAACGGGGATATGCCCATATACCAATAAAGACGTTCTGCGATCAGTGGCAGATTATTATGCAAATTGTAATGTCTGCTTCCTGAATCATTTTGCCTTTACTCCTCAACTGTTATAAAATATTATCCGGTATATTTTTTACAGGAACCCGCAGGGAAAGACGCGTTTATGAATTACAGCAGCGACAACATAACAAAAATCCGCAGAGACCTGAATTCCAAAGGGCGGCGCAGAGCGCACAAGATCACGACGCTTATCGCAACCCTCCTACTGGTCGCGTTTATCGGCGTTGTCACTGCCGCTGTCAACGCAGGGCTCGGCGCTTTCCGCGGAATGATTGACACAGCGCCGGATATCAGCAACATTGATGTCACGCCGACGGGATTTTCAACGTTCGTCTATGACAATCAGGGCAAACAAACCGCGAAGCTCGTATCCACCGACTCCAACCGGATTCCGGTTACAATGGACATGGTTCCGAAGAACCTGCAGCGCGCATTTGTCGCGATTGAGGATGAGCGGTTTTACGAGCACCATGGCATTGACATTCAGGGAATTTTCCGCGCAGCTTACCTTGGCCTGAAAAGCGGCAGCTTTTCGCAGGGAGCTTCTACGATTACGCAGCAGCTGATCAAGAACAATGTTTTTACGGGCTGGACGGACGAAACCTTTTCCGAGAGCATCCGTAGAAAGATACAGGAACAGTATCTTGCAGTAGAGCTCGAGAAGAAAATGAGCAAGGACGATATCCTGCTCAACTATATGAATACGATTAACCTGGGACATAATACGCTCGGCGTCCAGGCGGCCTCCATGCGGTATTTCGGAAAGTCGGTCAGCAAACTGACACTTTCGGAATGCGCGGTCATCGCGGGAATCACACAGAATCCGACGCGCTATGATCCGATCACGTATCCCGAAAAGAACGCGAAGCGCAGGGAAAAAGTCCTTTCCAAGATGCTGGAGAACGGCTTTATCTCCAGAAAAGAGTATCAGAGCGCGCTGGAGGACGATGTTTATTCGAGAATTAAAACGGTTGACAACAAGACAAACGATAATCAGATCAACTCCTATTTTGTCGACGCTCTGACCGAACAGGTGACCGCGGACCTTGTGAAAAAGGGATACACTGAGACACAGGCCTTCACGCTTCTTTATTCGGGCGGTCTGAATATCTATTCGACACAGGACGCGAAGCTGCAGAAGATCGTTGACGACGCTGTCAGCGACGAGAGCATTTATCCGAACGGTACCCGCTGGTATCTGAATTACAATCTGAGCGTGCAGGATACGGACGGTAATGTGCAGAACTATTCAACGCAGATGCTCGAAACGTATTTCAAGCAGAAGAATCCGTATTTTACCCTGATATTCAGGACGAAGGAAGACGCGCGGACAGCAGAACAGGAATATAAGGAATACGTTCTGCAAAGCGGCGGCAAGGTCATTGCCGAGAGCGAAAACATCACGCCCCAGCCCCAGATCTCCCTGACGCTGGAAGATCAGCATACAGGCGCCGTGCTTGCGATGAGCGGCGGCAGAGGAGAGAAGACTGCCAACAGGACGCTGAACCGCGCCGTTGATGTCGTCCGGCAGCCCGGATCGACCTTCAAGGTGGTTTCAACGTACGCACCTGCCCTTGACGCGGCAGGACTTACCCTCGCGACAACACAGGATGACGCGCCGTACGCCTATGCAGACGGAACGCCGGTGCGCAACTGGTACGGGGAAGCTTACAGAGGGCTTTCTTCACTCCGGCTTGGAATCCAGAATTCGATGAATATCGTCACGGTCAAGACACTGGTCCAGATTACGCCGCAGCTTGGCTTTGATTATCTGAAAAAATTCGGTTTTACGACACTGGTCGAGCGGGAAGAAATCGGCGGTAAAGTCTATTCCGACATTCAGCCGACGCTCGCGCTTGGCGGCATCACCAAAGGCGTGAAGAACATCGAGCTGAACGGCGCATACGCCGCGATCGCGAACGGCGGAGAGTATATTGAGCCCAAGCTGTATACAAAGATTACAGACCATGACGGAAATGTGATTCTGGATGCTTCGCAGGATGCTGAAAAGAGACGCGTACTGAAGGCAACGACCGCCTGGCTTCTGACTTCTGCAATGGAGGACGTTGTGACGAAGGGAACCGGAACAGCAGTCAATTTCGGCACCACGCCGATTGCCGGTAAAACAGGTACAACGTCAGATGAAAACGACGTCTGGTTCTGCGGATATACGGATTATTATACCTGCACGACCTGGGCAGGATATGATGAGAACACGGATCTGGTCGGGCAGGAGGCGGGCATCGCCAAAAAGCTCTGGCGTGCCGTCATGGAGAAGGCGCAGGAAGGCTTGCCTTCCCGTGATTTTACAAAACCTTCGGGGATCGTGCAGAAGACTGTCTGCGCGCTTTCGGGGAAACTTCCGGTAGCAGGACTTTGCGACGCGACGCTTACGACCGAATACTTTGCAGAAGATGATGTGCCGACAGAAACCTGTGATGTTCACTATCAGGGAATGGTCTGTGCAATCGACGGACTTCCCGCGACAGACGAGTGCCCGTTCAAGGTGAGTGATGTCACAACCTTCAAGGAGTCGGGACTGAAATGCCATCATACAGCGGAATTTATGGCCCGCGCCGACATTAATGAAGTTCTGGCGCAGGAACAGCAGGAGCTTGCTGCCAAGCAGGCACAGGCGGAAGCCGAGGCAGCCGGACAGCAGGCGGCGTCTGCCGTAGAAGCTGCAAACGCGAATCTTCAAGCCGCTGCAGCCGCTTTGAAAGCCGCGCAGGATCAGCTCGTTGCGGCGCAGCAGTCCGGCGACACGGCGGCGGCGCAGACAGCGGCAGCCGCTGTACAGACGGCGACGGAGAATTACAATACCGCGCTGCAGCAGCAGGCGGCGGCTCTTGCTGCCGCGCAGGCGGCGGCACAGGCGCAGAACAACCAGAATGCGGGGACTGCACAGGATGGTCAGGCGTCGCAGACACCTGCTGCAGGGGCACATATTTCAGGCGCCGGCACACAGACTCCGGCTGCGGGAGCACAGACACCTGCGGGCGGCGCTCCGTAGAGCCGCCGCGCGAACGCCTCGGCAGAGCGGTGCTGTGCGGACACCGCAGTAGAATGGTGCCGTGCAACGCCTCAGCGGAATACGCGCAGGTGACAGGGAGAACCTTAGTGACGGAATATTATACGATTCGGGGCTGCGGCAGCGGAATTTACGAAGAAAAGAAATCAAGATTCATAGGACAGGCTTTCCCGGTTACGACGCACGAAGAAATCAGGGAGATCCTTTCCGGGGTCCGCAGCAAATATTATGACGCGAGACATCACTGCTATGCATATGTTCTCGGCGCGGACCGCATGGACCGGAAGGCATCGGATGACGGAGAACCCTCCGGCACGGCAGGACTGCCGATTCTGAAGGTGCTGGACGGAGCCGCGGCCGCGAATGTTCTGATCGCCGTAACCAGATATTTCGGCGGAACGCTGCTTGGAACCGGCGGCCTTACAAGGGCGTATACGGAAGCCGCAAAAGCGGCGCTTGCAGACGCGGGACTCGCCAGAATGCGGGAAGGAGAAATCCTTTCTTTGACGATGGACTATGCTTTGCTGGATCAGGTCAGCTATCTTCTGAAACAGAAAGGAATTGCCGGCACGGATCCGGAATATACCGACCGTGTATCTATGAAAATTACGGTTCCGTTATCCGAAACCGGTGAAATACGGAAAGCACTTGAAGGAGCAGGATACGGCAGGATTGTCATTACATCATCGGGCAGAGGTTATTTCGGTTTTCCGGAATAAACGCTGCGCGGCAGAAGGGGGTATGAGATGGAAACCAGAGAAGAGGAAGAGCAGAAGAACGAAGAACTGCTGGTCAACCTTCTGGAGACCAAGCAGTACACGAAATTCAGACAGACCTGTGCCGACATGCAGGCTGCGGATATTGCGGCGGTCATGGATGATCTCGAGGATGAGGATTCCCTCAAGATGTTCCGGATATTGCCCAAGAGCATGGCGGCGGATGTTTTCGCGCAACTCGAGATCGATGACCAGCAGTATATTATCCGGTCCCTGTCCGATAAGGAATCCGCGAACATTATTGATAATCTGATGGCCGATGACGCGACGGACCTTCTGGAAGAAATGCCAGCCAACGTCGTAAAGAAAATTCTTGCGAACGCGCGGCCGGACACGCGGGCGGACATTAACCATCTGCTGCGTTACCCGGAGGATTCGGCCGGCTCTGTTATGACGGTCGAGTTCGTGGATCTGCGGGAAAACATGACCGTTGCAGACGCAATCAACCGGATCCGGGATATCGGGATCGATTCGGAAACGGTCAACATTTTGTATGTGCTTGACAAGGAAAGAGTGCTGGTCGGAACCGTAGCGCTCCGGTATCTTCTGATCCACAAACAGGAAGAGATCATCGGTGATTTCATGAATGAGAATGTCGTCTGCATTGAAACGACGGACGATCAGGAAGAAGCAGCGAAGATGCTGCAGAAGTACGACTTTACGGCAATGCCTGTTGTTGACGGCGAAAAGCGGATGGTCGGTATCATCACAATCGACGACGTAGTCGATATCATGGAAGAGGAAGCCACCGAAGATATCGAGAAGATGGCCGCGATTGTGCCTTCCGACAAGACGTACTTCAAGACTTCGATTTTCGAAACTTACAAACACCGGATGCCCTGGCTTCTGCTCCTGATGATTTCGGCGACGTTCACCGGGGCAATCATTACCAGTTATGAAAAGGCGCTTGCGTCTTATGTTGTTTTGACTGCATACATTCCGATGCTGATGGATACGGGCGGAAATGCCGGCTCGCAGGCTTCGGTTTCGATTATCCGCGCGCTCTCCCTGGATGAAGTGGAGTTCCGGGAGCTGCCGAAGGCAATCTGGAAAGAGCTTCGCGTAGCTGTTATGTGCGGTGTAACTCTTGCCGCGGTCAATTTTGTCAAGCTTCTGATTGTTGACAGGATTCCGATGGAAATCGCAGCCATTGTCTGCCTGACGCTGGTCGTCGTTGTTATATTCGCGAAGTTCATCGGCTGCTGCCTGCCGCTTCTGGCGGACAGGATTCATCTGGATCCCGCGGTCATGGCATCGCCTCTGATAACGACGATCGTCGATGCGGTTTCGCTGCTGACTTATTTCCAGATCGCAACGCATGTACTTCATCTGTAAAATGAAAGCACGGGCGCATACCGCATGAATGGTTTGTTCATGCGGTATGCGCCCGCGCTATGTCATTACTGAAATAGAAGCGGCGTTCGGTTTACCCCTGCGCCTGCGCCTTCATATTCGCCGCGATGTTCGCGCGCTTTCTCAGGCGGGGATCCAGAATCTTCTTTCTAAGACGCAGATGCTTCGGCGTGACTTCCAGAAGCTCGTCCGTATCAACATATTCGATCGCCTGTTCCAGCGACATGATTCTGGGCGGAACAAGACGAAGCGCCTCATCGGAAGAAGAGGTACGCGTATTGGTCAGATGCTTGGTCTTGCAGACATTGACTTCGACATCTTCGGATTTTGCGGACTGGCCGATGATCATGCCGGAGTAAACCTCTTCGCCTGCGCCGATGAACAGGACGCCGCGCTCCTGCGCATTATACAGTCCGTAGGTAACCGCAGTGCCGGATTCAAACGCGATCAGGGAACCTGTCTTTCTGTATGCGATATCCCCCTTGTACGGCTCATAATCCAGGAAAATCGTATTCAGGATGCCGTTTCCCTTGGTATCTGTCATGAACATACCGCGGTAACCGATTAGTCCTCTGGAAGGAATATGGAACTCCAGCCTTGTGTAACCGCCGTTGGCTTTGCCCATGTTGATCAGCTCACCCTTTCTGCGGCCGAGCTCCTGAATGACATTGCCCGCGAACTCTTCCGGCACATCGATGATGGCCTCCTCGATCGGCTCGAGCTTTTTGCCGTTTTCATCATAGTGATAGATGACTTCCGCCTTGGAGACCGCGAACTCATATCCTTCGCGGCGCATCGTCTCGATCAGAACCGAAAGATGCAGTTCGCCGCGGCCGGAGACCTTGAAGGTATCGGTCGAATCGGTATCCTCCACACGAAGGGACACATCGGTATTCAGCTCGCGCATCAGTCTTTCGCGGATATGGCGGGACGTAATATACTTTCCGTCCTTTCCGGCAAGCGGAGAGTCGTTGACACAGAAGGTCATCGAAATCGTGGGATCCTCGATCTTGGGGAACGGAATGGCTTCTACCTTTTCGGGACCGCAGATTGTGTCGCCGATATGCAGCTCGTCAATACCGGAGATGGCAACGATCGAGCCCATTCTCGCTTCCTGTACCGGAACCTTCTGCAGGCCTTCAAACTCATACAGTGTGTTGATTTTGCACTTGACAAGCTTGTCATGGTCATGATGGTTGACAAGGACGACATCCTGACCGACCTTGATCGTGCCATTGGATACTTTGCCGATGCCGATCCGTCCGACATACTCGTTGTAGTCGATCGTGGAGATCAGTACCTGCGTCGGCGCGTCCGGATCTCCCTCGGGAGCCGGAATGTGGTTGATGATGGTCTCGAACAGAGGCTTCATGGAAACTCCCGGGCTGCCGAGGTCGAGCGTGGCGATTCCGCTTTTAGCGGAAGCGAAAACAAACGGGCAGTCCAGCTGCTCGTCATTCGCGCCGAGGTCCATTAGAAGCTCGAGAACTTCGTCAATGACCTGCGTCGGCCGCGCGCCGGGGCGGTCGATCTTGTTGATGCAGACAATGATCGAAAGGCCGAGGGCCATCGCCTTGGACAAAACAAATCTTGTCTGCGGCATCGGTCCCTCAAACGCGTCGACGACAAGGACAACGCCGTCCACCATTTTGAGGACACGCTCGACTTCACCGCCGAAGTCCGCGTGGCCGGGGGTGTCCAGAATGTTGATTTTCACGCCGTTGTAATTCACGGCAGTATTTTTACTGGTAATTGTGATGCCGCGCTCACGCTCGATCGCGCCGGAATCCATGACCCGGTCCACAACTGCCTGATTCTCGCGGAAAACACCGCTCTGGCGCAGAAGCCCGTCGACAAGTGTTGTTTTGCCGTGGTCGACATGGGCAATAATCGCGACATTTCTTACGTCTTCTCTTTTCATCGTCAGAAACCTCTTTACTAATTGCCTCGATGAATGAACATCTGTTTGCTCTTCTACAATAAAACCGATCTATTTTAACATTGAAACGGCCTTTATGCAACGGATGAAAAAAAGGAGACAATTCTTTGATACCCCTTGGTAGATATGGTAAGATTGTTTTGATTCGGAAGTCTTCCGATTCGAATTTAATGCAGGCCGTTAAACCGGCAGAAGGGACCGGATATTATCATGAGCAGAATTATCCTGAAACTCAGCGGAGAAGCGCTGGCAGGCAGCAAGGGAACCGGATTTGACGAGGAGACGGTCCGCGGCGTCGCGCTGCAGGTGAAGACCCTTGTAGACAAGGGGACACAGGTAGGCGTCGTCATCGGCGGCGGCAATTTCTGGAGAGGACGCACAGGTACGGAAATCGACCGCGTGAAGTCCGATCAGATCGGGATGCTCGCGACGGTCATGAACTGCATATATGTATCGGAAATTTTCCGCGGCGAGGGCATGATGACGAACATTCTGACGCCGTTTGAAATCGGCGGTTTTACGAAGCTTTTCTCGAAGGACCGGGCGAATAAGTATTTTGAGCGGAACATTGTCGTGTTTTTTGCGTGCGGAACCGGACATCCGTATTTTTCGACTGATACGGGCGTCCTGCTGCGCGCCATTGAGGTGGACGCGGACGCTGTCCTGATGGCGAAGAACATCGACGGTGTCTATGACAGCGATCCCGCGAAGAACAAAAACGCGGTTCGCTTTGACAGGCTGTCCATTGACGATGTGATCAGCAGGAATCTGCAGGTCATCGACATGACGGCATCGATTCTTGCAAGGGATAACAAGATGCCCCTTCGCATCTTTGATCTGAATGAAAAGGACGGCATTATCAGGGCGGCATCCGGCGACTTCAACGGTACAACGATTACAGTGGACTGATTTCAGGGAGGTTACATTATGGCAAACGAGAAGATCAGGGTTTACGAAGAGAAGATGACGAAAGCGGTGAATTTCCTCGAAACGGAGCTGGCTGCCGTAAGGGCAGGCCGTGCGAACCCGCATGTGCTGGACCGCATCCGCGTGGATTATTACGGAACGCCGACACCGCTCCAGCAGGTGGCGAACATTTCGGTTCCGGAAGCGAGAATCATCCAGATTCAGCCCTGGGACAAGAATCTTGTCAAGGATATCGTGCGCGCAATCAACATGTCCGACATCGGCATTAATCCGACGCCGGACGCGACGACGGTCAGGCTTGTTTTCCCGGAGCTGACAGAGGACAGACGTAAAGAGCTGGTCAAGGATGTCCGGAAGAAAGGTGAGGAAGCCAAGAACGCCATCCGCAATATCCGCAGAGACGGAAACGAGGATTTCAAGAAGCAGAAGAAGGCCGGCGAAGTCTCCGAAGATGTCATTGCCGATCTGACAGACGAGCTGCAGAAGGTTACCGACAAGTATATTAAGCAGGTCGACGCGATGATCGACAACAAGCAGAAGGAGCTGATGACTGTCTGATCAAAGGCGGTCTGCCTGCGGAAGCGGGAAGGATGCAGAATGGCTGATACACAGAGAAAGATTCCGGCGCATGTCGCGATTATCATGGACGGCAACGGACGCTGGGCGAAAAAGAGAGGGCTGCCGCGCACGATGGGACACGCGCAGGGAGCGAAGGTCGTCGAACAGATACTCGAAGACGCGGATCACATGGGAATCCGTTATCTGACCGTATACGCGTTTTCTACGGAAAACTGGACGCGGCCCGGCGCGGAGGTAAAGGCGCTGATGAACCTGCTCCGCACCTATATGAAGACATCGCTCGCCAAATGCGCGAAGAACAATGTGCGGATCCGTGTGATCGGGGACAAGACAAGGCTGGATCCGGATCTGCAGGATTCGATCCGCACGCTCGAAGAGGCTACGAAGAATAATACCGGTATCGGATTCCAGATCGCGATTAATTACGGATCGAGGGACGAGATGACGCGTGCCGTCCGGAAGATCGCACAGAAGGCGGCTTCAGGAGAACTGCAGCCTGAGGATATTACGGAAGAGACAATTTCGGATGAGCTGGATACCGCGGGTATTCCGGATCCGGATCTGCTCATCCGCACCTGCGGTGAAGAGCGGCTTTCGAACTTTCTGATGTGGCAGCTTTCGTATTCCGAAATGTATTTTACGGATACGGCGTGGCCGGACTTTACAAAGGAAGAGCTTGAAAAGGCAGTGGACGCGTATAACCACAGGGAGAGAAGATTCGGAGGTCTGACGCAGTGAAACAAAGGATTATCAGCGGCGTTGTCATCTTCATTCTCGCGGTTACGCTGGGACTTGCGGGCGGCATCCCGCTTGCGGCGGTGCTTGCTGTCTGCTCGATGATTGGCTTCTATGAGATGACAAGGGTGCTGCAGGTTCATGAGAAAGATAAGCGCTTCAATGTTCTGGAAGTAACAGGAGAAGTCTTTGCCGCGGTCTACTGGGTGCTGCTCGTGTATCTTAGCATGAAGGACAACACGGACCGCTTTGTATCAGAGGCGAATACACTGGCGCTTCTGTGTATTTTCGGCGTGTTCTTTGTGAACATGGGAATTTATGTTTTTACGTTTCCGAAGTATGAAGCGGCGCAGGTCATCGGTTCCGTGTTCGCGTTTTTGTACATTCCGATCATGATTTCATGCATCTACCGCTCGATTTTTCTGCCTGCCGGACGATTTGTTTACGCACTCATCTTTTTCTGCTCCTGGATCTGCGATACATGTGCGTGGGCAGTCGGAAGACTCTGCGGCCGGCATAAGATGGCGCCGGTCCTGTCTCCGAAAAAGACCTGGGAAGGTGCGATCGGTGGCATTGCGGGCGGCACGGCGCTGTGTGCAGGCGCGGCAGCGGTCGTAAGGATGCTCTATCCCGGCACGGATTTCATGGCCGAATTCATTATTATCGGCATTGCGGGCAGCATCATCAGCATGACCGGAGATCTTGCTGCTTCCGCGATCAAGCGCAACCACAATATCAAAGATTACGGAAAGATCATCCCCGGTCACGGGGGAATCATGGACCGTTTCGACAGTATTATATTTACAGCGCCGGCAATTTATTATCTGGGCGTTCTGCTTCTGACGGTTCTGCGCTGACGCGCATGCGGCGGGACACGAAAAGAAAGGGTTTGTTGTGAAAAAACGACTGGTGATTATCGGTTCCACGGGTTCCATCGGTACACAGACGCTGGATATTGTCCGCACGTATCCGGAGGAACTGGAGGTTACGGCTCTCGCGGCCGGCCGGAACGCGAAGCGGATGGAAGAGCAGATCCGCGAGTTTCATCCGAAGGTTGTCTGTATGTGGGATGAAAAGGCGGCGGGCGAAGTCAGAGAGCTCGTCCGCGATCTTCCGGTCCGTGTCGTCTGCTCGATGGAGGGACTGCTCGAGGAAGCGGCGCTTCCGGATTACGACATCTTTCTGAACGCGGTTGTCGGCATGATCGGTATTCGTCCGACGCTGGAAGCGATCCGCTGCGGTAAGACAATTGCGCTTGCCAACAAGGAGACGCTGGTAGCGGCAGGACATCTGATTATGCCCGCGGTGAAGGAGGCTGGTGTATCGCTGCTTCCTGTCGACTCCGAACACAGCGCGATTTTCCAGTGCATGAACGGAGAGCCGAGGCACAGAATCCGTAAAATCCTGCTGACCTGTTCCGGCGGAACTTTCCGCGGAAAGAAGCGTGAGGAGCTTGTCGGCATGCATGCTGCACAGGCGCTCAACAATCCCAACTGGAACATGGGC
>JAQXUQ010000008.1 GCA_029224465.1 Bacillota bacterium | reverse complement strand
CACCAGGTAATCTCTCGCGCCCTCCGGGGAGGAGGCGGTCAGGATCGGCGTCGTAATCTCCAGAAATCCGTGATCCGCCATGGCCTTCCGCAGGGCGGCAATGACCTGGCAGCGCAGGAGGATATTCTTCTTCACCGCGGGATTGCGCAGATCCAGATAGCGGTATTTGAGACGGACCTGTTCATCCGCTTCACGGCTGTGATTGATTTCAAACGGAAGCTCATTGTAGCGGCAGCGGCCGAGAACGGTTACGCTGTCCGGAACCACTTCGATTTCACCGGTCGCCTGCTTCGGATTCTTGGAGCTGCGCTCCCGGACAACACCGGTCACGCTGATCGTCGATTCCTTTGTGATTTCTTTGAATTTCTTCATCATTTCTTCGGTTTCCGCGACAAGCTGTGTCGTGCCGTAGAAATCGCGAAGGACGATGAACGCGAGGTTCGCGGATACAATCCGCATATTCTCAAGCCAGCCGGAAAGCTGCACCTTCTTACCGGCATCGCTGATGCGGAGTTCCCCGCATGTATGAGTACGATTCTGCATATTGATCTCCTGCGTTGTGACTGCGCCGCGTTTCCTGCTACTGACTTTACTGTCAGCGTAAGAGAACGCTCTTATTCCTTCGGGGACGCGTAGAACTCCTCGAAGCTTTCATAGCCCTGCTCCAAAAGCTGCTGCTTCTGGAACTTCTTGTTCTTGTTCATACGGACAACAAGGACATCGTTTCCGGCTGCCCGGTCTTTCTGTGCCGCGCTGATCGCCGCAAGAAGCCGGTCCGAAGGCAGGTTCTTCTCCAGAAGATAAGCCTTCTTCCGCGCGCTGCCGGGCACCTTGAATCCCTGTTCCATAAGAAGCAGGATGATCCGCTCGAAGCCGATTGAAAATCCGCAGGCGGGAACATCTTTGCCAGTAAATTTACCGACCATGCCGTCGTAGCGGCCACCGCCGCCCGCGCTGATTCCTAGCTCCGGCATGGCGATCTCGAAAATCGTACCGGTGTAGTAGCTCATGCCGCGGACAATCGTGGGATCAAAGACCAGCCGGAACTGCGCCTGTTTTGCCGCTTCCACGGTCTCCACAGTCTCGCGCAGGTTCGGAATGACGTCTTCCTCAATGAAACCGCCGAGCCTGTTCTCAAGAAACGCCAGCTTGTCATCCGCCTCTTTAAGTCCTTCAAAGAGCGCCGCGTATGTATCGATGGACTCTTTGGCAAAGCCCTGTTCTTCGAGATCCTCCTTCACGCCGGCAAGACCGATCTTGTCCATCTTGTCAAGGCTGATGAATACTTCATCGAAACGCTCTTTCGGGAAGCCCGAGCAGGCAGCCATTGCCTTCAGAATCCGGCGGTCATTGATTCTGATCTGGAAGTTCCTGAATCCCAGTCTTCCGAGCGTCGTTGTCGTCGCGAGAATCAGTTCGATCTCCGCAAGATTTGTAGGTTCTCCGATAATATCGATATCGCACTGCATGAACTGGCGGTATCTGCCCTTCTGGGGCCTGTCCGCGCGCCATACATTTCCCATCTGCAGTGCCTTGAACGGCACCGGCAGTTCGTTTTCGTGGTTGCTGTAATACCGTACCAGCGGAACCGTAAGGTCGTAGCGGAGCCCGCCGTCTACAAGGTCGGCTTCGCTCTTTACATCATCCAGATGCAGCTTCTCTCCGCGTTTTAAGATTTTGAAAATCAGTTTTTCGTTGTCTCCGCCGGATTTGGATGTCAGGTTTTCGATGCTCTCGACACACGGCGTCTCGATTCTCTGAAATCCGAATTCCGCATAGGTCTTGCTGATAACGGAGATGCAGTACTCGCGGATTTCCATCTCCTCCGGCATGATATCCTTCATTCCGGTGACCGGTTTTTTCTTCAGTGCCATAGATTTTCCTCTTCTTCTCCGGCTTCCTTTTTCATCGAAGCAGTCATTTCAAACATTGAAATCATACTATCATTCCGGTGAATTTTCAATCAGCATATTCGGGGGAGTCCCTCTCCGTACAAAGGCCCGAGAATGCGTGTGCCGCCAATGCCGGTATGCAGAAGGAGAATCGGAGCTTCTCCGCTCTCCGGTTCCCGCACCGATCCGATCAGAGCCGCCTCTTCTCCGTATCTGCAGGAACGCATGATTTCCAGTGCTTCCCGTGCCTCCTCCTTCGGGATGAACAGCACCATTTTGCCTTCATTTCCCATATATAGAGGGTCCAGTCCGAGTATACCGGCAAACGACGTAACTTCCGGTGAAACCGGAATATCCTGCTCCTCCAGTCCGATCACTTTTCCGGAGGCTCCGGCCAGCTCATTTAAAACGCCCGCAAGCCCTCCGCGGGTTACATCCCGCATCTCATGCACATGCAGGCCGTGATCGAACAATGCTCCTGCCATTTCCGAAAGCGGAGCGTTATCACTCAGAATCGAATGAGACATTTGAAGACGGCAGCCCAGAATCGCCGCGTGATGATCCCCGAGCCTGCCGGAGACAAGGACCTGATCGCCTGCCTGTATACCGGACGGCAGGAGTCTTTGCGCCCCGTCCCGCATGAAACCGATGCCTGCAGTATTGATCATCAGGCCGCCTTCTGAATCCCCGCGGTTTTCAATCACCTTGGTGTCTCCCGCCGCGACCAGAACGCCGGCTTCCTTTGCCGTATCGGCCATGGAGCGCACAATCTGCTCGAGCTTCTCCAGAGGCAGGCCTTCTTCGAGAATGAAGCCGCAGGTCAGATACTGCGGCACCGCGCCGCTCATTAAAATGTCATTGACCGTACCGCAGACGCACAGCCGTCCGATATCGCCGCCGGGATAGATGTAAGGCGTTACGACAAACGAGTCTGTCGTGACCGCCAGCTCCCTGCTGCCCGGAACAACCGTAGAGTCTTCCATCTGGGAAAGGTAACTGTTACCAAGATATTTCGCGAAAACAGCTTCGATCAGACGGCTTGTCTCTTCCCCGCCGCTGCCATGCGCCATTGTGATCCGTTCCATCATTCCATCTCCTGCTCTGTACCTTCTGCCGCTCCCTGAACGCCGCGGCAGGTATCTTGAGAAATCTCTTCAGCTTCGAATGCCTGCCGCCGCAAAATGGTTGAAGCAGCTGCCCTCCTGCGATACCATGCAGGCGCCCTTCGGCTCCCGCGGCGTGCATGTCCTGCCGAACATCGGACACTGCTCCGGCAGAATCTTTCCCGTCAGAACATCGGCGCACCGGCAGCCGGTGCCCGTCCTGTCTTCAAGGAGGTTTTCGGAGCCCGCGTCCATGTCCTTGTACTCATCCCGTAGAACCATGCCGCTTCCTTCAATAATGCCGAGTCCTCTCCATGCGGCATCACACGGGCGGAACATGCGGAGCACCGCTTCCTGCGCGGCCTTGTTTCCTTCTTCCCGTACAACCTGCGGATAATAATTTCGAACAATCGGCTCTCCCGCGCATTTTACAAGCGTGTAAATGGAAGCCAGCAAAGTCTCCCCGGTAAACCCCGAGACGACAAAAGGCAGGCGGTACTTCCCGGCGAGCGTCCTGTAAGCCGCATATCCGGAAACCGCGCAGACATGTCCCGGCGCGATAAATCCGGTGACCGGACTGCCTCCGTCTGTGCCATTCATGCGGCAGAGCCTGTCGATGACGGCCGGCATTGTTTTGAGGCTAGTCAAAAGCTTTATATTGCGGATCTTCCGCCGCGCGGCTTCCTCGAGAAGAAGTGCGTACACAGGCGTTGTCGTCTCGAAACCGACAGCCGCGAAAATATGCGTATGCGCCGGGTCTTTTCCGGCCGCGTCCAGCATATCGAGAGGCGAATAGACCATCCGGACGCGCGCACCGTCCGCCTTTGCCATCGAAAGGCTCTTCTGACTTCCCATGACGCGCAGAAGGTCGCCGAATGCATAAACAATATTCGATGGATTCATCGCAAGCGCAACCAGCTTGTCAATGTACGCGGTCACGGTGACACAGACAGGACAGCCGGGCCCGGAGATCAGCCGGATATGCTCCGAAAGCATCGAAGGAATGCCCAGATGCATAATGGCAGCCGTGTGCGTTCCGCAGACCTCCATGATTTTTACATCGGGGCCGTCATAGTTTTTCAGAAAGGATCTTATATCGTCAAGTTCTCTCATCTGCCTGCGCTTCCTTCCCGTTACCGGCTTCTCCTTCGGCTTCTGCAGCGGCATACGGCTTTGTATGTCCTTCAATTTCCGCGATGTCGTTGAAGATACTTTCGATATCCTTTGCCTCGTCCTCCGGCAGGACCTGCAAAACACAGCCTGCATGCACAAGGACACGGTCCCCTTCCCTGACAGGCAGGAACCCGGTCCGCGCATTCAGTACGGTGCCCGCAAAATCCACGACCGCCTCTCTTCCTTCCTCTTTCAGCGCAATCACCGTTCCCGGATATGCCACACACATAATATTCACCTCATGTTTTCAAACTATCCTGCCGGGACAGCAGGATCCCTGCGAGATATGCCTGCCCGAGCGCAATACCGCCGTCGTTTCCGGGCACCTGTTCGTTCCTGTACACGGAAAGGCCTTTCTGCGACAGCAGCTGCATCAGTGCCTGCGTGAGAATTCTGTTCGTAAAAGTGCCGCCGCCCAACACGATCTTCTTCTCGCCCGTGATGCGGGATAAGGAAACCGCCACTTCCGAGGCAGCATATGCAACTGCCAGATGGAAATAATTCGCGGCTTTCTCCGTGGAAAGCCCTGCCTTCTGCATGGATTTCAGTCCAAGAATCAGCTGCCCGGCACGAATCAGCCGGATACCATCCGCGGACACATCCGTAAGATTTCTAAAGTACAAAAGCATCCGCGCGATATCGCTTTGCAGCGTTTCCGCACAGCCGCATCCCAAGGCCGCGGCATTCTCGAGCTCTGCCGCGCATTCCCCCTCGTATCCGTTTCGATGCGCGATTTCAAGGACCGCGGCAGCTGCGTCAAAAAGTCTTCCCATGCTGGAGCTTTTATAAACGCCGATTCCCGCGCGCAGGGCAGCAGCTGCCGGACGCAGTTCATCCGGAGTCTCCTCCGGCAGCACCGCTCCCGCATCGAGCTTATAAAACAACGCGGCAAGATCCGCATTCGTGCTGACCGCATCGCCGCCGCACATGCGGACCGGCGAAAGGCACCCCAGCCTATTGAAATCCGCGCCCACGCAGTACAGGAATTCGCCGCCCCAGACCGATCCGTCGCTGCCATAGCCGGTGCCGTCCATGATAATGCCGATGCAGGAACGGAGTCCGTGTTCGGCCATGACCGATGCCGCGTGCGCATGGTGATGCTGTACGTGAAGAAGCGGAATGCCTTTTTCCCCCGCGCGCTTTTTCGCGTAGGCAGAGGAAAAGTAGGAAGGATGCAGGTCACAGACGAGAGCATCTTCCCCGGCATCAAATACCTGTTCCAGATCATCTACGCCTTTGGCATAATTTTGTAAAACTTCATAATGCGAAAGGTCGCCGTAATACTGCGAGAGAATGACTCTCCCGTTTCTTCTGACCGCGAAGGCTGCCTTTAAATCCGCGCCGCAGGCAAAAATCGTCTTTCCGCCGGTGTCAAACGCTCCTTTGACTGAAGTTTCTTCCAGAAAAACCGGCATCGGCACATAGCCTCGGCTTCTGCGGATAAACTGCGCGCTGCCGCAGTTCATAAAGACAACGGAGTCATCTAACGGCCGCAGAATCTGCCGCCTGTGATAATAGATCCCATCGGGCGTATCGCCGCCTTCAAATTTCAAAGAGAAGAATTTCTCATCGTCGACTGGTATCGGAGAACCGGAAATATTCGCGCTGGTTACGACAAGAGGCCCTGCTTCTTTACAAAGCATCTCGTGTACCCCGGAAGACGGAAGAAACGCGCCGAGATATCTGCTGGTTCCGCTGACATTGAAGGCAAAGCGTTTATCCGTGCAGCCGGTGCTTTCCAGAAGCACAATCGGCCTTGCGGCACTCTGCAAAAGCTGCTGTTCCTCCCTACCTGCGCAGCAGTGCGCAAGGACTTCCTGCAGACTTTCGAACATAACCGCAAATGGTTTTTCTTCCCTGCCTTTCATCGCGCGCAGCCGCGCGACCGTCTCTGAAAGATAGGGAGTGCAGAGCAGCTGATAACCGCCGATTCCCTTCAGCGCGAGAATACCTCCGTTCTTTAATATCCGGACCGCTTCCGAAAATGCGCTTTCGCCGGAAAGCTCCATGCCTTTTTCCAGGAGCAGCATCTGCGGACCGCAGTCATGACAGGAAATTGTCTGCGCGTGCCTTCTTCTGCCCGCGCGGTATTCTCCGGAGCATGCGCCGCACATCGGAAAAACATCCATACTTGTTGTTTCCCGGTCGTACGGAAAGCGCTTCAGAATGCTCCATCTTGGCCCGCAGGACGCGCAGCTGATCAGAGGATACCGGAAACGCCGGTCCCTCGCGGACTGCATTTCACGAAGACAAGCCGGGCAGATGCCGATATCCGGCGTAAAAACGTTCAGTTCCCGCGGCCGGTCCCGTTTCGTGGCGCGGCTTTCCAGAATCCGGAATGCGTCTTCATGTGTCAGGAACTGTCCCGAAGACACATCGCTGTCATCTTCCTCCTCTGCCGGCCGGACCGTAACGCGCAGCACCGAAGCTCCCGCCGGTGCGTTCTCCTTCAGTGCCTTCGCGTAAGACCTGACTGCCTCTTCCGGGGCGTCTGCGAGGATACGGACGATTCCGTCCTCGTTCCATATGCTGCCGCGGATACCGTACTGCTTTGCCATCGCAGCCGCAAAAGGGCGGTACCCTACACCCTGTACCGCCCCCGTAACAACTATTTCATATCCTGCCATAAGAATTTACTGCTCTGCTGCCTTGGCTGCAGCAGCCGCCTTGGCCGCCGCGATTTTCGCGGCCATCGCTTTCTGCTTCTCTACCTCTTTCGCGATCTGCTCATCGCTGTAGCGGTTGATGATTTCCGTCTTTTCGGGACCTGGCTCCGTATAGGAATTATGCATGCTCAGGCAATGAACCGGGCAGACTTCCACGCATCTTCTGCACTGTACGCAGGAAAACGGCCGTATTTTCCACGTATAATCCGGTTTCGAGACCGTGATTGCGCTGCTCGGGCACGAACGCATGCACATGCCGCATAGAATGCACTTCGAAATGTCATTTTCGATATGTCCGCGGTATCTTTCTCCGTACTGCCGTGGCTGCGCCGGATATTTCTCCGTTGAAGGTTTTGTGAAGAGATTTTTAAGCGCATAACCGATATAATTTGTAAAAGCCATCGCACTCCCTACCTTTCCGTGCAGCTGATGCAGGGATCAATCGTAAGAATCATCATCGCGACATCCGCAAGCTCCGCGCCGATAATGGTCTCGATCAGTCCCGGAATATTGGAGTAAGTAGGCGTCCTGTTCCGGTATCTTGTCAGGAATTTCGTTCCGTTTGCCTTCACGTAATACAGCGCTTCGCCTCTTGGCTGTTCAATCCGGACCATGCATTCCCCGTCAGGATTTCCCTTGAACGGAACAAAAACTTCGCCGTCCGGCATCTTCTCGATACACTGTTTCACAAGATCCATAGACTGATACAGTTCTTTAATACGTACTTCGCAGCGGGCGTAGCAGTCGCCGTCCAGAGAAATGACAGGCTCGAATTTCAGCTTCCCGTAAGCCTCATAGCCGGTTGTCCGCAGATCTCTGCGGACACCGCTGGCACGAAGGAAAG
Source organism: Bacillota bacterium (assembly GCA_029224465.1). GTDB lineage: Bacteria > Bacillota > Clostridia > Lachnospirales > Lachnospiraceae > CAG-791. The sequence goes on along the minus strand of JAQXUQ010000008.1, from coordinate 73,593 downwards.
GTCCGCAGCAGCCGAGTTCGACGGCCCGCTCCGGCGACAGCTTTCCGACGCCCTTCATTCTGGATAATACATCATGATCTCCGAGAAACGTATCCGTCACAATCCGGCAGTCCTTTTCCAGCGACTCCACTGCCTTCCGTATGCTCTCCAGCATCCCGGGCGTTACGTCTCTTCGAAGACCGCCGACTTTATTGACCGAGAAAATGACGCGGCCGCCGGTTGTCAGTTCCAGCTGATCCAGCACTCTCTCCCGCAGTCTCCATGTCTCCATAAACAAAGACTCGAAGCCGAAAGCATCCCCCAGGAGTCCAAGCCACATCAGATGATTGTGCATTCTCGCGAGTTCTGCCCACATCGTCCGCAGAAACTTTGCCCTCTCCGGAACCTGCAGATCCATGATGCTCTCGATCGCCTCGACATATCCGAGTCCATGGCCGAACGAACAGATGCCGCAGGTCCTTTCGGCGATCAGAACGAATTCCTGAAAGTCTCGTTTTTCGACAAGCTTTTCCAGTCCCCTGTGCACAAAGCCGATGGACGGAAGCGCGTCAATGACCTTTTCATCCTGCAAAACAAGATCCAGATGAATCGGTTCCGGAAGAACAGGGTGCTGCGGTCCGAACGGAACAATACTGATTTTCTTAATTGAATTATCTGCCATGATTTTACCTTCTGATACCGGAAGAACGGTTACGCGAACGGAAACTGCACACCGGTTCTGAAAAGTTTTCCCTTAAAGTCGTAATTCATCATTTCAATCTGGATGCCGAAGAGATCGTGGATCTCATTCTCATACAGATAGGCGATTTCAAAAATGCTGGTGATACTCGGTACCTTTTCTTCGTGAGAGACTGTGACCCGCACATGTTTCCACTCATAGCCTTTGCCGAACGTATAGAGAATCTCATAGCGGTTCTCGGCGACCTTTGTCGCGCAGATCTGCATCAGCCGGTAGTCCTCGTAATGAATCCTCGTGACTTCATCCAGCAGTCTGTCCAGCGGAATGTCCTTCACCTGCATGATCTCTTTACTGCTCATTTTTCCATTCCTCTTCCAGCGCCTTATACTTGGCTGCCTTTGCGGCGTCCTCCGCGGCAAGCTGTGCCGCAATACGTGCTTCCTGTGCGGCAAGCGCCTTTCCGTCCTTGATATTGGCAATCGCCCATCCCTTTTCCTCGGGAGGCAGGCCCTGCTTCATGCGCTCTTTTTTCTTCTCCAGAAGATCGAGAGCCTTGACAACGCCGTCAATGATCGATTCCGGACGTGCGGCGCAGCCCGGCACATAGACGTCGACCGGAATAACCTTGTCCACACCGCCCAGAATATTGTAGCAGTCCTTGAAAATTCCGCCGTCGCAGGCGCAGATTCCGACTGCGACAACAACCTTCGGGTCCGGCATCTGCGAATACAGCTGCTGGACAACCATCCGGTTCTGGAAATTAATGCCGCCGGTGATCAGAAATACATCGGCGTGTTTGGGGTCTCCGGTGTTGATAATACCGAAACGCTCCAGATCATATCTGGGTGTCAGACTGGCCAGCACTTCAATATCACAGCCGTTGCAGCTGGAGCCGTCATAGTGCAGCACCCAGGGTGATTTATTCATTTTCATGATATGCCTCCTGCACTGTCCTTTTCATGAAAGGACAGAACGAACCATTCCGTTATCTTGTCAGCGTCAGGACGAGCAGATTGACGCCCGCGAAGATAAAGGTTGCCCCCCACGACATCCAGAGCATCCTCTCCCAGCGGACACGCGGGAACGTATTGTCCACCAGTGTCATCAGGAAAAGGACCAGCCCGGCGGCTGCGGCGGCTGCAAGGAAACTGAAGGGATTGCTGCAGATAAAGAACATGCCGGTAAAAGTCGCCATCAGAAACAGCTCACACCACTCCGCGACTTCCACATACGCCATAACGCTTCCCGCGATATCCGTAGTAATACCCTTGACCATTTCCTGATGCGCGTGATGCGATGTGCTGACATCAAAAGGCGATTTCCGAAGCTCGATCACCAGAATCACAAGAAAACCCGCGAACATGCCCGGCGTTTTTAAAATCGCGGGCTCGGAGGCGTGCAGAATATCCATGACCTTGAAACTGCCGTTGGCCATATAGAAGCCGATCGCCATCAGAAGCAGCATCGGTTCCGCGCAGGCCATCTGCAGCAGCTCTCTCTGCGCGCTCATGTTCGAATACGGCGCGCTGGCCGAGAACGCGACAAGGCAGAACAGCATCTCCGCGAGCGTCAGCGAAAATACCGCAAGCAGCAGATCTTCCCCTGTGTAGACGATCCAGATGGACAGCGCCACAAACATCAGATGGCCGATCACGAGAAAAATCTGCAGGCCGTTCATGATGTTGGCGCGCTTTTTCGTCAGCTTGTAGAAATCGTAAAACGGCTGCAGGAGCGGAGGCCCCTGTCTTCTCTGCATACGCGCGCCGATCATTCTGTCCAGTCCGGAGAGAATTCCTCCGATAAAAGGTGCCGCGAATACGGCAAGAAATCCGATGATAATCCGAACAATCATGCGACGGCACCTCCTACAATAATGATCATCATGATCACGAGCATTGCCGAAGACAGGACAAGGCAGAGCTTCATGATCTTGAGCTCTCCGATGTAGTCAATCATATACCAGTTCGACATATAGACACTTTGGACATCCCCGTAGGAGTTCAGGAAATGCCGGTCATCGCCGGCATTGATACCGGACATATAAGAACGGGTATTCTGTTCGGTAATGCCATGTGTCTTACGCGCCGTCAGTACACCGGCGATCGGAAGCGAAGCGATCAGAAGCAGCATCAGCACCATGATCGCGATGTCCGAACCGCCGATAACCGCGGGCACCATCGTATGATACATCTGATTCAGGACCGGCTGAATCAGATACTTGGAAACAAACGGGAATCCGAAACACATCGCGATAACCAGCGTTGCCAGCGGGTACAGTGCCTGCCACTCCCCATAGTGCGTTGTGTCATGCAGCTCCGGAGATTTGTGAATGACCGCGAAGATCTTGCCAAGCCACTTGCCCCAGTAGAAGGATGTACTCGCGGTACCGAACACAAGGAACAGCACCAGCCAGACCGCTCCCGAATCAATATACGCCTTGAGAGCCGCCCACTTTGCAACCAGCATGCCGAAAGGAGCGAGGTACATGCCGCAGATGCCGATGATCATAACGATCGCCAGTCTCGGCAGTTTGACAATCAAGCCGTGCATATCTTCCACGTTCCGGGAGCCAGTGACATTTTCCACGGCGCCGACGCACATGAACATCAGGGACTTGGAAACCGCGTGGAACAGGATCAGCATTGTGGCAGCCCAGACGGACTCCGGAAGTCCTACGCCCGCGCAGGCAACGATCAGACCCAGATTGGAAATCGTAGAATGTGCAAGCACCCGCTTGCCGTCGCTTGTCGCGATCGCCATTAAAGACGCCGTAAAGAAGGTGAAACCGCCGATCAGCGTGACCATAACACCTGTCAGTGTTCCGTTCATCAAAGGCGCGATCCGGATTAAGAGATAAACACCTGCCTTGACCATTGTCGCGGAGTGCAGAAGCGCCGAGGTCGGCGTCGGCGCGACCATGGCACCGAGAAGCCAGCCGCAGAACGGCATCTGCGCGCTTTTGGTAAGCGCGGCGAACGCGAGGAACGCGACGATGATCATCACAGCCGGTGCCTCTTTATTCAGCTGCTGCAGCTGAGAAAGGTTTGCGATGCCAAGCTGCAGATTACAGATCAGAATCGCTACCGTAAAGCCGCAGCCGCCGAGCAGGTTCATCCACAGCGCCCTGAAGGAATTGTCGATTGCCTGCTTCTCTTTATTATATCCGATCAGCAGGAACGAGCAGACGCTCGTAATCTCCCAGAAGAAGTACAGCCATCCGAGGTTGTCCGAAAATAAAAGTCCGAACATGGCCCCCAGAAAGACAAACAGCATTGCAAGAAACCAGTTTGAACGCTGCGGATAATTCTTATGGTGATGATGATAGTCCTTAATGTAACCAACCGCGTAAATACAGATCAGGCTCCCGACAATGCCGACAACAAGGCACATGATAACGGTCAGATTGTCGACTTTAAAGAACAGCTGATCTTCGACCGAATTTCCCGAAAGGTCCAGCCACAGAACCGGAATTGTCCCGAGCCAGGACAGAAGCGCGGCATAATATTTCCGGTACCGGAAGGAATAGAAGGTCACAAGCAGCATCAGAAAAATCTCGCCTGCCATGACAGCCAGATTGGCAATGCGCGACTCCATGAGATATCCGATGTGCTCTCTCCCGCTCAGTTCCTCGAAGGCCAGATAGATTACGGCAGCCATAATCAGAAAGCCGGATCCCTTCACAACGAATTTCCTTACTGAATATACCTTCTCATCATTCCCGAGGAAAAACAGGACCGCGGCTGCAACGAACGGAAAAAATATCAAAAAACTGATAATCTCCAAAATTTCCCTCCCCCTGACATTTCCGGCTGTTCAATCTGCCGGAAGGATGTCTGCCTGCCCTGTAACAGCGCACAGCATAACTAATAATGTAGACCTGTTTGCAGAGAAAAACAAGCAGATTGTACAGCATTATTTTGTGCAACCGGGAGAGCGCTTACCTCGTAATATAGTACCCGGTACGAATCTCCTTTACAAATCCGCGTACGATCAGCATTGTAATTCCGCGCATAATATCCGCATACGAAGCCCGCGCTCCGAGTTCTTTCCTGACAGGCGGGAGGATCGATTCGATGCATCTGGGCGTCGAAGGGTCGAGCGCGCGGCAGATGGCGGCATCGAGAGGAAGGAGCGCGGATTCGGAAAGCTTCCAGCGCTCTATCTGCAAGGCCGTACTGTCTGCATGATTCCGTGCCTTCCTTCCGGCAGCCGGCGCTCCCGCATCTGCTGCGGCCTGCCTCCGGACAATTTCATCTGCCGGCATTTTCAGCAGATCTTCGAGCAGATATTCGGGACTGACCGCAATCTGTGCACCCTGCATGATCAGCTTGTTGCAGCCGCTGCTCGTGCTGTCGCTGACTCTTCCGGGGAGCGCGTAAACGCTTCTTCCCTGCTCAAGCGCCCGGTCTACCGTGATGAGCGTGCCGCTCTTTTCTCTGGCTTCGATGACAAGAAGGACATCCGAAAGACCGCTGATCAGCCGGTTCCGCACAGGAAAAAGCGGCGCCTTCGGCTGTGTTCCCGGCGGATACTCCGATATAACACCTCCCTGCCGGCACAAGGCATCATAGAGCTTTCTGTTTTCCTTCGGATAGCAGATATCCGCGCCGCCGCCCAGGACCGCAAAGGACATGTCTTTTGTCTGCGCGGCCTCCTCTCCGGCGATCCCGTCGACGCCGCGCGCCATGCCGCTGATAATCTGCACGCCGCTTTGAGAAAGCCTCCTCGCGAATATCCTCGCCTGCAAGGCCCCGTAGGCAGAGCACATTCTGGAACCGATGACCGCGCAGGAGCGCAGATTCCCCGCGGGCAGCCGGCCCTTATAGAAAAGGCCGAACGGCGGGTCCGGAATCGAAAGCAGGCGCTCCGGAAAATCAGGGTCGCCCACGCAGGTGAAAAAGATGCCGTTCTTTCTGTTTTGCGAAGAAAGAACAACCGGATTTCTTTTTCTGCCTTCCCTGAGCGCCTGAAGGCACCTGTCTGCCCGCTCCTTATCCTGAAAAGCTTCCTCCGTAAGTTCTTTCAGCTTCTGTTCGCTCATCGTATAGATCTTCTGTGCGAAATCCTCCTCGTTGCGAAGAAGATTCCGAAATCTGTACGCGCTGACGCGTCCGATGCCCGGCGTCTGGATCAGCCATTCGGAAAATATGCTCATACTGTCTGCTCCTTCCCGCCGTCCTTATGAAATTCATCCAGGTCTCTCGGCCGGTAGCCGGCGGCTTCCGCCAGATGCTCTTCGCTGATGTTCTCCTGTCCTTCCAGATCCGCGATTGTCCGCGCGACTTTGAGAATCTTGTGATACGAGCGCGCCGTCAGATTCATGGCTTCAAAGATATCGCGGACAAACAGCCGCTCGCTGCGCCCGAGCGGACAGTACACTTCCACAGCTTTCGCGTTCATGTCCGCGTTGAACGTAAACGGCGTCCCTGCAAACCTTTGTTTCTGGATGCGGACAGCTTCCATGACGCGGGCTCTGATCTGCGCGCTTGTATTGTTTTCTTCCCTCCGCATCAAAACAGACAGCGGCACCCTCGGAACATCGACATTGAGATCCATCCGGTTCATGACAGGTCCCGGGACTCTGTGACGATAGCGCTCGATTTCCGGCGCCGTGCAACTGCAGCGGTTCAGATCCGGATAATAGCCGCAGGGACAGGGATTCATGGCAAACACGGACAGGAACCTGGACGGAAACCGGCAGGTATAACTTCCGCGGGAAAGCACAATCGTATGCTCTTCCATCGGCTGCCGCAGCACATTCAAAACCGAAGGTTCAAATTCGGCCAGCTCGTCCAGAAACAGTACACCTCTGTGCGCAAGTGTAATGATTCCGGGCATCGCGGGCATGCCGCCGCCCGTCAAGGCTCTTGCGGTAACGGTATGATGCGGAGAAAGAAACGGTCTCCGCGTAATCAGAGGCGTATTCTCCGGGAGCTTTCCCGCAATGCTGTAAATTCGTGTAACTTCCAGACTCTCCTGCTGCGTCATCGGAGGAAGAATGCCGGGAAGGCGGCTTGCGAGCATCGATTTGCCGGAGCCCGGCGCTCCTGTCATTAAAACATTGTGAAAACCTGCGGCCGCGATTTCAAGGACCCGCTTGACGCCGTCCTGACCGCGTACATCCGAAAAGTCCGTCTCTGCAAGCGCAGCACCGGTGTACGGCAGCTGCAGCGCTGCTTCCCCGTAGGGCGCGATCCGGCCTCTTTCGTCCTCTCCGGCCTTCATATAGTCGATAAACTGGCGGAGCGTCGAGACGCCGGCGCAGCGGATGCCGTGCACAAGCGCGCCTTCGGAAAGATTTGCAGCCGGCAGTACGCAGAGCTTCATCCCCTGCGCTCTTGCCTCTTCAACCATCGGAAGAACGCCGCGCACCGGCTTAATCTGACCGTCGAGCCCCAGCTCTCCCGCGACAAATACGCCATCGAAGCAAGCCTGCGGCAGGATCTGCATACACACAAGAATTCCGGCCGCGACCGGCAGATCGACAACGATTCCCCGCTTTTCGATATCGGACGGTGAAAGCGAGACCGTGATTCGCGAAGGCGGCAGATAAATTCCCGCGTTTTTCAGAGAAACCCGGACCCGCTCGCCTGCCTCCATGATCTGCCTTCCGACAGAGCCGACCATATGGAAAGACGGCAGACCACTTGAAATGTCTGTTTCAACGTGCAGAAGATAACTTTGGATGCCAGAGACGGCACCGGACGTGACAGTGCTGAACATAAGAAAACCCTCCAAGATATGACATTCAGACTTGACGCGGACAGCATGCCGGAAGACCCCGCTGCCTTTCCGCGCGGAAAAGAAAAACACGGTATCCGAAGTCAGATACCGTGTTCATTATAGTTCATGCGGATTGTATTGAAAAGCATCCATCCGCCGGCTTTGGAAAAACATTTCCGGGTGCCCGAAGCTGCCGCAGCTGAAACTGCTGCCGGGCGTTCGCTATCGTAATTACTGCGGAATAACCACTGCCGCGGCTGCCGCCTTCGCTGTCAGCTGCGCCTGTGCAAGTGCTGCCTGCGCCGCTGTCTCTTCGGTCTGCGCTGCTGTAAGCGCTGTCTGCGCGCTCGCCTGTTGCGTAACGGCCGATGCCGCCTGCGCCGCAAGCGTATCGGATGTTGTCTTCGCTGCAGAAGCCGCTGCCAGATTCTGCTCGGTAGGAAGCGCCTGCGCCTGTGCTGCGACCGCCGCCGCGGTCTGTGCCGCCGCAGCTGCCTTCGCGGAAAGCGCCTGACTCTGCGAAAGCGCCGCGTCCAGAAGACTCTTTGCCTGCGCTGACTTAGCCTGTGCCTGCGCAAGAAGCGCCTGCGCCTGCGTGAGTGCTGCCTGTGCCTTCTGGTTCGCAGCAAGCTGCGCCGCCGTAATCGTCACAACATGCCCGTCCCTGCACATGCGGATAATATTTCCCTGCGCGTCCGTGATCGTCTGATCCTTTACCATCGCGCCGTCCGCGCCGAAGAAGTAGCTGAGACCGGCAACCGTCTGCATGCCGACCTGCCGGCGGAAATTCTTATAGAGGTATGTTTTGCCGGCCTGCGTGCTGAGCCCGTTCGGTATAATCGTCGAGAAGTAATCCTTGAAGCAGAAATCCACATCGACATTACCGGCGATGCCCGCAATGCTGCCGCTGCTCGAATACTGCCACATAGCGGCAGGGCCGAAGCCGCAGGAGTCGGAATAATCCGCGACCCAGTGATCCCATACGGTGGCGCCGAGCTTTGTTGCGAACCAGTTCTTGTAAGAATAAACCATAGGGTGATAGCCCGCATTATACACGATGCTGCAGAAGGTATTCACAATCTCCTGCTGCTGCGCGGCGGTAAGGCCCGACTGCGAGCTGTCCTCGATATCGATTGCTACAGGAAACGAAATCGGCAGATTCGCCATCGCCGCAACCGCGTACTGTGCGTCGGCGGCTGCCTGCGCCGCGTTCTGCGCGTAGGTATAGACGTAAACGCCGGTGCGAATCCCCGCCGCGTTTGCGCCAAGGACGTTCTGCACGAACTTGGAATCCGCGCCGTAGGTTGTATTCCCGAGGCGGATCATCGCGTACTGTACTCCACTGTCCGCGACCGCGTTCCAGTTGATATTCCCCTGAAAGCCGGAGACATCAATTCCCTTTACCGCTGCCTCCGCGTCTACCCGCGTGCCCGGCGCGAGAAGAAAAAGCAGTGCTGCGGCAGCTGCCGCAGCAAAAATCTTTACCGCCTTGAAAAATCTGTTCAACTTCTGATACCTCCACTCAAATCATCTGTATTCAGACAGCTGTGCGTATAAAATCCGCCATCACGGTATTGCACACATCCGTCCCGAACTCTGTCAGAAAAAGGCGGCCGCCCTTGAAATCAAGCAGCCCCTTCGCGATATTGTCCGCGATTTCCTTATGATAAACCGCATCCAGCGGAACGCCGAAGCGTTTTTGAAACTCCGCGGTCGAAATCCCCTTCGTCATGCGAAGGCCGAGAAACATGAATTCTTCAATTTCATCGTCTCTCGTAAGGACTGTTTTATCCGCGCGAAGCTGCTCCAGTGCCTCGTCAAAACCACTGCTGCCGCGCGGATGTTCCCGCAGCTTCTCCGCCGCCGCGCAGTAGGCGGACAGATCTCTCTGGTTGGAAAAACGGACGCCGCCCGCATAAGATGAAGCGCCCGCGCCCAGACCAAGATAGGTGTCCCCGGTCCAGTAGCCGATATTGTGCGCGCATTCATAACCGTCCCGCGCATAATTCGAAATCTCGTAGCGGTGATAACCGCAGCTTTCCAGAAAACGCTTCGTCTCGTGGTACATCCTGCGGTCCGTCTCCTCATCGGGCAGCGGCGGAAGGCTCCCGGCCAGGTAAGAAGCGGCAAACGGCGTTCCGTCTTCGATGATCAGGCTGTAGGCCGAGATATGCTCCGGCCCCAGCGCGGCCGCCTCCTTTAAATTGTCCATCCAGTCCGCAAAGCTCTGCCCCGGCAGCGCCGACATCAGATCCAGATTGATATTGCGAAAGCCTGCCGCTCTTGCCATCTCAAAACATTCCCGCGCCTGCTTCGCGGTATGAATTCTTCCGAGAAGCCGCAGCTGCGGATCATGAAACGACTGCACACCCAGCGACAGGCGGTTGATTCCCATCTCCCTGTATGCTCTCAGCTTCTCCTGATCCGCGGTTCCGGGATTGCATTCAATTGTGATTTCGGCGTCCGGAAGTATCCGGAAATGCTGATGCAGCAGGGAAAACAGCTGCTCCATCTGTCCTGTTTCGAGAACCGATGGCGTCCCGCCGCCGATAAAGATACTGCTGACATACGCTCCTTCCTGCCGTGTATTCGCAATTTCACACTCGAGCGCGTCAAGATACCGCCGCCGTTCTTCCGCGCAGGAAGGCCCGGAAAGGAAATCACAGTATCTGCATTTTTGCACACAAAACGGAATGTGCACATACAGCCGGACCGCTTCCTGCTGCGGCAGTTCCTGCCTCTCCCCGTTACTTTTCATCGCCCAGCTTCAAAACGTTCATGAACGCTTCCTTCGGAATTTCGACATTTCCGACCATCTGCATGCGCTTCTTTCCTTCTTTTTGTTTTTCCAGAAGTTTCTTCTTGCGGCTGATATCACCGCCGTAACACTTGGCAAGGACATCCTTACGGTATGCCTTCACGGTTTCTCTCGCGATGACCTTTCCTCCGACCGCCGCCTGCACCGGCACCTCGAACAGCTGTCTCGGGATCTCGTTCTTTAGCCTTTCGCACATTTTGCTGCCGCGCTCATACGCGCTTTCTTCCGGAACGATGAATGAAAGCGCATCAACCGGCTCTTTGTTAACAAGAATATCCAGCTTCACGAGCTTCGAGGGCACATATCCCTTGAGCTCATAATCGATCGACGCGTAGCCTCTCGACCTCGATTTAAGCGCGTCGAAGAAGTCATAAATGATTTCATTGAGCGGCAGGTCATATTTAAGGACAGCCCGGCCGGCTTCAATATAATCCGTCCCCTGATATACGCCGCGCCGCTCCTGACAGAGCTGCATGATGGGGCCGATATATTCACTGGTGACCATGATCCTTGCCTCGACCACCGGCTCTTCCATATGCTCGATCACGGAAGGATCCGGCAGATTCGCGGGATTGGTCAGTTCCATCACCGTGCCGTCGTTCTTGTAAATCTTGTAGATAACGCCCGGCGCGGTCGAGATTATATCGAGATCATATTCGCGCTCCAGCCGCTCGAGAACGACTTCCATATGCAGGAGCCCCAGGAACCCGCAGCGGAAACCAAAGCCGAGAGCAAGCGACGTCTCCGGTTCAAATGATAGGGATGCGTCCGATAGCTGGAACTTTTCCAGCGCGTCCTTCAGATCCGGATACTTGGCGGTATCCTGCGGGTAGAGCCCCGCGAAAACCATAGACTGCGCCTTTTTGTAACCGGGCAGTGCCTTGTCGCAAGGCCGCTCGTCCTCCGTAACGGTGTCGCCGACCCGCGCTTCCCGGATATTCTTGATTGACGCCGTGAAATAACCGACCATGCCTGCCGAAAGCTCCTCGCAGGGAATGAAACGGCCCGGTCCGAAATAGCCGACTTCCACGACTTCAGAAACGCCGCCGGTCGCCATGAAACGGACTTTGGTTCCTTTCCGGATTTTACCGTTCATCAGACGGATAAAAACAATGACTCCGCGATAAGAATCATACAGTGAATCAAAGATGAGAGCCTGCAGCGGCTTGTCTTTATCTCCCCCCGGCGCCGGTATCTTCTTAATGACATCCTCGAGCACCTCTTCGATGTTGATGCCGTTCTTCGCGGAAATCTCCGGCGCGTCCATCGCTTCAATGCCGATGACATCCTCGATCTCCTGCTTGACCTCTTCCGGTCGGGCGCTCGGCAGATCAATTTTATTGATGACCGGAAAAACATCCAGGTCGTGTTCCATCGCCAGATAGACGTTCGCGAGCGTCTGCGCCTGAATACCCTGCGTCGCGTCTACAACGAGCAGCGCTCCGTCGCAGGCGGCAAGCGAACGTGAGACTTCATAGTTGAAATCCACATGGCCCGGTGTATCGATCAGATTGAACATATATTCGAGGCCGTCTTCTGCCTTGTAAATCAGCCGGACAGCCTGCGACTTGATCGTGATGCCGCGTTCTCTTTCAACCTCGATATTGTCAAGGACCTGATCCTGCATCTCCCGCGCGGTCAGAACACCGGTCTTTTCGATCATCCTGTCCGCAAGCGTTGACTTTCCGTGATCGATATGCGCAACGATGCAGAAATTGCGGATTCTTTGCTGCGGAATGTTTTCCGCTTTTTCCTGATTTATGCCGGATTCAGCCATTCAGTTACCTCTTTGCATAAAAATATATTCCGTAATGCGGCGCCGAGCGCCGATATACGTACTAATATAACACACAAAAGCGGATCTACACACAAAATGAAATTCCAGGGCTTCCCGGCTGCGCATTCACTCTTTCGGCAGCTGCAGATCATTTACGATAAAAGACGGAATATCATCTTTCGGGAAATTACCCGTAGGACTTCCGGATTCGTCTTTCGGAATAATATTGATGCTGACATCCCACCGCATATCATCCGTCCTCGTAAGTTCGCCGCCAAGATCATCCGGTTTCATGTGTCTTAGGATTTCCTCTATTTTGCCGGAATCCGTATATGTCCGCGACGCGTTTTGTCCGTCATCACCATAATAACTTACCGTGATCTTTTCGATCCGGTCCGCGCAGTCCGCCGCCGGATCCAGCCAGAGATTCTCTTTTTTAAGTAACGCAATTGTGTTTTTAAATCCGGGATAAACCGCCAGGGAAATTGTGCCGGTCGAATCCTTGGTGACCGGCCATGCCGCGTCAAACCGGATAATGCCGATCGGAGTCGCCATTGCTGCAGCGGCATCATACCGCGCAAGATCTTCGCGGTAAGCCTGCGCGATCTTCCGGTAAAGTCCCTGCGGTCCCTTCTTCCCGGCAACCCCGTTTAGATACTGCAGATCCCAGTTTTCCAGCTGCTGTACCCGTTCCTCATCGTGGTATACAGGGAAGTAACCTTCTCTGTATTCTTCGGATTTCCAGACAGCATCCAGTTTCTTTTTCTCCATCGAATAAGGAATCAGCAGGTTTCTGCTGATGATTCTCCCGTTTTTCATGTAATAGGTGACCTGCGCCGAAAAGCCGCTTTCGTCATCCTCTGACTGCACGAGCGCTGCCTGCCCTTCCTTCGCGATATCAATCACGGCGGGAATATTCGTCAGCTTCATATTCTGCCTCTGCAAATCCATCAATGAGCTAAAGCTGCCTTGCAGGTTCTGATTGCCAGCCGGACTGTAATTGCTGTCGAGCTCGGGATAATGCGTCAGCTGCGCGTACGCGACTTTGGATGCATCCGGCACAAACCGGTCATATCCGAAGATATCATGCCGGAAAGTCAGCATGATCAGAACAGCGGCCGCGCAGATGATGGTTGTCTGCCACAGATTCTTAAAGAATCCGCGGATGCTCTGTTCGTAGATACATTCGATCAGGGAGGATACCAGAAACGCGCTGCACAGGATTCCACCTGCCGCGATCAGCATCGTCGCATTTCCGTTTTTGCCGGCATCGGAGGAAACATTGAAAACATCAAAAATCAGGATGCCGATTCCCAGTCCCGCAGCTGTCCCTGCGATAAATTTGATCAATCCGCGGACAGACGCGAAAATGACGGACTTTCCTGCCGACTCTGCCTTCCGTTCCTTAAAAAGGCAATAGCCTGCGATAAAACAGACAAGGCCTGTCAGAACGACGGCTGCGTCCGCAGGAAAAATCCGGCTGTAAAGGGTCCCCATCAGCTGCAGACTCATCGGCGAATAGGAATCCGACATATATTGTCCGCTTGAGACCAGTTCTGATCCGAAAAATGCGTTTCCGAGAGGAAAGATTCCGTAATACTTCTCCGGAAGATCATACATGCCGACAAAGGTTTTGAAGAACTGCTGTTCATAGGACAGGAGGAGCTTCCGGAAGATGATATCCATCGAATTTATAAAGACGGAAACGCCTGCTGCTACCAGAAGATTGCCTGTTACCATGGCCGCGAAGATCGTAACGCAGTATCCGCTGATGAAATAGATGCTCATCCGCGCCATCTGCAGGAGTATCTCCAGCGTGCCCGCTCCGTTCAGAGAGTGCATGAAATAAAGCACCGGAATCGTGAGACCTCCGATGACAAGAAGAGGCAGCTCAAACAGCAGAATACCATGCACAAATTTCCCGAAGAACACTCTTTTTCCGGAGACCGGCTGGCTCTGATAGAAATCCATCTTAACCATGGAAAAAAGATATCCAAACGCCTGCAGCCCTGTGATGATGCCAAGCAGTACGACAGGAAACAGCCGGGAGGAGCGGATGCCGAGCCAGGTGCTGACTTCACAAAATCTTGCCTGGAGCTGCGCCGCAAGCGGCTGCTCCTCATTGATCATATCGATTCTGACAAGCTGTATGATCGTGCCTGCCGGATAATACAGCAGAAGATACAGCACATTCAAAGCAGCCAGCCAGAAGCTTCTCTTGAAGAGCAGCTTCTGCATGCCGGAAAAGGTATTAATTGAGGATGATTTTGCGGATGTCATATCCCGAAGCCTCCGTTTCACTGATAAAGATTTCTTCCAGAGACAGCGGCAGCACTTCAAAAAATACTGTTGAAACCCCTCTGAATTTTTGTTCTGCTTCTTCTCTCGAGGCACTGACTGTATAGGTATGCAGCCGTCCTCTGCTCTCATGCGTCAGAATATGCAGCATTGCCTCCGCGTTTTTACGGTCGTCTTCGGACGCGAATACGACCTGAATCTTCTGCATACCAAGCTTCATATCTTCAATATCACTGGAAAGCAGAAGTCCTCCCTGGTGCAGCAGCCCGATCGAATCGCAGATATCCTCGATTTCCCTGAGATTATGCGAGGACAGGACCGGTGTGAGCCCCCGGCTTACGATTTCATTCGCGAAAAGGCTTTTCATTGCCTGACGCACGAGCGGATCGAGCCCGTCAAAGGTCTCGTCGAGCAAAACATATCTGGTCCCTGCGCTGAGCGCAAGAAGGATCGACAGCTGCTTCTTCATGCCTTTGGAAAACTCGCTGATCCGCCGCTCCGGGTCCAGATTGAAGCTTTTTAAAAGCTTCAGATATTTCTGCATATCAAAAGTGTCATAGACACACTGATAATAAACGCCCATGTCCATCGGGCAGCCCGCGCTGAAAAAATATGAGTCGGAAGGGACAAAGAAGAGCTTTGCCTTGCTCTCCGGATTATTATAAACCGGTTCCCGGTCGATGCAGACCATGCCGTCATCCTGCTTCATAACCCCGGAAAGAATGCGCAGCAGCGTGGACTTACCGGCGCCGTTGGTTCCGACAAGCCCGAACACTTTCGCGTCTTCCAGTTTCAGGGAGACATCATTGACCGCGGTAACGACTCTCTTTCCCTCGCCGCGGAATTTTTTCGTAAGATGCATTGTTTCAATCATTGGATCATCCCTCCACTGCTGCCGGTTTTCAGAGCCAGTGCCGCCTGATAAAGCTGATCCGCGTCAAAGCCTAGCTCTCCCGCCTCTTTCATCCACAGGACAAGCCGGTTAATCAGCTCTTTTTTCTTGTTTTCCAGAAGCGGCGCATCGCCGTTTACAAAACTGCCCTTACCCTTCACCGTATAAATGAACCCCTGCCGTTCGAGTTCCGAAAAGGCGCGCTGCACGGTGTTGGGATTCGTCGACAAATCCACGGCAAGACTGCGTACCGACGGCATCGGATCATTCGGAAGCATCACTTTCTTCAGGATCAGCGTCTTGTATCCGTCGCAGATCTGTTCGTAGATCGGCCGGGCGTCCTGATAATCAATTATGTTCATAAACCATTTCAACCTCTTTCATCTGGCTTCAGTGCGTTTCCTGCGGCTGGCAGCACCCCGTCTGAGCGCGGCACGTTACACAGGGCTTGCGTCCCGTCCGCCTGCGGCGCGTTACTCATAACGAAGCGCTTCGATCGGATCCAGTTTTGCCGCGCGGCTGGCCGGATAAAATCCGAAAAAGATTCCGACCGCGATGGAAAACAGAAACGAGATCACAACACTCGCAGGAGAAACAACCGGCGGGATTCCCTGTACAAACCTGCATACAAGCAGGCCCGTCAGAATACCGGCGGCAATACCGATAACGCCTCCCGTAAGGCTCAGAATAACGGCTTCTGTGATGAACTGCAGCCGGATATCCCGCTTCCTCGCTCCGAGTGCTTTTCTGGTTCCGATCTCTCTCGTTCTTTCGGTGATCGATACGGTCATGATGTTCATGACACCGATACCGCCGACAAGGAGCGCGATCGCGCCGATTAACGTGATGGTCAGCGTCTGGCGTTTCATGTTCTCATTTGCCTGCTTGATCCACTCCTGATTGTTGTACACGTTGATCTGGAAATTCGAGTCCGCAGGCAGAAGCGATGTCAGATAATCCTGCAGCTCCTGACTGAAACTGATCACATCGGTTCCGGGGACCGCGCCGATATCGAAATAGCTGATCTTGTCCGCAGTTTTGTCGTTTACAAGCGCCATCGTAACCGCGTTCCGGTACGGAATATACATGGTTGTGGACATGTCCTTGAGAGACGAGGCGTCCATCTGACCCATATCGCCCATGTTGACAGAGTATACGCCGATGATTGTATAAGTATAACCAGCTTCTCCGTTGATTGTGCAGCTTACCCTTTTCCCGAGCGCCGCGCTGACATCTTCCCCGTACAGGCTCTTCGCAAAAAGATCGGAAACAACGCAGACATAGCTGTCGCCCTTGAGCTCATTGTCCGCAAAAACTCTTCCCTCCTGCAGCGGCACCATGCCGGCATTGACCGTAAAATACCCGGGGTTCACGCCCTGCAGATCAAAGTTCGCGTAGACCTTTTCATCTTTTGCCTTGTCCGGGTAAGCCGTCCCGCTGCCTGCCCAGCTCGTGACCGCGACCGCCTCAATTTTGTCACTGTAGTTGTCCACCATCTTCTGCATCATTTCCTTCGTGAACTGCGGCTGATAGCGGCTCATGTCGGTGTTCTCATCCAGCTGGATTCCGTCCTTCAGCCACATGTAGACATTCATGGTGTTGACACCGTACATCGAATTCTGGCGTTCGTTTTCGGCAGTCTGGGAGTTTCCCACGGTCATGATCGCGATGACCGCGGCAATGCCGATGATGATGCCCAGCATGGTAAGGAAAGTCCGTAGTTTATTGGCGGCCATGCTTTTAAAAGCAAGCCTTACATTCTCACCCAGCATGCGCGCCTCTCCTTTCCCCCGTGATCCTTCCGTCCATCAGTGTCAGAATTCTGGGCGTTTCCTCCGCAAGATTCTGCGAATGCGTGATCAGCAGGATCGTCTTTCCCTGTTCTGTGTGAAGCCTGTGGAAGATATCCATGATCATCCGGCTTGTCGCGGAGTCGAGAGCGCCGGTCGGTTCGTCCGCGAGGATCATCGCCGGATCATTTGCCATAGCCCTCGCAATCGCGACTCTCTGCTTCTGTCCGCCGGAGAGTTCATCCGGACTGTGATCCATCCGGTCCTGCATACCGACGAGCTCTAAAAGATACTCGGCGCGTTCCTTCCGCTGCGCCGGCGGCATGCCCGCGTACAGAAGCGGAACTTCCACGTTCTCACGTGCGCTCATTCTGGGGATCAGGTTATAGGTCTGAAAAACAAACCCGATCTGTTTCCCCCTGATCGCCGCGCAGGCGTCGTCGGAGAGACTTCCGATATCAATTCCCAGAAGCTCATAGTTTCCCTCGGTCGGCCGGTCCAGAATCCCGATGATGTTCATGAGCGTGCTCTTGCCGGAGCCGGATTCTCCGACGATCGAGGTGAACTCGCCTTCCTCCACATCGAGGTCGATTCCATGCAGAACTTCGAGTTCATTCTCGGTGCCGATATAATATTTCTTAATAATTTTCTCAAGATGAATGATGCTGTCCATACGCGTCTCCGTTTCAGCCGTAGATGCCGCTCAGCATCCCGTCTTCGGAGCCCCCGGAAGAAGCCGCCGGCAGAACCTGATCTCCTTCCCTCAGATCGCCCGACGTAATCTGGGTGTAATAGTCGTTGGAAATGCCGGTTTCAACAGGGATCTGCATGCTCTGCCCCAGATCATCCGTTCCCGGCGCGCTGTCCGCTGATCCGGCATCTTCCGCTGCCCCGGTCATTGCCTCTGCGGCTTCGGGAGACGCGCCGCGAAGAACAGTTACGTAAGAGCTGCCGTCCGGATCTGTTGTTATGCAGGACGTAGGCACGGCCAGCACATTCTTTTCACTGGCAAGGACAAAGTCGATCCTCGCGGTCATACCAAGGCGCAGGCGCTCGTTTGCCTGATCCAGCGAGATGTCGACACGGTACTGCGCTTTTCCTTTGTTCTGGCCGGTGCCGCTCTGCGACGATTGAGAAGAGGTACTGCTGCCGCTGCCCGCCTTCGGATCCGAGGGTGTTTCCGTATCCGAAACCGGTGTCAGCGCGGTAAAACAGACCTTACCCGTCAGCGTTTCTTCCCCCGTGGAGTCTGTTTTGATGCGGACCGGCGTCCCGACATGCAGATCCGCGATGTGGCCTTCGTCGACATTGACCGTCACTTTCATCTGGCCGAGATTATTGATCACGACTGCGCCCGCGCCGGAATAAGACTGTCCCGGCACGATGTTGACCGCGGTAACCGTACCGTCCATCTCCGCGTAGACCGTACCGTTTTCGAGTTTTTGTTTCGCCCTTTTCAAAGTATCCTGCGCGTCCAGCGTTCCGGCCTGATTTGCAAGCGCCTGCTTGGCAGCGCTGTCTTTCGCGGAAAGCTCGCTTTCATAAGTCGAGCGGTTTGCGGTTTTTGTGGCAGAGCCCTGCTGCTCCAGAGAGCGGACGCTGCTGGTAACACCCTGCTGCGCGGTCTTCAAAGCTGCTTCCGCGGCTTCCCTCGCGGACTTTGCCGCGTCATAGTCGCTCTGCGCTTTGGACAGCGCGGCAGAGGTTTTGTCATGCTCCGCGGAATAATCCGAAAGATTCTGCTGTGCCTGCGTGAGCGCGTAAGAGGCGTCGGTTACTTTCTGCGCGCTTTCCCCGGATTTCGCCTTTGCAGCGTTGTAATCTGCAACCTGCTTGTCATATTCCGCTTTCGCTTTATTATAATCAGCCATCAGCTGATCCTTTTGCTCGTTATAAGCCTTGAGGGCATTCTCATATGCCGCCTGATCCTGATCATACTTTCGCTTGGCGTCCGCATATTCTCCCATTACCGCATCATAGTGCTCCTGCGTTTCACCGTCCTGTTTGACAGGCACAGCAGGGGCTGTCGGTGCCACCGGCTCCTGCGGCAATGCAGGCTCTGCGGGCGGCGTCAGCTTTGAAATATCCGGCGCCGACGCGGCCGCCTGCGAAGCGTCATTGGAGGCCCTCTGCGCGTTACTGACAGCGCTCTGCAGCCCTGCGTACTTCTGATCAGCCGCATCCGCTGCTTTCTGCGCGGCATCGAGCGCCGCCTTCGCGTCGGATTCCGCCCTGATGAATCTGTCGACATCCTGCTGTGAATGCACCTGCTCCAGAATGGCTTTATTGGTATCTTCCGCCTGCTCGGTCAGCGTTCTCGTTGCGTCCTCGTACTGCTGCGCGGATGTCTCCTGCGCGGACCGGACCGCTCTTCCGGCAGCCGCCTGATCAATCGCATTCTGCTGCTGTTCGATCGAAAGCTTTTTCTGCGCAAGCGCGATATCATTTTCAACGTCGGTCATATCCAGCGTATACAGACGGTCTCCTGCCTTCACGCTGTCCCCTACCTTGACAAACACTTCGTTGATCGGATATGTGGTATCGCCGAAGCTCTGCGGATTCGCGTTATCTTCATCCGCGCTGATAACGCTGCCGGATGCGCTGTAGATATTCTCCAGATCGGTGCGGATCACCTGTTCCGGCGCGGGCTGCGTATCGGCCGGCATCTCTTCCTGCTGATGAAAATGTCTGTACAGGAAAAAGCCGGCCACCGCCGCCGCAGCCAGGATCAGCACCACCGCAATGATCCGTTTTCCATGCTTCTTTTTACCTGTGCGTCTGGTTTTGTCTGCTTTGCGCATCGCAATTTCTCCCCTGCCCGGTGCATTAGATCTTTGATTCCTCTGCAGCGCTTTCTGTATTAAGTGTACTGCATGTATTAATACAGTTATTCTATTCCGCGCGGGTCGAAATTGCAATAAAAAAAGAGCGCGGACCTGCCGCGCTCCCTGCAGATGATTGTTCTGTTTTATTCCTGTTTTGTGTGGCGGTCCAACCATTCTTTCGGTATCTTCTGTTCGAAGCGGTCTTTGCCGTTCTCCGGAATTTCGGTCGGATAATTACCGTCAAAACAAGCCGCGCAGTAACTCCCGCACCCGTTCGAACCCTGCGCCAGCTTCATCGCACTGTCTACGGAAAGATAGCCCAGCGTATCCGCGCCGATAATTTCCGCGATTTCACTGACAGAATGATGGCATGCAATCAGGTTGTCCCTGGAATCGATATCCGTGCCGTAGTAGCAGGGATTGAGGAACGGCGGTGCCGAAACCCGGAAATGGATCTCCTTCGCCCCTGCGTCCCGCACAAGCTTTACAATCCTCTGCGACGTTGTGCCGCGGACAATCGAGTCATCGATCAGAACGACTCTCTTCCCTCTGATCGTCTCCGCAATCGGATTCAGCTTGATTTTGACAAGGTCTTCTCTTGCCGCCTGGCCGGGGGAGATGAATGTTCTTCCGATGTATTTGTTTTTCAGAAGTCCGATGCCGTACGGAATGCCGGACTGTCTGGCATAGCCGAGTGCCGCGTCGAGCCCCGAGTCCGGAACGCCGATAACGACATCCGCCTGCACGGGATGCTCGAGCGCCAGAAATGCGCCGGCCCGCATTCTCGCTTCATGCACGGACGCACCGTCAATAATGGAATCCGGCCGTGCGAAATAAATATACTCAAAAACACACATGGAAGGCTTCACCTTGCCGCAGTGGTCTTTGATCGAACGGATGCCGTTCTGATCGACGATCATGATCTCGCCCGGCTGAAGATCCCGTTCAAACCGGGCGCCTACCGCGTCGAGGGCACAGCTTTCCGACGCGAAAACAATCGAGCCGTCCGCGCACTTTCCATAGCAGAGCGGGCGGAAACCGTGCGGGTCGCGGACCGCGATCAGCTTGGTTGGAGACATCATGACAAGAGAAAACGCGCCGTGGATCTTATCTATCACGTTGTTGACCGCCTCTTCGATGCTGGCGGTATGCAGACGTTCTCTCGTAATCAGATAAGAAATGACCTCGGTATCGGTCGTGGAATGGAAAATGCAGCCGTCGTTCTCGAGGGCACTGCGCAGCTCATAGGAATTGACAAGATTGCCGTTGTGGCAGAGTGCCATACTGCCTTTGATATGTTTGACGACAACCGGCTGGGCGTTGCTTCTGTTGGAAACCCCGCTTGTCGAATAGCGGACATGGCCGACCGCAATATTCCCTCCGCCGAGACGGTCCAGCTCTTCTTTATCGAATACTTCGTGAACAAGCCCCAGATCTCTGTGATAACGGAAAACGCCGTCATCATTGACGGCAATGCCGGCCGCTTCCTGCCCTCTGTGCTGCAGAGCAAACAACGCGTAGTAAGCGGTGAACGCGAGATTTTGTTTTACCGGAGACCAGATTCCGAATACGCCGCACTCTTCTCCAATTTTCTGCATAGGCTGTTCCTTTCTGCTGTTTTTGCTTTTCCGGAATACTTCTGCATCATATCACACAAAAGACGGATGTTACAGAAAATATTAGGCGGAACATCTGTCTTTCCGGTTACGCTTGACTATCCCGCGTCTCCATGACTAGACTGATGGCATGATGGACTTTCTTGTGAAAAAATTCATACCGGACTACCCGGAGAACAACGTCGCCGTTCGTACTGCCGCCGGCGTTCTTTCGGGCACGGTCGGAATCTTCTTTAATCTGCTGTTGTTTGCGGCCAAACTCATCGCAGGCATTCTGTCAAAATCAATCGCGATTGTTGCCGACGCGTTCAACAACCTCTCCGACGCGGGATCCAGCATCATCACGATGATCGGTTTCCGGCTGGCCGGGCACAAAGCGGACGCAGATCATCCGTTCGGACACGGAAGGATCGAATACATTACCGGCATGCTGGTTTCAACGCTGATCTGCATCATGGGCTTTTCGCTCGCGCGGGAATCACTAGGCAAAATTCTGCATCCGCAGGATACTTCTTTCACTTCTGTCACAGCCTTGATCCTCATTCTGTCCATTGCGGTTAAACTGTATATGTTCCGCTACAACAGAAGGTTCGCGAGGGATCTGCAGAGTGTCGCGCTTGAATCCACAGCGCTCGATTCAAGGAATGACACGATTACGACCTCTCTCGTTCTGCTGGGACAGCTTGCAGGGTATTTCTTTCATATAAGAATAGATGCGTGGCTGGGTCTTGGCGTTGCGGTTTTCATTATGATTTCCGGCTTCGGCTCCATTATCGAAACGGTAAATCCGCTGCTTGGGCAGGAACCTGACAAGGATCTTGTCAATAACATAACCGCATCCGTAATGAACAATAAAAATGTTCTCGGCATGCACGATCTGATGATCCATGACTATGGCCCCGGACGCCGGATGATGTCTCTGCATCTGGAAGTGCCATACACAATGACACTCGAAGACGCGCACGAACTCGCCGACCGCATCGAGCAGCGCCTGTCCGGTGAATATGGCATCGAAACTGTAATCCATGTCGATCCGGTGGATACCAGCGATGTTTTAACGCAGAAACTCAGGGAAGATCTGGAATCGTTCCTGAAAGAACTGGGGCCGGACGTTCATTATCATGATTTCCGGGCGGTCCATGAAAAACCGCATTTCCGGATTCTCTTTGACGTCGCGGTTCCGTACGGTTTCCGGCTCTCCGATCAGGAAGTAACCGCATACCTCAAAGACCGTTTTCATGAAGCCGCGCCGGGCGCAAGAGTTATCGTATCGGTGGATCATTACGCGCCGTCAAAGGCATAATTTACAGCCGCAGACCGTCTTTTTCACAGTACCGGTTTTATCTCCAGCTGACATAAGCCAGCGCCATACCTTCGCGGATCATCACACTGGCTTTCCGGTCTCCCGGAACATAGTTGGACACACCGATCGGAAATGTGTTCGTAATCTCCGCGTCTTCAAGTTCATACTTCATTCCGCGGATGGTTACGCCGCGGCAGCAATCACTCAGGCTGAACAGTGAAAACCCGCCGCGAAAGCCTTGTGCAAACTCTCTCGTTTCATTCATAAGAACGAACATCATACTGTCCGCGGACATGATATACCCCTTCGCGCCGTTCGAGCGGATGAAGGCGAGCGTCTGAATATTGGCCAGCGTATGATCAAGCCGTCCGCCGAGCGCGGCATACAGATAGAAAGTATCATACCCTCTGGAGAGCCCTTCACGTACTGCTGCCATCGTATCCGTATCGTCTTTTTCCACCGGCAGGTGCGCTACGCGTTCAGGCTGCGACTCTTCGAGTTCCCGTAGTGTACGCTGCCCTTCCGGCGACAGCGAATCATAATCCCCGATGACATAATCCGGCAGAATTCCCAGCTCCAGAAGATACGAAAGTCCGTTATCCGCGGCGATCACAAAATCATCCTCGTCTCGCTCGATCTGCAGCGGTTCAAACTCTCCGGCGCACATGATGATGCATTTCCCCATGACCAGCTCCCGTTATTTAAAAAAGCTGTGAAGCGATCTCTTCGTTTCACAGCCGTAATTCTATTTATTGATTCTCTTCTTCCATGTTTTTCCGCAAAGTCAGATCTCTTGTGGTAAAGCCGTGCTCCGCGTCAAGAAACTGCTCGATGATATAGCGGGGCCTTTTCTTTGTCTCCAGGTAAATCTTCCCGATATACTCTCCGATGACACCAAGAGCGAGCAGAATCAGGCCTCCGATCGCCCAGACCGATACGGCAAGGAAAGTCCAGCCGACAACAGTCGCGCCGATCGCGTGCCGGATCAGGGAATAAATCAGAATTCCGATACTGACAAGGAAAATAATAATTCCCAGATTCGTAATCATCTGGATCGGTTTCGTCGACAGTGACGTTATGCCTTCCACCGCGAAGGAAATCATCTTTTTGAGCGGATATTTGCTCTCACCTGCAAACCGCTCCGCTCTTTCATAATATACAACCGCGCTCGGATAACCGATCATCGGCACAATGCCGCGAAGAAACAGATTGACCTCGCCAAATTCGGACAGTCCTTCCAGTGCTCTTCTGCTCATCAGCCGGTAGTCCGCGTGATTGTATACCGTGTTCGCGCCCATCTGGTCCATCAGCCTGTAAAAGCCAAGCGCTGTCGTCCGTTTGAAAAACGAATCGGTATCTCTCGCGTTCCGGACGCCGTATACAATATCACACCCCTGATCATACTTTTCGATCATTTCGTCACAGGCATTGATATCGTCCTGCAGATCCGCGTCCATCGAAATCGCCATGTCACAGTAACTGCGGACTGTCATGAGTCCTGCCAGCAGAGCGTTCTGGTGGCCCCGGTTCCTGCTCTCATTGATGCCGGAAAACAAAGGGTCCTCCGCATGCAGAGAACAGATAATATCCCATGTTTTATCTCTGGAACCGTCATTGACAAAAACGACTCTGCTCCGATCGGAGATCCTGCCGGATTTTATGAGCGCGTGCATCTTTTCCCGCAGCCGCCTTGCCGTCTCCGGCAGAACTTCCTCTTCGTTATAACAAGGAATTACAAAATACAGAATGTCATTCATGTTTTTCCAGAAAAACCTTTCGGGAAATGAAATTGTAGATCATGACAATGCCGGTTGCGCCGAGCTTTGCCAGTGTCTCGACTGTATGTACGCCAAAGGTCTGCCGCAGCCACGCCCAGTGCGGATAAATGAGCCCGAGGCAGATGTACAGCACAAGTTCGTTGATCAGAAGGCCAAACGCGCTGAGGATCACGAAAATCGTAAACTCTTTCGTCCTCGAGAGGTCATCCCGTCGGACGAAAACATACTTCATGCTCAGAAGATAGTTTACGACAACAGAAATAGTGAAGCCGAGAAAGCCGGACAGCAGGTACGGCACGCCGGCGAAGTTGCAGGCAGTATAAACACCGAAGTCCACAAAGAAAGCGATTACGCCGACAATCCCGAATTTCAGAATCTGATCAATTAATTTTTTCAAAACAATTCCTCTTGAGTTCCCTGCACAGCATTTTCAGAGCCGTTTCGACAGTCTGTTTCCGTATAGACGCGCGGCTTCCTTCAAAGCTGCATTTTCTGACACGCGTATTTCCGAACGCGCGGATGCCGATATAGACAAGGCCGACCGGCTTGCCTTCTGACGGCTCGGGTCCCGCGTTTCCTGTTGTGGAAACCGCGATGTCCGCGTGCGCCGCGGCGGCTGTTCCTTCCGCCATGGCAGCCGCACACTTCTTACTGACAGCACCTTTCTCTGCAAGTACTTCTTCCGGCACCGCCGCCAGTTCGTGCTTCATCTCATTTGTATAAGTGATGAAGCCTCCACGGTAAACAGCGGACGCGCCCGGGACCGCGGTAACTGCTTCTCCGAGCATTCCGCCGGTCAACGACTCGCAGGTTGCCAGTGTCAGTCCCTGCGCTTTCAATTGATGAACCGCCAGTGCAGCTCTGTCCTTTTTCATTCGTTTGTATCCTTCAGAATGTCTTTATTCTGCACAACATAAACAACGAGCGAAATTACGGTAAGCGCAAGAGCGATCCACATGATGACCGAAGTCAATATCCGCAGCTGCGGAATATCCGCGATCATCAGAATGACCATAATCATCTGGAAGGTTGTCTTGAACTTTCCCCAATAATTCGCGGCAATGACAGAGCCCTTTTCTGCGGCGATGAGGCGGTATCCGGAGATGGCAAACTCCCTCGCGATAATAATGCAGACAATCCAGGCCGGAATCTGTCCGAGCTGAATCAGGCAGATCATCGCGGAGCATACAAGAAGCTTGTCCGCAAGCGGATCCATGAATTTGCCGAAATTGGTAACGAGATGGTACTTTCTGGCAATCTTGCCGTCCAGAAGGTCCGTCAGGCTTGCGACAATGAAAATCACAAGCGCGATCCAGCGGCTTGCGGCGCCCACAGGCTGCGCAAGCAGAAAGACTACAAAGAACGGAATCAGGATGATCCGGAACATTGTCAGCTTATTGGGCAGATTCATAATATATTTCTCCTATCAGATCATAGCCGTCCGCGCCGGTGACCCTGGCTTTGATAAAATCGCCGGTCATCAGTTCACGTTTTGTTTCCACGAAAATATTGCTGTCCACACCCGGAATATCTTTATATGTCCGTCCGACATAGACATCTTCATCCGCGATTTTACCTTCGATGATGACATCCAGAACTTTGTCCTTCATCTTTTCCGCGGCTTCAAACGCGATTTGTTGCTGCAGAAGCATCAGCTCCTTCTGTCTTCTCTTTTTTGTGGAAGGATGCACCTGGTTCTTCATCGCCGCAGCCGGCGTCCCTTCTTCCTTTGAATAAGTGAAAACACCGAGCCTGTCAAATTTCATTCTGCGGACGAACGAAAGCAGTTCCCTGTGATCTTCTTCCGTCTCTCCGGGAAAGCCCGTGATCAGCGTCGTCCGGAGGCAGACATCCGGAATCTGCTCCCTGATGTATCCGATGATCTCTTCGAGCTCCTTCCGGTTCGTCCTTCTTCCCATCGCCTTCAGAATTCTGTCCGATGCGTGCTGGATCGGCATGTCAAAGTAAGGAACGATCTTGGGCTCGCTCCGGACGACTTCTACCAGCTCTTTCGTAATTTCTTCCGGATAGCAGTACAGAATCCTGATCCATCGGACGCCGCCAAGAAGACAGAGCCTTCGAAGCAGCTCCGGCAGCATCTTCTTCCCGTACAGGTCCACGCCGTACAGCGTCGTCTCCTGCGCGACAAGAATCAGCTCGCGGACGCCGCCGGCCAGCAGGGTTTTCGCGTCTTCGAGCACCTGTTCGATCGGAACACTTCTGTAATGGCCGCGGAGCGAGGGGATGACGCAGTAGCTGCAGCATTTATTGCAGCCTTCCGCAATTTTCAGATACCCGACCGGGCTTTCGAGGGAAAGGACCGGCGCGCTTTGTTTTGCCGGGACTTTATCCAGGTCCGCGGTCAGAACCTTCGGTGCGCTCTTTCCATGCAGAATCTCATCAAGGACAACGCCCAGCTGATCTTCGGCCGTCGTTCCGAGGACGGCGTCCACCTCCGGAATATCTTTCCCGATTTCTTCTTGATATCGCTGCGCAAGACACCCTGTCACAATCAGAGCTTTCAGCTGCCCGTTCTTCCTGCGCTCCGCAAGAGAAAGAATCTGTCCGATGCTCTCCTCCTTCGCGGAATTGATAAACGCGCAGGTATTGACAACCGCGATATCGGCTTCCTCTTCATCATCTGTAAAGGTATACTGCGCCGCGCTGTCCTGGAGCAAGCCTGCCATCTGCTGCGTATCCACGGTATTCTTGTCGCAGCCAAGAGAGATAAAAACTACCTTCATATACTATTCGTTGTCGTCCGTTTCTTCGGAATCCGAATCTCCGATCTCGTAATCCGTGTCTTCGTCTGCGGACTCCTCGAGCATATCGTCCGCAAAATTCTCTTCCAGCGCTCTTGCCTTGGCAAGCGCTGCGTCTTCTGCCTTTTCAAGCTCGATCTCATCGGTCGGAATGATCTGCAGCTTTTCCTTTTCAAGCTCTTCAATCGCGATCGAGAGCGGCTTTTTCCCTTCGGCGTCATCTACCATCGGCTCATCGCCGTCCACGATCTGTCTCGCTCTCTTGGCTGTCGCCATGACGATGGAGTAGCGGCTGTTGATGACCGGCGTTTCGCCTTCTTCAACGCCTTTATTAACCACATTCATAAGATCTACATAAGAAGGATGAATCATATAACACCTTTCCTTTCAAGTGCCGGCGCACTTTTCGTTGTCCTGTATATTGCGAAGAGTTATTGTACCATAAAACCGGATCGGTACAAAAGGAAGAATTCAGAATGTTTCCTGCGAAGCATTGATTACCTGCAGATCTTCTCCGAACTTTTCAACAAAATCGCGGATCCGTTCCGGTGATCTTTTCTGCGCCTGAATCGCTTCATGCACGCGTTCGGCTGCTTCCTCTGCCTTCCCCGCCTCGTTGATGATAACCGTATCATACTGACCGATTCTGCCGCACTCGGTCTGCGCCTGCAGAAGCCGCTCTCTGACCTTGTCCATGGTCTCGGTTCCCCGGCCGATCAGTCGTTCCTTCAGCATCTGTGCCGACGGTGTCATGACGAAAATCATGATCGCCGAGGGGCATTTGGACTTGACGATGGCCGCACCCTGCGATTCAATTTCCAGAATCACGTCCGCTCCTTCCGCAATCTTCTTCTCGACAAAAGCGCGGGGAGTACCATAACTGCACGAGGCGTAATCCGCATGCTCTAAAAGCTCGTCTTCTCTGACCATGCGGGCGAATTCCTCTTTGGAAATGAAGAAGTAGCTTTTGCCTTCCTCTTCACCATCGCGCGGTTTTCTTGTCGTAACGGATACGGACAAAACATACTCCGGATGCGCCTTCAGCAGTTCCTTCATGATTGTTCCCTTTCCGGCTCCGGAAAAGCCGGAAATCACCGTCAGGCTTCCTCTGTTCGTCCAGTTCTCCATTCGTTTGCAGCTCTCCTTCCTGTCATTGCTTCCATCATGATTATTCCAGGTTCTGAATCTGTTCCCGGACTTTTTCGATCTCTGTCTTGAGTTCAATTGCCGCAGCCGCGGACTGTGCGTCATCGGTCTTCGAAAGAATTGTATTCGCTTCCCGGTTCATTTCCTGCGCGAGGAAATCGAGTTTTCTTCCCACGCTTTCTTCGGAAGAGAGTGCGTCCCTCGTTGCCTTAAGGTGGCTCCTCAGCCGTACCAGTTCTTCGTCAACACAGACCTTGTCAGAATACAGCGCGGTTTCCTGCAGGATTCTTGTCTCATCAATATTCGCGTCCGACAAAAGCTCGGTCATCTTCTCCTTGAGCCTTTTCTGATACGCTTCCACAATCGAAGGCGCCCTGTCGGCAATAAAGTCAACAAGCTTTTGAATATCGTCCAGCTTCTTCAAAAGGTCGCCTTCAATGAATCTGCCCTCCTTGACCCTGGCCTCCAGAAACTGCTGTGCGGCATCAAGAAGGCAGCGCTGCAGCGGCTCATAAAGCTGCGATTCATCCGGCTCCACTTCCTGCTCCGTGAAAACACCGGGATAATTTGAAAGCCTGTCTGCCGTCATGTTGTTCTGCAGATGATAATCCTGCGCAAGCTCCGAAAGCCTCTCCAGATACTGCCCCGCGAGCGCGCGGTTATAAGTCACACAGACGGATTCTCCCGAAAGGTCTTCAAACGTAATGAAGACATCCACCTTTCCGCGCGTAATATAGCCCTTGAGCAATGTCCGCAGCTGCGCCTCGAAAGGATTGAACTGTCGCGGCATGCGGATATTAATGTCCAGATACCGGTTATTTACCGATTTGATTTCCGCCGTGAATTTACGGCCATTTTCTCCAAGCTCGCTCCGGCCGTATCCCGTCATGCTTTTCGCCAAAACAGGCCCCCTTTCTGTCCGTTTCCACACATACAGAATCATTATAGCTTTGCGGGTATGTTGTATCAAGGCTGTTTTTGCTGTATCCTAAGAGGACGCAGAATCTTCCCGGAGGCAATTATGGCATTTGACGGATTTACAACAGCGGCTCTTGCAAACGAACTTTCTGACCGACTCACCGGCGCGCGAATTTTCCGCGTCATCATGCCGGAAAGTGATGAACTGCTTCTTACATTAAAACCTATGATGGAAAAAGGCGGTGGTCAGGTACGCCTTTGCCTTAGCGCGGACCCGTCTCTTCCGCTCTGCTATCTGACAGATGCGAACAGGCAGGCGCCTGCCAGCGCACCTGCATTCTGCATGCTTTTGCGCAAATATCTGCAGAACGGGAAAATCGTTTCCGTTACGCAGCCCGGGCTCGAGCGCAGCATCCGGTTTGAAATCGAACATATGAATGAAATGGGGGATCTGTGCCGTCATGTCCTCGTCATCGAGCTCATGGGCAAGCACTCCAACATCATTCTTCTGGATGACAAGGAGCATACGCACATTGTGGACAGTATCAAACATGTCTCCGCGATGGTCAGTTCCGTGCGGGAAGTTCTACCGGGCCGGGAATACTTTATTCCGGAAACGCAGGGAAAAAGGAATCCCCTTACGGAGACAAAGGAAAATTTCATTGCAGCATTACAGGGAGAGCATGTGCCGGCTGCGGCATTTCTGGTCCGCAGTTTTACCGGTTTTTCGAATATCATTGCCGAAGAGACTGTTTTCAGGGCAAGGCTTGGTCAGGACCGCAGCGTATCGGAGCTCTCAGAGGACGAGCAGGAGCTCTTCTACAACACCTTTGAAACGATGCTCGGTTATGTGCGGAACGGAGATTTTACGCCGACGGTGTATTACCATCTCGGTGCGGCGGGCACGTTATCGCAGGGAGAGCCGGTCGAATACAGCGCGGTTCCGCTTACGATGTACCGGGATCTTCCATCCGGAACTTACGATTCCATCTCCGCTCTGATCGAAAACTACTATCAGGAAAAGAATGCCGTCACCAGAATCCGGCAGAAGTCGCAGGACCTCCGCCGGATTGTGCAGACCATTCTGGAAAGAGATGTGCACAAATACGACCTGCAGAGCAAACAGCTCAAAGATACACAGAAAAGAGAAAAGTACCGTCTGTACGGCGAGCTGTTAAACACCTACGGATACAATATTCCGGAAGGTGCGGAAAGCGCGCAGCTTGAGAATTATTATACCGGAGAGACGGTAAAGGTTCCTCTTGATCCTGCCAGAACGCCGCAGCAGAACGCGCAGCGCTATTTTGACAAATATATGAAGCAGAAGCGTACCGCCGAGGCGCTCACGCAGCTGACAGAACAGGTAAAATCCGAAATCAGTCAGCTCCGGAGCATCCGCACTTCGCTGGACCTGTCAACAACGGAAGGGGATCTGGCGCAAATCCGCAGGGAACTGGAAGAATCCGGTTTTATCCACGCGAAGCCGCAGAAGGGCTCCGGAAAAGGAAGTTCCAGAGTGCAGAAAGGAAGGCCCTTGCACTATGTCTCGTCTGACGGTTATGACCTGTATGTCGGGAAAAACAACACCCAGAACGATGAGCTGACTTTCCATTTCGCAAAGCCCACGGACATCTGGTTTCACGCGAACGATGTTCCCGGCTCTCACGTGATTTTATGCACCGGCGGAAAGCCGTTCGAACAGATCCCTGACAGAGCTTTTGAGGAGGCCGCTTCGCTTGCCGCCTACTACTCTCAGGGAAGAGAAGCCGGCCGCGTGGAGATTGACTACCTCGAACGCAAAGGCGTTAAAAAGCCTTCCGGCGCAAGACCGGGCTTTGTCATTTACCACAGCAATTATTCTCTGACCGCGAAGGCAGATATCAAAGGACTGCGCCTGATAGAATAAGGCGCAGTCCTTTCCCTTCAGAGCCGGGTAATTTTTACCGGGACTCTTTGATTTTTCTCAAAGCCATTTGAATTTCCGGAGAAACCGGACGATCTTCTCTCCTTTCGGAAGGCTCCGCAGATTCTCTTCCGTCATAGTACGGCTCTTTATGAGCAGGAAGAAATAAACAATTACGGCGGTAAGAAGTCCTGCCGCAGTGCCTGTCAGATTCACGAAATACGCGCGGTGCAGTCCGGCTGCCGAAACAAGGAGACAAACCGCATGATAGACAATCCATGCCGCGGCTCCCATCACCGCCGCACATAAAAGCGGACGGATGAACAGCAACTTCAGATCCCGCCGGATTCCGAGATATTTCTTCAAAAACAGCTCATTCACGATAAAAATCATGAAGGAATACAGCACGCTCACGATTACAAGGGCATAAATATCCGTGTTTGTTGTCACAAGAATCAGACACAGCGCTGCTGTCTGCACGATCAGCGCGATCCCCGCCGAAACCAGAGGCATGCTCATCTTGCCGATCGACTGCAGCGCCGCGTTTGTAATCGTCGAAATCGAATAAAACACGACCGTGACAGAAAGGAGCGACAGAAGCCGCGATGCCATCGGCAGAGACTCCATCTGCGGAAACATCAGCATCGTCACAGGTCTTGCGAGCGTCAGCAGACCCGCGAACGAGGGAATCGCAATCATCGCGGTAATTCTTGTTGCGTTCGTGACGCGCCGTTTCGTATCCTCGAGATCTCCTTTTGCAAACGAAGCCGAAATGCCGGGAATAATCGCCGAGGACACTGCCGTTGCGATTGAGATCGGGATATTGGAAATTACGACCGCCTTGTTCGAGAAAATCCCGTACAGCGTCGTCGCAAGCGTTTCGTCCATGCCGCGCAGATTGATCATGATTTTATAATAGATCGTCTGATTCAGCGATGTTGTAAGATTCAGAATAAAGCCGCTGAGCATAAACGGCGTAATGACAAGAACCGTTTCTTTCAGGATATGGCCGTACGTATCTAACCTGCCCGTCTGATCTTCCTGCAGCGATCTTCTGATCTTACCGCGGCCTTTCAGGTAGCAGACTGCCATGAAAACGAGCGCGGCCAGTACACCCGCGCCGGTCCCGAGAGCGCTGCCCGACGCGCCCATCTGTGCCTTCTTCGTTGTATCCGCTCCGTTTGCAGCGGCGATCCTGATTAAAACCGCGGCTGCACCGATCGAAACGACCGCATTCGCGAGCTGTTCAAGGATCTGGGATACCGATGTCTGCACCATCGATCCATGTCCTTGAAAATAGCCGCGAAGAGCTGCCAGAATTCCGAAGAATATGATGGTCGGCGCAAAGACGCGAAGAACCGGCACCGCGACCGCGGGAACAAGCGCTCCGGCGCCGAAGTATAACAGTGCGCTTCCGAGGATCCCGACGCCAAGACCGTACAGAACCGCGCAGAGGAAGACTCTGTGCGCGTTTTTGTATTCTCCGACTGCCCTTTTCTGCGCGATCAGTTTGGAAATAGCGGATGGAATACTATAAGAAGAAACCATCAGAATGATGGTATAGATGTTATAGGCAGTGCCGTAATAGCCATTGCCTTCATCGCCGATAATGGCGGTTAACGGAGCCCGGTATAAAAGGCCGACGATTCTCACGATCATACTTGCTGCCGCGAGAATCCCGGCCTGTACCAGCACTCCGTCCGAAGTCCGTCTGGAATTGTCTGTCATAAAACTCCTGTGAGGCTTATCCGATCAGCCAGTCATACATCAGCTGATACTTGCCCGCCGATACCTTCCACGAAAAATCTGCCGCCATATCTCTGTCGACGATATGATTCCAGTCTCTCTTCTTGTCGTAGAAAATCCGCTCCGCATAGCGCACGGCATGCATCATCTCATGCGCGTTATAGTTGCTGAACGTAAATCCGGTACCGGTCTGTTCAAACTCATTGTAAGGAGAAACGGTATCCTTGAGGCCGCCGGTTTCACGGACGATCGGAACCGTACCATAGCGCAGAGCCATCAGCTGGCTGAGTCCGCAGGGCTCAAACAAAGACGGCATCAGAAAAGCATCGCTTGCCGCATAAATCTTGTGCGACATATCTTCCGAATAATAAATGTTTGCAGCGAGCTTGTCCGAATACTTTTCATCGAAATACCGGAACATATTTTCGTAGCGTTCCTCTCCCGTTCCCAGGACAACGACCTGAATGGCATCGAGAGACAGCATCTCTTCCATCACATAGGCAATCAGATCAAAGCCCTTCTGATCCGTCAGCCGGGAGACAATGCCGATCATGAAGCACTTCTCATCCTGCCGCAGCCCCAGTTCCTTCTGCAGTTCCATTTTGTTCCGGATCTTCTCTTTGCGGAAATTGGAAGCGTTATACGGGTGCGGTATGCGTTTATCGGTTTCCGGATTGAACTCGTCATAGTCAATGCCGTTTAAGATTCCGCGGAGATCATGCGCTCTCGCGTTCAGAATACCGTCGAGACCCTCCCCGTAATACGGCGTCTTGATTTCTTCCGCATAGGTCGGGCTGACCGTCGTAATCGCGTCGGCGTACACAATGCCGCCCTTTAACAGATTCGCATCCTTGTATGCCTCCAGCTTATCCGGTGTGAAATAATACCCGGATAAGCCGGTGATATTCTCGACATCCCGGACATTCCATTTGCCCTGGAAACGAAGGTTATGAATTGTCATCACCGTCTTGATGCCGCGGTAGAACTCATTCTCCTGAAAACGTTCCTTCAGATAAACCGGAACAAGTCCTGTCTGCCAGTCATGGCAGTGAATCAGATCCGGGCGGAAACCGATCGTCGGCAGAGCGGAAAGAACCGCCTTCGAGAAGAAGGAGAAACGCTTGATTTCAAAAAGCGCGTCATCCGTGTACGGTTTGTAGGTATTGAAAAGCTCTTCATTATCGATGAAGTAATAGATAACGCCATTCGCTTCCGCTTTCAGGATGCCGACATACATGCTCTTCCAGTCGAAGTCCATGTAGAAGCTGGTAATGTATTCCATGCGGTCTTTCATCTCCTGCCGCATGCAGGAATACTTGGGAAGGAATACCCTGACATCATAATAATTCTTGTCAATTTCCTTCGGCAGAGAACCTACGACATCTGCAAGTCCGCCTGTCTTGATGAAAGGAACGCCTTCCGAAGCTACGAACAGAATGTTTTTCATAGAGCTTTACCCCCTTGTGGCTGCAAACACAAATAAATTATACCCCCGATTCATGATGGCGGCAATCAGACTCACACCATTTCCGCGATCTCCAGGATCAGCTTTTCAGTGTCTTCCCAGCCAAGGCACGGGTCGGTAATTGACTTGCCGTAAATGCCTTCTCCGATCTTCTGGCAGCCCTCCTCCAGATAACTTTCAATCATCAGGCCTTTGACCATTTCCCGGATCGCCGGGTTGGATTTTCTGTTCTGCAGCACTTCCTTGGAGATACGGATCTGCTCACGGAACTGCTTGTTGGAATTGCTGTGGTTTGTATCGATGACGCAGGCGGGGTTTTTCAGATCCCGTTTCTCATACAGATCGATCAGCCGCACAATGTCTTCGTAGTGATAGTTCGGCGTATTATTGCCGCGTTTATTGACGGCGCCGCGCAGCACGCAGTGGGCATACGGGTTGCCGTCCGTACGCACCTCGTATCCTCTATAGGTGAACTCGTGCGGGTGCTGTGCCGCGAAAACAGAATTCAGCATCACATTGAAATCTCCGCTCGTCGGATTTTTCATGCCGCTGGCTACATCAAAGCCGCTCGTAGCAAGCCGGTGCTGCTGATCCTCAACGCTGCGCGCCCCGATCGCGACATAGCTCAGGATGTCCTGCACGTATCCCCAGTTATCCGGATACAGCATTTCATCAGCAGCGGTCAGTCCGGACACTTCAATTGCGTGAATCTGCATCTTGCGCATGGCAATGAGGCCCGCCTTGAAATCCGTTCGCCCCTGCGGATCCGGCTGGGAAGTAATTCCTTTATATCCTTCGCCGGTTGTTCTCGGTTTGTTTGTGTAAATTCTGGGAATCAGAAGCAGCTTCTCTAAGACCCGGTCGTTGACTCTCGCAAGGCGGGAGACATATTCGCACACCGCGCTTTCATTGTCTGCCGAACAGGGCCCGATAATCATCAGGAATCTGGGGTCTTTTCCCGCCAGGACGTCCTTGATCTCCTGATCCCGCTTCTCCTTGAGTTTTGCGAAAGCGGCCGGAAGCGGGTATGCCTCCCGGATTTCCGCCGGCGTCGGCAGCGCCTGTACAAATGTGAATGACATGGCTTATTTCCTCCGAAGGTATGCAAGGATACCCGCTGTTGTCTTGGCGTCAATGATTTTACCGCTGTAGATCATCTGTTCCAGTTCCTCCGGCGTATAAGCTTCCACGCTTAAGAATTCATCGCTGTCCAGATGCTGCTCTCCCTTATGCAGTCCGGTGGCAAGGTAGACATCAATCTGTTCGCTGCAGAAAGCAATTGTTGTATAAAAACCGACCAGCAGCTCGAGCTTATCCGCTGTATAACCTGTCTCCTCGGAAAGCTCACGCGCCGCGATTTCCGAGGACGCTTCTCCTTTTCTGTCCCGTTTGCCTGCAGGCAGTTCCAGTGTATAATCCGAAACCGTTGTCCTGAACTGGCGAACCATCAGAATACAGCCATCATCACGGACTGCCACAACTGCGGCAGCGCCGAGGTGATCAATAAAATCCCAGTTTTCTTCGCGCCCGTCCGGCAGAGACATCCTGTCCGAATAGATATCAATGATGGAACCGTGTTTTACAAGTTCGCGGCCGATTCTCTCATATTTACCGTTTGCCATATCTTCCGCTCCTTCGTGCGTAAAAAATATCAGGATATGTTAAAAGGCGGAAGCGCACCGCGTTTCCGCCTTTACAGCTTACAGCAAACAAGTTACTTCGCGTAATCCGTCACTCTTGATTCACGGATTACATTGACCTTGATCTGGCCCGGATACTCCATCTCGTCTTCAATCTTCTTGGAGATATCATGGGCAAGCAGTACCATATCGGTATCGCTGATCTTTTCAGGAACTACCATTACGCGAACTTCTCTGCCCGCCTGAATAGCGTAAGAATTGCTGACCCCTTTAAAACTGTTGGTGATTTCTTCAAGCTGTTTGAGCCTTGTTGTATAAGTCTCAAGCGTTTCTCTTCTGGCACCGGGACGAGCTGCGGAAATCGTGTCCGCGGCCTGCACAATGCACGCGATAAGACTGGTCGGATCGGCATCTCCGTGATGGGATTCAACCGCGTTGATCACAATCGGCGATTCCTTGTACTTGCGGCACAGTTCCGCGCCAAGCTGTACATGGGAGCCTTCCATCTCATGATCGACTGCCTTTCCGATATCATGCAGAAGACCCGCGCGCTTCGCCATGCGTACATCCAGTCCCAGCTCGCCGGCAAGAAGTCCGGAGAGCTGCGCAACCTCAATCGAATGTTTGAGCGCGTTCTGTCCGTAGCTCGTACGGAAACGCATTTTTCCAAGGAGTCTTACCAGCTCCGGATGAATGCCATGGACACCGACTTCCAGCGTCGCGGCTTCACCCTCTTCCTTAATTGTGGCTTCGACTTCCTTCTTGGCCTTCTCGACCATCTCTTCGATTCTGGCAGGGTGAATCCGGCCATCGACGATCAGACGTTCCAGAGCGATACGCGCCACTTCACGGCGGATCGGATCAAAGCCCGAGATAACGACGGCTTCCGGTGTGTCATCAATAATCAGATCCACGCCGGTCATCGTCTCGAGCGTACGGATATTCCGTCCCTCGCGGCCGATGATTCTGCCCTTCATCTCATCATTCGGCAGCTGCACAACCGAAATGGTAGCTTCCGCGACATGGTCCGCGGCACACCTCTGAATTGCGCTGACGACATATTCCTTCGCCTTTTTGTCCGCCTCTTCCTTTGCCTGCGCTTCCGCTTCCTTGATCATGACAGCGGAATCGTGTTTCACATCCTCTTCAACAAGTTTTAAAAGGTATTCTTTTGCCTGTTCAGTAGTCAGGCCTGAAATTCGTTCGAGTTCCTGTGTACGCTGTTCACCGAGCTTCGTAACTTCTTCCTGCTTCTTGCGCAGTGAATCTTCCCTTGATGACAAGGACTGTTCCTTCCGTTCCAGTCCGTCCGACTTCTTGTCGAGCGCCTCTTCCTTCTGCTGAAGTCTTCTCTCGTTGCGTGAAACCTCTGCCCTTCTGTCCCGAATCTCCTTCTCCAGATCATTTCTGGCCTTGAGATTCTCCTCTTTAGCCTCCAGAAGAGCTTCCCGCTTCTTGTTCTCAGCATCGGAAATGGCCTTGTCAATAATTGCTCTCGCTTCATCCCCGGCACTCTGCACTTTCTTTCGGTCGGCATCATTCCGCCGGCTGTTCGTGAGAAATACACTGAGGGGAACCGCAATCGCAAGGGTAACAATCACCGCAATGATCGTAACCAGCATGACAGGAGCACCTCCTTATTCAGTTATATTGTATCGCACAATGCGAATGCGAAATCTTTTCCAGACGAAAGAAAAGCTTGCTATCCCGCATTCTGATTGACGTTTTACAACAAATAAATATTAAACATAATCGGCGCGGATGTCAACCGCGGAATGCTCTTCTGACCGCTTCCTGCGTGTAGCCTTTGCGCAGCAGAAATGCGGTCATTTTCTGTCTGGCGGCCGGATCGGCAGTTTCGGGATCAAAATGTTTCTTCCTCATGTAAACGCGGATCTGCACCTGCTCGAGTTCCCGGATTTCCTCTCCCATGTTTTTCCCGGCCTCTTCGATGAGTTCCCGGATCAGATCTTCCCGGATTCCTCTTTTCTGCAGATCCATCCGGATGCGCAGGAGGCTCCTGTCCTTTGCATGATAGCGGATATAGCTCTCCGCCATCCGCCGGTCATCAACGTAATGTGCTTCTTTCATCCGAAGGACCGTTTCATCCGCCACAACACCCGGATAACCGGCCTGCAGAAGCTTGTCCCGAAGGCCTTTCTCGGAATAATCCGAACGGGAAAGCAGGTCGCCGCACTTCCTGACTGCATCCTGCCGCAGCTGCGCAAGCAGATTTTCGAGAATCTCTTCGGATATTTCCTTGTTCTCGTGAAAGTCATAAATGCTGATTACACGATTCGAAAGGGCCATGGTGAGATCTTCGTCGATTGTAATTCTGGTCTTTGTCCTGCCCGCCTTCGTCATCGATGTAATCAGCATGTTTCTTCCACCTCACGGCAGCGGCGTCCCGCCGCGCCGGTCTCTCATTCCTGAACGACAGCGGCTTCCTGTGCGGTGTCCTCTGCCGCAGTAACCTCCGGCGCAGGCGTCCTCGCGCCATCCGGATCGAGTCCGTAGTGCTCCCGCACTTTTCTGTCAATCTCATACAGAAGCTGCGGATGATCTTCCAGGTACTTCTTCGCGTTCTCGCGCCCCTGTCCGATCCTGTCGCCGTTATAGTTGTACCAAGCGCCGCTCTTGTTGACGATGTCCGCGCCTGCTGCAAGATCCAGTACGTCGCCGGAATACGAAATCCCTCTTCCGAACATGATATCGAATTCGGCTTCCTTGAACGGCGGCGCGATCTTGTTCTTCACAACCTTGACTCTGGTACGGTTGCCGATGACCTCTCCGTTCTGCTTAATCGCCTCGATTCTGCGCACATCCATGCGGATGGACGAATAAAACTTGAGTGCGCGTCCGCCGGTTGTCGTTTCCGGGCTGCCGAACATGACACCTACCTTCTCACGCAGCTGGTTGATGAATACGACCGTGCAGTTTGTCTTGGAAATGACCGCTGTCAGCTTGCGCAGCGCCTGAGACATCAGTCTCGCCTGCAGACCGACATGGGAATCTCCCATCTCGCCGTCAATTTCCTGCTTCGGCACAAGAGCCGCAACAGAGTCGATAACGACAATGTCGATCGCGCCGGAACGCACCATTGTCTCCGCGATCTCAAGTCCCTGCTCACCGGAATCCGGCTGGGAAATATACAGATTGTCAATGTCAACGCCGATATTGCGCGCATAGACAGGATCCAGCGCGTGTTCCGCATCAATGAATCCCGCGATACCGCCGCGCCTCTGCACCTCCGCAACCATATGTAAGGTCAATGTTGTCTTACCGGAAGATTCCGGTCCGTAGATCTCGACAACTCTTCCCTTCGGGATTCCGCCCAGTCCCAGGGCAATATCCAGAGACAGCGAACCGGTCGGCGTAGTCTCCACATTCATATTGTTGGAAGGGTCTCCGAGCTTCATGATCGCGCCCTTGCCAAACTCCTTCTCGATCTGCGATACGGCAGCGCTTAATGCCTTCTCGCGGTCTTCCCGATTCATAGCCATAATATAATAAATCCTTTCTTTACGAAACGAGCAAAACAGAACATGTGTTCTTGTTTTGTAGTATAGCATCCGCTTCTTTTGATTGCAAGAACGAGGATACATGAAGACGCGGCTGCAGAAAATGCCGCCGGTTGGCACGATTTGAAGTAAGATATGCGGACGCTTTTGCGCGCGTCCGGGTTCACCGCGCTGCCTGCTGCAGGTCATGCATTCATTATATGCCGGCGGCATTAAAAAATCCACCGGACGTATCGTGCGGCGGATTTAAAAAAGCTATGCCGCTACATGGCAAATGTCATAAGACCGAGCTTCGAGAGCTGCAGTTCATGCACGATCATGCCGCGGCGGTTCTTTTCCGAAAGCGGTATCTTAGAGAGTTCATCCGCCGCCAGAGTCTGTTCCTTGTAGATCGTCTTTGTTCTGCCGGACGATTTGCTGGTGACAGGGCAGTATACGCGGACCTTTGCCTTGATCTGTGTGTAAATTCTGCAGCTTTCATCTTCCGGCTTCATATAATACAGATGGCTCTCAAGGCTTGTCTCCCGTCCTACTTCCTGCTCAAAAAACCGTTTGATAATGCAGCGGAATTTATAGCTCAGCTCCGGATTATCTTCCAGCTCGGCATAGGTATATCTGGCACCCACCGCAATGTCCGTGAGGCCTTCCATGATGTACTTATAATCATTCCCCTGCGTTTCCATAGACTTTCGACTTTCCACCCTACGATTTGTAATCAATGCTGTCAATATGGTTACCGGTGATCCTGATGGCATCCATGATCTCTTCTTCCGAAAGCTCGCCTTCCGCTGCCAGCTCTCCAACCGTGACTTTTCTTCCGAGCGCCGCCGAAAGCTCATTCGCTTTGTCCAGCACCTTATTGGATTTTTCGGCGGCATCCGCCGCGGTCGCGTGTTCTTCCAGCTCCTGTTCGATCAGATCTTCCATGGCTTTCATGATTCTCTGCGCAAGGTCCGGCTCCACTTCTTCCGGCTTTTCGAGAGGGCCGAGCAGCTTGGTTCCGCGTACCAGCGCCATATTGCCGGCGCCGATCAGATCCTCCATATAAACCCCCTGACCGGCATAAAGTTTCGCGATATCTACAACCTTGGGCAGCATCAGCTCGGCAAGCTCCTGCTGCGCCTCTTTGTCCCCCGCCATCGCGTTCAGCTTGATCGCGTCGAATACGCCGTCCGAAGGCTGCTCGATGGAAGCCACGGTTTCCTGATAATCCGCAAGATAATCATGATCCTCCCGGCTCATCCTCTCATCCGCGTCAAGCGGCTCGTCAATGCCGATTTTATTGTCTTTCAGATAGTTCTTTACCTGCAGGAGCTGCTCTTTGGAGAGCTGCATACCATCGAACGCTTTCTCGATCTGTCTGCTCGTCACAACGCCTCTGTTCTTCTGCGCACTTGTGATCAATGCCTGCAGCATCCTGACAAAACTTTCTTCACGGCTGATTTCGTCCATACCTCACCCTACTTTCCAATATCCGGATCCTGTCCAGAGGATTCCTTATGCTCTGTTTCCTGACTGCCTGTCACGGAAGCCAACGGCACCGGTCCCATTCCGCCCTTTGCGTGAACATGCGTAAACAGATGATCCTGACAGAATTCATAGGTCCCGTCGCATTTGGAACAGTAGCGGAATTCCAGTGTCGGATCATCCAGCTCGGTTCTTCCGCAGATGGCGCAGCGATGTCTCGCGGCCATCTTTCTTCTCATGTTTTCTCCCGCATTCCGTTCACTGCGCGCTGCCTGCGCGGCTGCAGAAGGAGACTGCGAAGGTCCTGCGGCCGTATCCCTTCCGGACGACATTTCCTTCCGGAAACGGGCCCTTCTCATTGCCTCCTGCGGGTGCAGAAAAGCCGGATTCTTCCTCTGAAGGAAGAAGATCAGGAAATTCAGAAGCGATGCCAGCATGGCAAAGCAAAGATAGAACTGTCCTGCGGCCGCTGCCTGAACAAAATCAGCACCGAGCAGTACAGCATAGACAAACCCGAGCCATTTCACCTTGACCGGCAGTATGAACATCAATAGCACGACAGCGTCCGGGAAAGTCGCCGCGTACGCGAGAAAAATAGACATGTTAATATAGTATGTGCTGAACGCCGGGCTGACTCCCGCAAAGAACGCGGCAGCGCCGAGTCTTTCAATCATGCCCGCATGAAAGAGATAAGCGTATCCCATCATCAGAAACGCACCGGCGATCGTGCATAAAAATCCGGCGAACATATAGACATTATAACGCCAGGTCCCCCATGTACGCTCGAGCGACGTTCCGATAGAATAATAAAACAGAAGCATGATCAGGACGAAGATCAGGTTTGTCTGCTCCGGCGGAATGATCAGCCATGTAAAAATCCTCCAGATCTGACCGTGCAGGATCGCGTAAGGATTCAGTGTCAGATACAGAATAAAAGAAGGATTGATCATCTGAATCAGATATCCGAATGCATAGCACAGGATCAGAACCAGTGACAGGTTTCGGATCGCGTATCTTGAAAATTTCTTTTCGAACCAGCTCATGTGGTTTTTCCTTTCTTTTTTAGTTCAACCGGATTTTAGAATAGCATCCGCACCCGTAAAAGTAAACGAACGCCGGCCCGCCCCCGGTGACATTTAAGACAATTTTCATTTTTTGAGGTACGTGGGTTTGTTGACTTTAAATTGCGCGCGATTTAGAATCCGATAGTGATTCGATCAGTTTACACTATTAAATAAGAAAGCTCCGGTTCCGGCCGGCGGCTTTGTGCTTTCAGGAGATCAATTTTGCGTTCGAAAGACTACACTTTAGGCATTGATATCGGTTCTACAACCGTCAAAATCGCAGTCATGGATCCGTCGGACAATCTGGCATTCGGTGAATACCGCCGCCACCACGCCGAAATCCGGAAGACACTTTACACATTGCTTGTCGAAGCGAAGGAAAAGCTCGGAGATATACAGGTTCATCCCGTGATCACGGGTTCCGGCGGCCTCTCGCTCGCGAATCATCTCGGCATCCCGTTCGAGCAGGAAGTTGTCGCGGAGGCAGCTGCCGTTAAGAAGATCGCTCCGAAAACCGATGTTGCGATTGAACTTGGCGGCGAAGATGCCAAGATCATTTATTTTGAAAACGGCAACGTCGAGCAGAGAATGAACGGAACCTGCGCTGGCGGCACAGGTTCTTTTATCGACCAGATGGCTTCTCTTCTGCAGACGGACGCCAAAGGCCTGAACGAGTACGCGAAACATTACCAGTCGCTGTATACCATAGCCGCGCGCTGCGGCGTTTTCGCAAAATCGGACATTCAGCCCCTGATCAACGACGGCGCGCGTAAAGAAGACCTTGCCGCGTCCATTTTCCAGGCTGTTGTCATCCAGACAATTTCCGGACTCGCGCAGGGTAAACCGATCCGCGGACACGTTGCATTCCTTGGAGGACCGCTCCATTTCCTGACAGAGCTGAAGACGGCTTTTATCCGGGAACTGAAGCTCGACGATGAGCATATCATTGATGTTGAGAATTCTCACCTGTTTCCCGCGATGGGCAGTGCTTTTAATGCGCATGAAGACGTTGTCTTTTCTCTGGATGAATTGATCGGCAAGACGTCAAGACCCATGAGGATGGAGTTCGAAGTCCACCGAATGGACCCGCTCTTCGCGACCAGACAAGAATATGACGAATTCAGTGCAAGGCACGCGAAGCATAAGGTTAAAACCGGCAATATCAGAAATTACAGAGGGCGTACGTTCCTCGGCATCGACGCGGGCTCGACGACAACCAAGCTCGCGCTTGTCGGCGAAAACGGCGAGCTGCTGTACTCTTTCTATTCTTCCAACAACGGTTCTCCGATCAAAACAGCGATCCGCGGAATCACGGAGCTTGCCCGAAAGATGCCCGAGGGCGCTTCGATCGCCGGCAGCTGCTCTACCGGTTACGGTGAAGCGCTTTTAAAATCCGCGTTCAAGCTCGATCACGGAGAGGTGGAAACGATCGCGCACTATTACGGCGCGTCTTATTTTGATCCGCAGGTCGACTGTATCCTCGACATCGGCGGACAGGATATGAAATGTATCCGGATCAAGAACGGCGCTGTGGATTCCGTCACGCTGAACGAAGCATGCTCTTCCGGCTGCGGATCCTTTATCGAGACATTCGCGAAATCCCTGAACTACTCGGTTCAGGATTTCGCGAAGGCCGCTCTTTTTGCGCAGCATCCTATAGACCTTGGCACACGCTGCACTGTTTTTATGAATTCCAGAGTCAAACAGGCGCAGAAGGAAGGCGCAGAAGTCTCCGATATTTCCGCCGGTCTTGCGTACTCTGTCATTAAAAACGCACTGTTCAAGGTTATGAAGGTTTCCTCCGCGGAGGAACTCGGTAAAAATATTGTCGTTCAGGGCGGAACTTTCTACAACGACGCGGTTCTGCGCGCGCTCGAGAAAATCGCGGACGGCCAGGTGATCCGGCCGGACATTGCCGGTATCATGGGCGCGTTCGGCGCCGCCCTGATCGCACGGGAGCGCTATGACGAGAGTCGTCCGACTTCCATGCTCTCTTTTGAAGAGATGGAAAATCTGACGTTCGAGACAACGCTCTCAAACTGCGGCCGCTGCAATAACAACTGCAGACTGACCATCAACCATTTCAGCGACGGAAGGCAGTTTATCTCCGGCAACCGCTGTGAAAGAGGCCTCGGCCTTGAAAAAACCGATAACGGCATCCCGAACCTTTACAAGTATAAGATGCGCAGAATTTTCGGTTACCGTCCGCTTCCTGCTGCGCAGGCCGCCCGCGGCACGGTTGGGCTCCCCCGCGTTCTGAACATGTACGAGAACTATCCGTTCTGGTATACGTTCTTTACAAAGCTCGGATACCGTGTTGTTCTGTCGCCGCCTTCCACACATAAGATTTACGAGATGGGAATT
Source organism: Bacillota bacterium (assembly GCA_029224465.1). GTDB lineage: Bacteria > Bacillota > Clostridia > Lachnospirales > Lachnospiraceae > CAG-791. The sequence goes on along the minus strand of JAQXUQ010000008.1, from coordinate 29,098 downwards.
GAATCCATTCCGTCCGAGTCCGCCTGCTATCCCGCCAAAATCACGCACGGACATATCCAGTGGCTGATTCAGCACGGCGTCGACTTCATCTTCTATCCGTCTTTATTCTACGAGAGGAAGGAATTTGGCGAATCGGACAATCATTATAACTGCCCGATCGTCAGCTCCTATCCGGAGAACATCAAGAACAACGTAGAGGAAATCATGAACGGGAGCGTTGTTTTCCGCCATCCGTTTATGGCATTTACTGATCTTAAAACCATCACGGAAGGCCTTACGCGCGAGTTTAAAGAACTGCCGGAGAAGGAAGTGATCGCCGCGGCATCGGACGCATGGGACGAGCTCGCAAAGACCAGAAAAGACATTCAGGCGGAGGGTGAGCGGGTGCTGCGCTATATGCAGGAAAATCACGTCCGCGGCATCGTGCTCGCAGGGCGTCCGTACCATCTCGACCCGGAGATCAATCACGGCATCCCGGAGATGATCAGTTCCTACGGCTTCGCGGTTCTCTCCGAGGACAGTATATCCCATCTGGCCTCGCCCGAGCGGCCCCTTGTCGTACTGGATCAGTGGATGTACCATTCCCGTCTGTACGCAGCTGCGAGCTATGTCAAAACGCGGGATGATCTGGATATGATCCAGCTCAATTCGTTCGGCTGCGGCGTGGACGCGGTCACGACGGATCAGGTTAATGATATTCTCTCCGGCTCCGACAAGATCTACACCTGCCTCAAGATCGATGAGGTCAACAATCTGGGCGCCGCAAGAATCCGCGTCCGCTCCCTGATTGCCGCGATCCGGATCCGCGAACGCAGAAAAACAAAGCGTACCATACGCTCAAGCGCGATTAAAAAGGTGCCTTTCACCGAAAAAATGTTCGAAGAGAGGTATACGATTCTGTGCCCGCAGATGTCGCCGATTCATTTCGATCTGATCGAACCGGCGGCAAGATCCTGCGGCTATAATCTGGTTGTTTTAAAGAACGACAACCGGAAAGCAGTCGACTACGGCCTGAAGTATGTAAACAACGACGCCTGCTACCCTTCCCTGTATGTTGTGGGACAGTTCATGGAGGCGCTCGAATCCGGTCAGTATGATCCGGACCATACGGCGATCATCATGTCGCAGACAGGCGGCGGGTGCCGCGCTTCAAACTACATCGGCTTTATCAGAAGAGCGCTCAAAAAAGCCGGCATGGAGCAGATTCCGGTTATTTCCGCCAACCTGTCAGGTCTGGAAGGGAACCCCGGGTTCAAGATTTCAATGAAGCTCCTTGCGAGGCTTGCGTTCGCGGTCATGTTCGGCGATGTCATGATGAAGTGCGTTTACAGAATGCGTCCGTACGAAAAAGAAAAAGGCTCTGTCGAAGCGCTGCATCAGAAGTGGCTTGAAACATGCACGGAATTCCTTGTGAATATGAAAGGACTCCCGATCCGGAAAGTCCAGAAAATGTGCATTCAGATGATCCGGGAATTTGACGCGGTTCCGGTCCGGGAAGACCTCAAAAAGCCGAGAGTCGGCGTTGTCGGCGAGATACTGGTCAAGTACTCTTACGCTGCCAACAACCATCTTGTGGAAACACTGGAAAATGAAGGCGCTGAAGCCGTCGTTCCGGATCTGATGGGCTTTATGCTCTACTGCTTCTATAACCAGATTTACAAAGCGGAGTATCTGGGGACAAGCAAGAAGACTGCCGCAGCGATGCGCGCAGCGATTTTTGTGATCGAGAAAGTACTTCTGCGTCCGATTTACAAGGCCTATGACAAGAGCAGGCATTTCGAGGCGCCTTCGAGCATCTATACGCTGGTTTCCTATGCGGAGCCGATTGTCGACATCGGCAACCAGACCGGCGAGGGCTGGTTCCTGACGGGAGAAATGGTGGAGCTGATTAAATCCGGCGTTCCGAACATTATCTGTATTCAGCCGTTCGGGTGCCTGCCGAACCATGTTGTAGGAAAGGGTGTTGCGAAGAAAGTCCGCCAGCTTTATCCGCAGGCGAATCTTGCGGCAATTGACTATGACCCGGGCGCATCGGAAGTAAACCAGCTGAACCGGATCAAGCTTCTGCTTGCGGGAGCGCAGAACAATATGCGCAGGGAAGACGAATAAAAAGCAAAAAAGACATGAGGAAAGGGACATCAACCTTCTTTACGATTGATGTCCCTTTACTGCTGTTCGTTGTCCAATGGACTAAACCTCCTCTGGATCTGAACTTTGCCTTTCCCGTATCCGCGTTCCATCCTCTGTCTTTGTACTGATTGTACTGTGGTGTCCTGATCCTGAACCAAAGTCTTCACCGGGCAGCCTGATCCACGTTCGATCAGTTCCTGGCGGGCATCCCTTGATCCCGTCAAAGATTTCATCACATCCTTCATGTACTTGCATCAACGAGTCTGAGATGAACAATTATACTTCTGTGGAACTTAACTATTCGGGTGGTCCGTACCTCCTTCCTGTAAAATTCCCCTGAAGCTCTTGTCCGATCGGGGTCCTGTCATGAGAGCTGACCTCTCATCTTCATTTTCCTGATCTCTTATCTCTTTGCTGATTTTAAAATAACACCATGCGGATAATTTGTCAATCAACTATCTGCATGGTATTATTTTATCTGTATATTCGTAATATTGTTGTCAATTCAGACACTTATTCAAAATCCGTGTGTCTTAAATAAGAGGATACTTTTCCGTAAGACCGGCAACGATTGCTCTGGCCTTCGGAATGCCTTCCTCTTTCTGCCGGATCACGCTGGCAATTGCTTCGGCAATCTGATCCATATCCTGTGGATCCATGCCCCGTGTCGTCACGGCAGGCGTTCCTAGACGAATGCCGCTTGTTACAAACGGCGATCTCTTTTCATTCGGAATTGTATTCTTGTTCGCTGTAATATGCGCGTCATCGAGCCATTTTTCAACTTCCTTGCCGGTCAGGTCAAAGTTTGTAAGGTCAATCAGCATCAGGTGGTTGTCCGTACCTCCGGATACAATCTGCACTCCTCTGTCCATGAGGCCCTTCGAGAGTGCCTTCGCGTTATCCAGTATCCTCTGCTGATAGACCTTGAAGGACGGATCCAGGGCCTCTTTGAAGCAGACAGCCTTCGCTGCGATTACGTGCTCAAGCGGGCCGCCCTGAATGCCGGGGAAGACCGCCTTGTTCAGTTTATACTTGTCCGCTGCTTCCTGATTCGCCAGAATCAGACCGCCTCTGGGTCCGCGCAGCGTCTTATGTGTTGTTGTTGTGACGATATCGCACCACGGGAACGGGCTGGGATGCAGTCCTGCCGCAACCAGTCCCGCGATATGCGCGATGTCCGCGACCAGAACAGCGCCGGCGGCATCCGCTGCCTCACGGAATTTTTTAAAATCGATGGTCCTCGCGTATGCCGAAGCGCCGGCAATGATCATCTTCGGATGATGCTCTTTGGCGAGGCGCAGCATTTCATCATAGTCAAGGAAGCCGTTTTCATCGACGCCGTAAGGAATGACGTTATAATATGTTCCGGAGATGTTCGCGGGCGATCCGTGTGTCAGATGCCCTCCCTGATTCAGATTCATGCCCATCAGGGTATCGCCGGGCTTCAGGACAGCGAATTCCACCGCAAGGTTTGCCTGCGCGCCGGAATGCGGCTGCACATTGGCATATTCGCAGCCAAAAAGCTTCTTCGCGCGTTCAATGGCAAGCGTTTCCACGACGTCCACGCACTGGCAGCCGCCGTAATAGCGGTGTCCGGGATATCCCTCCGCGTATTTGTTCGTCAGCGGACTGCCCATCGCTGCCATGACCGCCTTGCTGACCCAGTTCTCCGAAGCGATCAGTTCAATATGATCATTCTGCCGCTGCATCTCCTGCACGATCGCTTCCGCGATTTCAGGATCTTCCCTTTTTACTTCATCCAGTGAATACATGATCCGCGCCTCCTCGCCGCTGCCTGTCTGCTGAACCGGTACAAGAACACCTCTGCATCAGATTCGTCAAAGTTTTCGTTCATTATAGCATGCCGTTTATTGAAAAATCATCCAATTTTCACACATTGGATATTGCGTCCTGAAAAAGGCCGGTGTACTATCGTACTGATGTAAAACACCACAATCCGGAGTGTATGATTTTGGTAATTATAACAATGATATCATTATATGAGAATGTATTATGAATACGGAGAAGAAAACAACGAAGCAGAAGCTCTTATGGTTGCGCGACATCTCCAGGGATTCCTGGCCGATGCTGATTTTCATGCTGATGTATATACTGATCTTTTCGCTGCTCGAAAAGGCGACAAGACTGCATTACACGGTCATCCACTCTCCTCTGGATGACATGATCCCGTTCTGCGAGTACTTTGTGATTCCGTATTTCATGTGGTTCGGCTACATCGCGTTCAACATGATCAGTCTGTATCTGAAAGACCGCAGGACTTATCTCGGAATTTCAGTCTTCCTGATGATCGGGATGACTGTGATGCTGGTGGTCTCGTTTGTTTTTCCGAATATACAGTATCTGCGTCCGCAGGTAATGCCGCGGGACAATCTGTTCACCCGCATGGTTGCGCACCTGTATAAGACGGATACACCGACAAATATCTGTCCCAGCATCCACGTATACAATACCGTCGCTGTCATGCTGGGCCTTTGGAGGACAGATTCTTCGATGCACAGAAAGGCTTTCCGGATTCCGATGAATATCATCGGTATTCTGATTATCCTTTCCACGATGTTCATCAAGCAGCACTCGGTTCTCGATGTCGCTGCCGCATTCGCGCTTTCGTATGTCAGCTACCTTGCTGTTTTCCGCTACCATGTCAGCAGCATACTGCTGCGCGGCAATACGGGTAAGCAGGAACCGCTGCAGGGCGAATAAGGAAACGTGCGCCGCCGGGCGCACCCCACTAAAAACCTGCCGGATTTCCCGATTCGGAAATCCAGCAGGTTTTTTGAACTTTCGATGCGGTTAATTGAACTGGAAGAAATGACGTACAATCTTATATCCGCCCGCTGTCAGAGCACGGCCGCCTCTGCCGGGGAGATTCACTCCAAGGCCGAAGATGCCGTTGCGCAGACGCAGATACAGGAAATAATCCTTGCTCCGCAGATACTTCCACAAATCGTCTTTCTTCTTCAGATCTTCCGGTGTGTTGGCCAGAATCGCAAGCACGCAGGAAATCGTCGTGATAATCTCCAGATAATTGTACATATATTTGCGCAGCTGCGGGTGCGCGTTGATCTTCGGCTGATTTTCCTTATCCGTATAATAATCGATCATCAGCTTGTTGACGCGCAGCTGCTGGTCAATTCTGGAAATCATGACTTTCTGGTTGACGGACTGATCCACGCGGCCGATGTAATAGTAATACAGATTCAGATCCATGTAGTACATGTTCCGTACGTACGGCAGCGGCTCAAAAACATAGATGTTATCCACATAGAAGCAGTGTTCCGGAAGGCGGACGCCGCACTCACGCAGAAGCTTTGTCCGGAAGATCACCGAATGCATGAGAATATAATGTCCCTTCCGGAAATGTCCGACATCTTCCCATGTGAACATTTTGTCGGTCGGAAGTGTGCTGCGATAGTGGATGACCTTATGTTTTTTTTCGCCTTCCTTGTCATAGACGTAATTGCATAGCAGCATATCCAGCTGCGGGCTTGCTCCCGAAAGTTCCCTGAGCTTGTCCAGCACCTTCAGATACGCGCTCTGTTTAAGCCTGTCGTCACTGTCAACCACCTTGAAAAACACACCGGTCGCATTTTCGATTCCGGTATTGACCGCGCTGCCGTGTCCTCCGTTCTCTTTGTGAATGACACGGACGAGATTGGGATGCAGCACCTGATACCGGTCCGCGATCTCCGCGGTCCGGTCTTTGGAGCCGTCATCCACAATGATGATTTCCACATCTTCGCCTCCTGCAAGAAGCGAGTCAATGCATCTGGACATATACGCTTCCGAGTTGTAGCAAGGTACACAGATCGATAATAATTTCATTTTTCAGCCCTTCCAGCTTATTTTATTGCGCCGCACTGCCATAAAGACCGGCTCCGCAGAACTTATTTCTCCGGATTTCCGCGAAGCCTGCCACGAGGCGGCTCGTACCGGTCGATGGTAAGAAGACAGTCACGCAGATCCTCATATCTTTTCTGTACATCACCGGGTCCGATCTCAAGGCCGGCTGCGACTGCCATCGTGTCGATCATATCATTCGTAATCCTCGGACGGAGTGCTGTCAGTGCGTCCAGCTTCTCCTGCATGTCCTTCGCGTCGAGAAAAGCTTCAACCAGAGGATCAAGTGTCGAATCTTCCGGTGCCGCGTTCACATATACCTGTGCCTTTTCTGCTGCAGGTTGTTCCTGTGGCATTTTCTCCTCCTGTTCCCCGTCTTCCACTTCCTCAAAGCGGTAGCGGGCAACAGCACCGGGGTATTTGACATGATCCACTTCACTGAGGAATTCGTCTTCCGGGCGCACAAAAAAACCGTAATCACCATACAATGCCTGATAAACCACGACTCTCCGTCCGGTAGCCTCCTCGCAAGCGATAAGAAGCACCTGATAAAGCTTTCCCTTGAAATGTCTGTACCGGCCCAGTATCTTTACTTTTCTAGTCTCCATTTTTCATCTTCCTTCCATCGCCCGGTAAAACCGGCGCGGCTTCCCTGTAAATTCAGGCGGCCCCCGCCTTCCCGTCCGGTCTATGTCCGGGGTGCCTCCGCTTTCCGTGTGATTTCGGCAATCAGCACCTCCACGGCAAGCCTGTCCCCGATCTTCCCGCGTTTGTATTCATAGTCCGCCTGCACACAGCGCTGCAGCGCATCCATGAGTCCGCGCAGCGTATGTCCGCGCAGCGAGGGGCGGATTTTTTTCGTCAGCACATAGAAATTCAGTCCGGTGACCGAAGCAATTTCCTGATCCGGCTTACCCTGCCGGATCAGTTCTCCGACTTCGAGAAGCTGGTTGAGCTGCCGGATCATAAGAGCAAGAATCTGCTGCGGCGGGGTCTGCAGAAGCAGCATGTTATGATATAGTGCGAACGCCGTATCAGCATCGCTTCGCATGACTGCGGCAATCAGATCAAAAATACTGTCCTGAATGCGTTCGCTGCAAACCGCGCGCACATCCTCCGCTGTGATCTCGGACCTTCCGAAGCAGTAACCGATGACCTTGTCCGTCTCGTTGACGGCGTTCATAAGGTCGCTTCCCGCGTACTCCGAAAGCAGGGAAAACGCTTCGTTTGTAAGTGTAAGCCCCGCCTCTTTGCACCTGTCTGTCAAAAGCTTCCTGCAGAGCCTTTCATCCGGCTCCGTGCAAGGCAGTACAAATCCGTTCCGGCTGATCGCTTTATACAGCTTTGTCGTGCGGTTTACTTCCTCCTGAGAGAAAATCAGCACGGTCGTTTCCGGCAGCTTCGAAATAAAATCCGTGAGCAGGTCCAGTGCCTCTCCGGTCTTTTCGAAAAGCCACGAGTTCTCGATCGCGATCACCCGCCTGTCCGCGAAAAACGGCAGCGTCTGCGCGATATCAATCACTTCTTCTGTAGTAAAGCCCGTACCTGTAAAGTACGAATAGTTCATCCCCCGGCCGCCGGGCAATGCCGCGTCCGTGATTTTGTCCCGGTTTTGCAGCCGCAGATACGCCTGATCCCCGTACAGAAGATATACTCTCTGAAATTCACCGCGCGAGATCTGCTGTTCCAGCAGGCGGACGCTGTCCGCATATTTTTGTTCGTTCTTTTTCACTGCCATAGGAATACCTGTCTATTCATTATACAATCCGCCCGCCGTCTTGTCATGGTTTTTGCGTTCTGCTGATGAAGACGCGGTTTCCATCGGTTTCAAAACAAATCCCCCCGCACTCTCTGGTATCCAGAATCCGGCTGCCGCACTTTCGAAGTCTCCGGATGGTCTCTTTGTGCGGATGTCCGTACGGATTATTTCTTCCGCAGGAGATCACAGTCCAGGAGGGCCGCAGAGTTGTCAGGAAATCTTCCGATGTAGCTCCCGATGACCCGTGGTGCGCGGCTTTTAAAACCGTGACCGGAAAGCGTATCGCCGTATTGGGATCGAATCACGGAGAGGCAGTGTTTTTCGCCTTCTCCGTCCAGATCTCCTGTTAAAAGCGCCCGGAATTTTCCATAGGAAACCAGCAGCGTTACAGACATGGCGTTGCTTTCCTGATAAGCGCTGTCCTTTTCCGGATGCAGGCAGGTGATCATAAGACCGCCTGCGCGAAGGCTCCTATTCGTCTCAAGATATCCTGCGGGGACGCCGGCGCGGGCGGCTGCGTCAAGAAGCTCCCTGTATGCTTTTTCTCTGGCGCTTTCTTTGCAGGAAGGCAGAAGCAGCATCCGAACCTTCGGCGCCCCTGAACCCTGTCTCTCCAGCAGCTCCTTCACTGCTCCGCAGTGGTCCTGGTCCGGATGCGTAACCACCACAAAGTCAAGCGCCTCTATTTTTTCGTAAAACAGATACGGCTCCACCGTGTACTCTTCAAGCGCGTTTCGATCGGAGCTTCCTGCGTCGATCAGTATCGCATGTCCCCGATATTCGAGAACAATGCCGTCTCCCTGCCCTACATCCAGGAAAAACAGGCGAAAATTCCCCGCATGGCGCGTTATAAGAAACAGCATCGACGCAAGCAGGCACAAGCTTCGAAGCCGTCCGGGGATCCGCCGCGAAAATGCGGTAATTCCGGCAATGATGGCAAGGTATATCAGCAGCTTGGCAGGCTGCGCGTGGCCGACCGCAAATTGCCGCGCCGCGGCTGTCTGCGAAATTGTGCAGAGCGCTTTATAAAAATACAGTATAATGTGGCAGAAAAGTGCGCTCAGCCTGCCGGCACGCACGGACAGGGTTCCTGCGGCAAGAACGACTCCCCCGGAAATCATCAATGTCTGCATAAAGGGCAGAACAAGAAAGTTCAGGAAAACACCTGCAAGAGGAAACGTATATCCGCTGACCATATATACAGGAAGTGTAAGCGCGGGGATGGCCAGAGCTTTTCCGGCTTTCCCGGGCAGCACCGGCATCAGAGCGCCGATCGAAAGCGCCGCTGCGAACGAAAACAAAAAGCCTGTATGATAAAGATACAGCGGCTGACGGATCAGAAGAAAGATTTCCGCAAGCGAGAGACTTGTCAGGAAATCCGGCGTCCTTCCGATCCGGTATCCCAAAGCGCCGGTCAGGTACATGATCAGAGCGCGGACAGAGGAAGGCCCGAGGCCGGCCATCAGGCAGTAGATGGTGACAATAAGAGGCGCAAGGAGCCTTTGCAGAAATTTCGGCGCATGTATTTGGCGCAGAAGTCCTGTAATGCCAAGGCCGACAAGTGAGATATGAAGGCCTGAAACCGCCAGAATATGGATAATCCCGCTTCTCCTGTACAAATCCTTCGTTTCCTGATCCAGCCATCCCTTTTCACCAAGAAGCAGTGCTTTCATGACAGAAGCATCTTCCTTTGAAAGACACCGGTCAAATATCGCGGCCATTGCTCTCCGGAGTCTGTACAAAGTGTCCGCGATCACCCTTCTCTGCCCGTTCACTGCCGTGACCCGTGCGCCGGAGAGTGAAAAATCACACCCCAGCGTCCGGTAATAGAGCCGGGCGTCAAACTCGCCGGGATTGCGTGCGGTTTCAAAAGCGCGCATCTTTCCGGTAACACAGATAAGCGCGCCGATCGGCGCCCTGTCATCTTCCGGCGCCCCAGGGATTCCCCCGGGAGCACGCGCCGTACTGCCTGCATATTCAGTTTTTTTGTCATTCTCGGTAACAGGAACCCTCACAAGGACATGGTTTTTCGTGGAGGGTCCGGACAGACACTGAATATTGCCCAAAGTGAAAAGAAGGGAGATACTACCGCTTTGTGATACGCGGTACTCTTTCGAAAGGACTCTTCCCTGCAGCCGCACGGTTCTGCCGTCAAACTCTTCATAGTCCGGCAGCACCGGTGGCAGAAACCGCAAAACCAGATACATGACCGCCGTTACAGCCAGTGCAAGCGCACAGAGCGGACGGCGCATAAGGCTCACCTCTTTCGTTTTCGGAATATCATTTCATTTACTGCTCCGAACTGCCGGATTCTTCGTAGGCAGACGTCAGATCAGTATTTTCTTCGTAAGTGTTCTGCAGGCTCATGGTCTCCATGAAAGAATCCGCTGTTTTACCTTCAACGGAAAACTGCACCTTGCTGACCGTAGAAAGCTGCGTCAGCGAATTGACCAGGGAATAGACCGCAACCTGCGGCGTTACATTGTACGGCTCTGTAAGAAACGTGCTGTCCAGATTTACATAGCAGACGCCGTCACGCGTCGTGACAGAAAGCACTTTTGTGTCTTTATTAAGTGTCGGATAGACAGCATCGCTGTTCGGCCCCTTGAGCACCTGCTCGACGATCAGTCTCTCGGGCGCGATGTTGCTGTTATAGACGACATTCCGGTAAGTATCGACGAGCCGGTCTCCTTTCTGATTCGCGAAAAACAAATGCAGACGGATTCTCTCATACCCCCGGATCTCGCTTCCCGAATTGTTGATAAACTGATCTTCGCTCATGTTCGTAAGCAATGTGCCGTCCGCATCGGAAAGCGGTGTGTTTTCCGATGTAAAAGTAACCTTTTCGATGCCGGGAATCTGACAGAGCGTATTCACAATCGCCGTCCTTGCAAGGATTTCCCGCACCTGATCCTGTGAGCGGTAATCCGCCGAAAAGTCAATGGTCAGTGTCCGGCCGGACAGCTTATATGAGCTGACGGTAAAACCCTGGATCGGCGCCCTGTAATCCACTGAATCCGGCTGCTGAGAAAGCTTATCCAGTATTTCCCGCACGGACTTTTCTCTTTCATCCGGCGTCTGCAGGTCATAATCAACAGGAATGACGGCATCCGCGTCTTTGCTCACATAATACAGACAGAACGCGCCATGCGCTTCGTCCTCTTTGTTTTTCCGCCCGGAAGAACAGCCGCACACGGTGAGAATGACGCACAGAACGAGACAGATGCACAGGCTGCGTGTTCTGTATTCAGTTGACCTTCTTCTCTTCATGTCCATGCGGCAGCTTCAGCTCTCCAATATATTTCTTCATGACATCCTGCGCGGAAATCCGCGCAGGCGCCTGTTCCGGAGAATGTTTGATCGGAATTGTAACCGTAAACTTCGTCCCGACATTCTCTTTGCTTTCTACATCGATCTGCCCTTTATGCAGCAGAATCGCGCTCTTTGTAATCGACAGTCCCAGCCCCGTTCCGCCGATTTCCCTCGATCTGGATTTGTCTACGCGGTAAAAACGTTCATAGATCCGTCCGATCGATTTCTCCGGTATTCCGATGCCGGTATCTTCAACCGTAACAATCACATTCTTGTGATCCGAATTTACAGTGACTTTGACTTTCCCATGATCCTTGTTATATTTCACCGCGTTTTCGATCAGGTTCGTGAACACCATTGTCATCTTCACTTCATCGATTTCCGCGGTAACCTCCCGCTCGCTGACCAGCGTCATTTCGATATCCCGCTGCATTGCAAGCGGCCGGACACGCTTCAATATAATCTCCAGCAGGTCATTGACATTGACCTGAGAAATATTCATCGTCACCTGCCGCCGGTCCATTTTGGCAAGATTCAAAAGCTCGCTGATCATCTTGTTCTCGCGGTCGAGCTCATTGTCGATATCCTGCAAAAATTCCCTGTACATCTCGGCCGGTACCGCATCGCCCTGCTGCAGCAGGGAATCCGCAAGAACTTTCATCGAAGTCATCGGTGTTTTCAGCTCATGCGAGACATTGGATACGAATTCCTGTCTGGATTCATCGAGCGCGCGCATTCTGCCGAGCACCTGGTTGAACGCGTCCACCATGTTTTCGGTTTCCAGATAATCATTGACAGAAGCAGGCGCGCTGCTGAACCCCGCCTTTACGTCCTGAATCTCCCTGGTGAGCTTTTCGAACGGCCGGACCAGCTCTCCCGAAAGCAGAAGTCCGAGTGAAAAGACAAAGAGCAGAAGGATTACTTCCAGGAGCGAAGCTCTCCGGTCGAGAATGTCAATCGTCGCATTGATGGAGTCCGTGGAAACGCTTGCCAGAATGACACCGTAAACAGTCTCCTCTTCCTTTTCACTTCCTGCGGAATAATCGCCGCTTTCCAGTGATCTTGTCTCGCTGATCGGAATGATCACCTCGATGTAGCCGTCTTTTCGGACATAATTTGATGAAACAGCCTTGCTTCCATTCCGAAGACACCGGACGACATCCTGCGATACAATGATTTTGCCGGCAGACATATCGTAGGTGTCTTTGACAATACGAAGCGCGTCGTCAATGATCAGCACCCGGCCGTCATAAAACGAGGAGAACTGGGAAAGCTCCGCATTGACAATAACAGAATCCGGATTTTTCAGGTAATTATACGTAATCAGATGGTTTGCCAGTATCCGCAGCTGCGTCTGTGCCTCACTGGTACGGACGTTCACGACGCGGGTCTCGTAATTCGACAGGATCCCGTACCTCATAACAGATACGGGAATCATCCCGAAAAGAAATGTAATAAGAAAAATACGCAGTTTCAGACTCCGCAGGAACGGAGCCTTCATAAGAAACACGTGCAGTTTCGAAGAAGTTTTGTTTCCGGTCTTTTCCATGAATCTTTAAGCGTGGTGCTCCTGATAAAAGTATCCTACACCCCATTTTGTCTGAACGTAGACCGGTTCCGAAGGATTCGGCTCAATCTTTTCACGAAGCCGCCGCACATGAACATCGACGGTACGTTCATCGCTCTTATCTGTCTTCCCCCAGATAATATGAAGCAGCTCGGTTCTGCTGTATACCTTCCCGGGATTGGCCACGAGAAAATCCAGAAGCTCGAACTCCTTGCTCGTCAGGTTGATCTCTCTTCCGCTGATGGACAGGCGCCGGTTCTCCCGGTCGATGCGAAGGTTCCCGCTCTCGATCACAGACGCGTTCTTCCTTTCCTTTTCAGGAGAAGTGCGCCGCAGAATCGCCTTGATTCTGGCCTTCAGCTCCAGAATATTGAACGGCTTTGTGATGTAATCATCAGCGCCGTATTCGAGACCGAGGATCTTGTCCATATCCTCGCCCTTGGCGGTCAGCATGATTACGGGAACATCCGAAAATTCCCGGATCTGCTGGCAGACCTCAAGGCCGCTCATCTTCGGCAGCATCAGGTCCAGAAGAATCAAATCATATTGCCCGCTCTTCGCCTTCTCAAGGCCCTCTTCCCCGTCATAGGCGGCATCCACCGCATAGTTGTCCTGCTCCAGGCTGAAGCGGATTCCCTTGACTATCAGTTTCTCGTCATCTACGACCAGTATCTTCTTCGCCATTACAACTACTCCTGCTGCGTTAATCCACGCAGATTGCGTCCTTCATCCCGGAAAAGGCTGCCTGCTTGATGCCGGAAACCTTCATGATATCTTCAATTGCCGAAAACGGCCCGTGTTCCTGCCGGTACGCGGCAATCGCTGCCGCTCTGGCCTTGCCGACACCGGGAATCTTCTGCAGCTCCTGTTCACCCGCGCGGTTGATATTGATCTTGCCTGTGGCGCCGCCGCTCCCGGTTTCGTTACCGTTCAAGCCCGACGTAATGCCGCCCTGCGTGGAAACTGACGCTCCGTCCGCGGAAAGTGCTGTTTCTCCTTTCCCGGGAACAAGAATTTTCTGCCCGTCTTCTAACAGGCACGCAAGATTCAAGGCAGCCCTGTCCGCATCTTCTGAAAAACCGCCGGCAGCCTCAATGGCTGCTGCCGCGCGCGAAGACTCCGGCAGCGTATATACACCCTCATGTTTCACCGCACCGCAGACATAGACAACAATCTCCCGCGGCTTCTGTTCCTGCGAATCCGTTCGTGAGGCATCCGCAGAAACCGCCTCGTAAGCTCCTTCCCGCCCCGCCGGCGTCTCTTCCGCCAGCGCCGCACCGTCCGAAGACAGAGTAAAAGTTTCCTGCGCGCCGCCTTTCGAACAGGCGCTGAAACAGATACAGACAAACAGCACCAGAAGGATCTTTGCGGTGATCGTGACCGTTTTCTTCCTCCGCGAAAGCACCCTGCGGGCAGCATCCAGCGCCAGGCGGATTCGCATTCCAAACTCAATAAGCATAGCGATACCCTTTCCGGAGCCCCGCTATGCTTATTTATTCTAATCTAAATATACTTTGTTTTCAATGCCGGTCAGTCAATTTCAGTCGCCGCCGGTAAGCTGCGCGCTGATGTCAATGCGTTCCGGATCCGGCAGCCGGTTCACCGTAACGCTTCCGCCCGTGATCTGCACCATCAGCTGTTCGTACAAATCATGCATCGTATCGTTTGAATCCGCCCCGTCCCAGATCTTCGCGAAGGCATTTTCCATCAGCATCCAGAAATTGCTTGCTTCCCGGAGCTTTGTGATCGGCGCGGACGCTTCATAAGATCTGCAGAAACCGGTCATGTGATCGTCCGTCGCGCTGTAGTCATAGGAGGACAGTGCCGGCGCTTTTCCTGTCCGCGCGTAAAAATCCGACATCTGCGAGTACAGTACATACTGAATAAAGCTGTTCGCGGCATTCTGCTGCTCCGAATACCCGTTTACAACAAAACAGTCCGTCACCGACATCGGTTTGGATTTCAGATCTTTCGTAAGATCCGGCAGCATCGTGACGCCGTACCGGACCGTACTGTCTCCGGACGCTGTCTTGTCCCGGAGCGTTTTCACCGCACCTGTCGTCGCAACCGTAAAGACAATCCTCCCGTCCGCGAAGTCATTGATAACACTGCTGTAATCATCTGTATCCGTATTGATCGCAAAGTAAGAGTTAAGCTGCTGATAAACCTGCAGGCACTGGATGACCTTGCTGTTGTAAATGTCAAGGTTTTTCGGATCGTCTCCGTCCTTTCCGCCGACGCTCATATAGTTTCCGATGAAATAATAATTATAGAAAATGTCGCTGACATCCCACTTGAAGATATCCGTGACGCCTTCCGGCGCGTCAAAGCTGTTCGAGAGGGAAATGATATCGATAATCGTCTTCGGCACCGTATCCTCCAGTGACTTCCCGGCTTTGTCCGCCATCATCTGCAGATAGTCCTCATTGTACAGAAGCGCCGAAGTTTCAAAAGACAACGGATACGCTACGGTTTCGCCTTCATACGTCACCGCGTCGATAGCCGCCTGCGGGAAGTATTTCGTATCGGTAAAATGCGTGCTGTCCATGACCGGCGCCGCAAGGCCCGTCAGAACAGCTCTCTCCAGGGAATCATTCCCAAGCACATAAATGTCCGGCAGATTGTCATTGTCGACCGAAGCTTTGTAAATCCTGTCCAGATAATCCGTATCCGTAATCAGCTTCGGCTCCACACGGTAGCGGGTCTGCCTGTCATTGTAGGATACCGTGACAGAGTTCAGAAAATCTGTCAGAGCAGCATCCTCATACCACAAATGCAGGGTTGTTCTGCGCGAAAAGAAAGCCGCGGGCGAGCCTTCCCGACCGCCCTGCGGCATGATGGAAAAACCGATGATCGCGGCAAGAAGAATCATTGCGGTCACAGCTGAAGCGATTCTGGTTCTGATACTCATGTACAATCTCCATGGATTTTCACGCGGTCCGGCGTGAAAGTTCAAAGAAGCGCGGCAATGACCGGTTCCAGAATGGAGATCATTTCGTCCACGTTCTCTTTGGTAATAATCAGCGGCGGAACGAAACGCAGAATATTGCTGCCGGCATTGATCAGCACAAGACCTCTGTCCATGGCAGCATTTATGACGGGCGCCACCGGACGATCAAAGACCAGTCCCTGCATCAGTCCGCAGCCGCGCCGCTCAAGAATGCATGCATAGCGCGAAGCAAGCCGGTCCAGCTGCGCCTCCAGATAAGGCCCGATTTCGTTCACATGATCTATTATATGGTCCTTCTCGTATAATTCAAGAACTTTGCAGACAGCCGCGCACGCAAGCGGGTTTCCTCCGTAGGTTGTGCCATGGTCTCCCGGCACCAGCGAATGCTGCGCCACTTCCTCGGTCAGAAGAAAAGCGCCGACCGGAACGCCGCAGCCAAGCGCTTTGGCACTTGTCATGATATCGGGCTTTATTCCGAACTTCTGCCAGCGGAACATCGAGCCGCACCGCCCCATACCGCACTGCACTTCATCAAAAATCAGAAGGATCCCCCGTTCGTCACAGAAGTTCCGGACATCCCGCAGGAACGACTCTGCAGCCGGCTGCAGGCCTCCCTCGCCCTGTACGGGTTCGAGAATCACCGCACACGTTCTGTCGTCCGCGAGTGCCTCCACCGAAGCGAAATCATTGAATTTCGCAAAGCGCGCGCCGCAAGGCATTGTTCCGAATGCCTCTCTGTAATGCGGATTGCCGGTCACCGACAGGGCGCCGTAGGTTCTTCCGTGAAACGAATGTTCCATGGCGATCACTTCATGATCTGTGCGCCCGTCCTTTTCATAGGCGTACTTCACGGCAGCCTTGAGCGCTCCTTCGACTGCTTCCGCGCCGGAGTTCGTAAAGAACACCCGGTCCATCCCGGAAGCCTGTTTTAGAAGATGTGCCGCCCGGATCGCCGGCTCATTATAGAAGTAGTTAGAGGTATGCAGGATTTTATCGACCTGCGCCTTCAGCGCGTCATTGTATTCTTTATTCGCGTATCCAAGGGCGAAAACAGCGATTCCCGCGCAGAAATCCAGATACTTCTTTCCGTTCACATCATACAGGTAAACACCGGAGCCGTGGTCAAAGACAATCTGATAGCGGTTGTACGTGTGCAGCAGATCCTGCTCCGCCTGTTCGATCATCTGTTTCATTGTATCTGCCATACCTGCCTCCTTCCGGCCTGCTGTTCAGTCTTTGTCGTCATCCATGTAAAACATGGTTCCGTTTCCTTTGTCCGTGAAAATTTCAAGCAGGATACTGTGCGGAATTCTCCCGTCCAGAATATGCACTCTTTTTACACCGCCGCGGACGGCTTCCGTGCAGTTGGAAAGCTTGGGCAGCATGCCGCCGCCGACAATGCCGTCCCGGATCATTGCCTCCGCTTCGCCGACACTGATTCTCGAGATGAACGATGTTTTGTCCTCAAAATTTCTGTAGAGTCCTTCCACGTCGGTCAGATACACAAGCTTGTCGGCGCCGACTGCCTTTGCAATCGCGCAGGCTGCTTCATCCGCGTTGATATTATAGGTTTCAAAATGATCGTCCAGACCGATCGGCGCGACGATCGGCAGATAGTCGTTGTCGAGCATGTCGAACAGGATTTTCGGATCTGCCGAAGTAACTTCTCCGACGAAGCCGATGTCCGTGCCGTCTGCAAGGAGCTTTTTCTTCACATGCAGCAGCGATCCGTCCTTGCCGCTGATGCTGCAGGCTTTGACGCCGAGCTCCTCCGCCATGGTAACAAGCTTTTTGGAAACGCGGCCGAGCACCATCTCGGCAATCTCCATGGTCTCTTCATCCGTTACCCGGAGTCCTTTGACAAACCGTGCTTCCTTTCCGGTTTTTCTGACCCAGGATGATATTTCCTTTCCGCCGCCGTGTACGATAATCGGCTTGAATCCGACGAGTTTGAGCAG
Source organism: Bacillota bacterium (assembly GCA_029224465.1). Classification (GTDB taxonomy): domain Bacteria; phylum Bacillota; class Clostridia; order Lachnospirales; family Lachnospiraceae; genus CAG-791. The sequence goes on along the minus strand of JAQXUQ010000008.1, from coordinate 11,564 downwards.
CGTAACATCGGCGATCACGCTCTTTTGCAGCTTCTCGTCGGACATGGCGGAGCCGCCGTACTTGACAACAATGATCTTGCGGTTAAACCGCTGAATGTAAGGGAGCGCCTCAATCAGCACTTCCGCCTTTTTCTGCGCTTCGATCTGATAATCTTCCATGTATGGAAACTCCTTCCCGCACTTTCCTCTGATCACTTCAGGAACGGTCATCCGCCTCTTCCTCAGGAACGGTAGTCCGCGTTGATTCTTACATAATCATAGCTGAGATCGCATCCCCATGCCGTCGCGCCGGCACTGCCCATATGCATATCGCAGCGGATGATGACTTTCTCCCCGCCGAGGATCAGGGAGGCCTCCTCTTCGGAATATGCCGCCGCACAGCCCTTCGAAAAAATCAGGATGCTCTTTGTTTCGGAAGCAAAATACAGGTCCACATTCTCCGGGTCAAACTGGGCCCCGCTGTATCCGAGCGCGCACAGAACGCGGCCCCAGTTGGCGTCTTTGCCGAAAACCGCCGCCTTCGTCAGATTCGACTGAATCACGGACTTCGCAAGGAGCTTTGCGTCATGCACACTTGCCGCATTCACGACTGCCGCCTCAATCAGCCTTGTCGCGCCTTCGCCGTCTCCGGCCATCTCTTTCGCAAGGCACTTGCAGATCATTTCCAGCGCTTCGTAAAAACATATGTAGTCCGCATTTTCCTCCGTAAGAACCGGGTTGCCCGCTTCTCCGTTTGCAAGGACGAGCAGCGTATCATTTGTCGACATATCGCCGTCGACCGAAATCATATTGAAGGAATCTTCGACGACGCTCGAAACCGCTTTCTGCAGAAGCTTCTTATCAATTGCAAGATCCGTCGTGATGAACGCAAGCATGGTGCACATGCCGGGATGAATCATGCCGGAGCCCTTGCACATGCCGCCGATCGTAATTGTTCTGCCTGCGATTTCAAACGAAAAAGCAAGCTGCTTGTTCTTCGTATCCGTCGTCATGATCGCCTTCGACGCAAGGTCCCCTGCCTCGAAAGAATGCGCTTTCCGTCCGGACAGCAGATGGATACCGGCACGGATCTTCTCCGTGTCGATCTGCATTCCGATGACTCCTGTGGAAGCGACAAGGACACCCTCCGGATCAATGGAGAGTGCGCTGCCGGCAGTTTCTGCCTCCGCCCTGCAGATCCGCATTCCCTGTTCGCCGGTGCAGGCATTCGCGACGCCGGAATTGATGATGACGGCCTGCACTGTTTTATCGCTCTCGCGGACAATCTTCCGGTCCCATAAGACCGGCGCCGCCTTCACGACATTGGATGTAAAGGTCCCTGCGCAGACGCACGGCACTTCACTGTAAATGAGTGCCATGTCGTCTCTTCCCTGATATTTAATGCCGGCTGCGGCCGCCGCGGCATAAAAACCCTTCGCTGCCGCTACGCCTCCTTTGATCTGTTTCATATCTGCCTCCCCGGCCGTTCCGGCCGCTTCATTCTCCGATAAAACGGGTAATATTCTTTTCATTCAGAAGGAAATCATAATAGAAGAAATCTTCTCTTTTCTTCCATCCGATGTCTTTCCAGAACGCATTGCCTTCTTTATTCGTAGTAAAAGCCACCAGTGAAACTTTACTGATGCCTTCTTCCCGCAGGGACCGCATGCATGTGCCGACCATCTGCCGGCCGATTCCAAGCCGCCGGTACGCCTCCGCTACACATACATGATACAGCGTTCCCTGCCGTCCGTCATTGCCACAGAGGATCGAACCGACAATCTTCCCGTCCATGACAGCAACGACACTGGTTCTCGGGTTTCGTCTGATAAATCTTTCAATATCTTCCCGGCAGTCGTCGACTGCGCGGATACCGAACCCCTTAATTGTAAGCCAGAGCGCATGCACCTCATCATAATCTTCTTTGGTCATCGGCCGGATCAGAACGGAGCCTTCCATCATTGTCTACCTCTCACGTTTTGTAAAATATACATCCATCCCGGCAGAAAAGCAACAGCAAAGTTAGTAATTATGCATTTATAGATGATTATTATGCAATATTGCTTTTATTTATTCATATTTTGCATTCGGGATGTATATTTTACCGCTTGAATTCGTATATCCTCTGATGTATAGTCTTGGTAGTTCATAAAGATAGGAAAGATTCAGATGGAGGTTTTCCGTTATGGCAAAAGAGAAAGTTGTACTGGCATACTCCGGCGGACTTGATACAACCTGTATCATTCCCTGGCTGAAAGAGAATTACAATTATGATGTTGTCTGCTGCTGCATCAACGTCGGACAGGAGCAGGAGCTCGACGGTCTCGAGGAGCGCGCAAGATACTGCGGAGCGGACAAGCTTTATATTCTCGACGTCATCGACGAGTTCTGCGATGAATATGTTGCTCCCTGCATTCAGGCGCATGCGGTCTATGAGAACAAATATCTGATCGGGACGTCGATGGCGCGCCCTCTGATTGCCAAGAAACTTGTGGAAGTCGCGAGAAAGGAAGGCGCTGTCGCCATCTGCCACGGCGCGACCGGCAAGGGCAACGATCAGATCCGTTTTGAACTGGGAATCAAGGCGCTTGCACCGGATCTGAAGATCATTGCCGCATGGCGTGATCCGAACTGGAAACTGGATTCCCGCGAATCCGAAATCGAATACGCGCATAAGCATGGTATCGATCTTCCTTTTTCACAGGATGAAAGCTACAGCCGTGACAGAAACCTCTGGCACATCTCCCACGAAGGACTGGAGCTTGAAGATCCTTCCAACGAGCCGAATTACGAGCACCTCCTCGTTCTTTCGAAGACACCGCAGCAGGCGCCCGACAAGACGACCTATCTTACAATTGATTTTGAAAAGGGAATTCCCGTTGCCGTCAACGGCGAGAAGATGAAGCTTTCCGACATCATTCGCAAGCTCAATAAGCTCGGCGGCGAGAACGGCATCGGCATCGTCGACATCGTAGAGAACCGCGTGGTCGGCATGAAGAGCCGCGGCGTCTATGAAACCCCCGGCGGCACAATACTCTATGAAGCGCATCAGCAGCTCGAGGAGCTTTGCCTGGACCGTGAGACCTACGCGCTGAAGAATGAAATCGCCTCGAAGTTTGCGTCTCTTATTTATGAAGGCAAATGGTTCTCTCCTCTTCGGGAGGCCGAGCAGGCATTCATCGAGAGCACCCAGCGCTACGTAACAGGCACTGTAAAGCTCGGACTCTACAAAGGCAATGTTATCCGCGCCGGCGAGACTTCTCCGTACTCGATGTACAATGAATCCATCGCTTCGTTCAAGACCGGCGATATGTACGATCATACCGACGCGAACGGCTTCATCAATCTGTTCGGACTCTCCACCAAGGTCCGCGCAATGAAGCTGCAGGAAGTCGCGAAAAAAGAAAATGTGAAGAACTGGCAGGATCTTCTGTGATATCATTGTTGCGGCGGCAGTCTGATTTTCCGGCTGCCGCCGCAGCGCATGCATGCGAGGTGATACATGATATCCTGTACCGTTTTAAATCTGCCGTCTTTTATGTCAAAACTGCTCTCTACGGACTGTTTTGACTCCTTTATGCTGGAGGAAGCACTCATCCGCATGGCAGCCGCCTTTCATATTGACGGGAGGCTGAATAAGGATTTCTACACGTCGGAAGAATGGAACGATCCTGCCATCCGTCCGTATGACTTCATGCCCTGGAGCGATGCGCGCCGCTTCTGCCGGGATATCATCAAAGGGAAAAAGGCGCCGGTCTCCATGCAGCTGGTACTGGAACTGAAACCGGAATTCATGAAAAAGACGCTCGAAGCACAGGGCGTTCCCGGGGATGCAGTATCGGCATTCTGTCTGAATATCCGGCTGGAAAACGGCAGGATTCATCTGATCACCGGCGTATCCATGAAGACATTCACCGTGGACAGGGCGCCGGAGCAGATCTGGGATAGAACAATCCGGCGTTTTCTGACCGCCAAAGACATTGCCTTTGAGGAGGATACATAATTTATGAAAAGAGACCTGATCACGCCGCAGGACTTCACTGTGGAAGAACTGGATCATCTGTTTGACCTTGCGGATGATATCCGCGAGCATCCCGCGAAATACGCGCATGCCTGCGAAGGCAAAAAGATGGCGACCTGCTTCTTTGAACCCAGTACCAGAACCAGGTTGTCCCACGAAACTGCCATGCTCAATCTCGGCGGCCGGACCATGGGCTTTCCGGATGCGGGTGTTTCTTCGGCGACAAAGGGTGAGACTGTTGCGGATACAGCGAGGGTCATCTCCTGTTTTGCCGATATTATGGTCATCCGTCATCCGAGAGAAGGCGCGGCAATGGTAGCCGCGCAGTACGCCTCGATTCCGGTCATCAATGCCGGCGACGGCGGCCATCAGCATCCGACGCAGACCCTCACCGATCTCTTGACGATCCGCTCCCTGCAGGGACATCTGGATCACTTCACGATCGGCCTGTGCGGCGATCTGAAGTTCGGCAGGACAGTGCACTCTCTTATCAATGCACTGGTCCGCTATCCGGACGTCCATTTTGTCTTCATCTCCCCGCCGGAACTGAAAGTACCGGACTATATTACGGATAAGCTGGATGAACTCGGCATCCCCTATGAGGAGCATGTACGGCTGGAAGACGCGATTTCAAAACTGGATATCCTGTATATGACAAGAATTCAGAAAGAGCGTTTCTTCAACGAAGACGATTATGTCCGTCTGAAGAATTTCTATATTCTGGACGCGGAGAAAATGAAGCTCGCGAAGAAAGACTGCTATGTGCTGCATCCGCTGCCGCGTGTCAATGAGATCGCGGCCGAGGTGGACAGCGATCCCAGAGCAGCATACTTCCGGCAGGTTCAGTACGGCGTATATGTGCGGATGGCACTCATCCTCACACTGCTCGGTATTCACGTCGACTGAACACAAAGCGAAAGGAAATTGTTATGAAAACCGCAGCATTCAGCGCCTCGGCCTCCGGATACAGAAAGGAGCAGTATATGCTTAACGTTGGTAAGATTGAAGAAGGATTCGTGCTGGATCATATCAAGGCAGGCAATGCCATGAAAATCTATCACTACCTCGGACTGGATAAACTCGACTGCACCGTCGCCATTATTAAGAACGCGCGGAGCAACGCAATGGGCAAGAAAGATATATTGAAAGTGGAGTGTGATATTAACACGCTGAATCTGGATGTGCTCGCGTTCATTGACCGCAGCATCACGATCAATGTCATCAAGAGCGGACAGATTGTCGAGAAGCGCAAAGTTTCTCTTCCAAAGGAGATCCGCGGGATCATCCGCTGTCAGAATCCCCGCTGCATCACTTCTGTCGAGCCTTCTCTTCCGCACATTTTCTATCTGGCAGATGAAAAGAAGGAAATCTACCGCTGCCGGTACTGCGACGAGCGGTATGAGGCCAATGATTCGGGCGAGTTATAAACAATTGCCGTCTGGTTTTCACTGGAAAACCAGACGGCCTTTTTCTTTAAAATTCATGATCATGTCCGCTGTAAGAGAAACATTCCGGTTTTCTTCGCCAAGCGCATCCCGCCGGACAAACTTCGCGGCAGCAAGCTCGTTCTCATCCATCAGAATGTCCTCTCCGTCCTCCGCATCGCAGTAAAAGCCCATCAGGATATCGGACGCGAGTCCCCACGGCTGTGAGCCGTAATAACGGATGTTTTTCACATGAATACCGGTCTCTTCCATAACTTCACGGGCGACCGTCTGTTCCAGTGTCTCGCCGATCTCTGTAAATCCCGCAACCAGCGCGTTTCCGCCATAGGCTCTTCCGGCGTAACGGGTCAAAAGAATCGAATCTCCCTTTGTCACACCGACGATGACCGCGGGATTCAGTCTGGGATACACAATGTTCCCGCACTTCCTGCAGATCATGGCGCGCTCTTTATGATAATACTCCATCCTGCTGCCACATCTGCCGCAGAAGCGGGTATCTTTGTACCAGCAGAAAAGATGAAATGCGCTCATGCAGGCAAACCAGTCATTCTTCGGGCCGGCGCTGCGGAAGGCTGAAATGTTCGTATAGGTATAGCCACGTACAGACAGACTTTCCTGCGTGTCGTGACAGCGGTACAGATAGTAGTTCCGCCTTTCCGCTCCCAGCTCTTCCGCGAACAGGTACAGCAGCAGCTCCGGGTCCGTGCCGCCTGCCAGGGATTCCTGCACGGTCGGAAACGCATAGGTGCCGTCTGCGTTCTGCCGGCACAGGACCGTTCTGTCCTCGAATGCAAAAACAGGATCGTTGTCCTGCATGACAACGTCCTGCGTATCTTTAAATTCGTTGCGGAAACGATAAGGCGCAATATCCTGAATCAATATAAATCTCCTCTCTGCGGACAGTAACATGGCAATCCGTTCTGTTTTGCCCGAAAATTTTTACATCTTTTATATCATAAATTATATACGATGAAAAGTGCCAGACTGATGCTCAAAAGTTGATGCGGATCGTATCTCCATCCTCATCCTATCCCTGTGAAGAACATTTTATTTTGAACTGCAGCAGCAATCGACACTGCCGGAGAATACAAGGGAATCAGAGTTGACTGTGTGGCATGATATAAATCGCATTTTCCAGACCAGCCAGTCTCTACCACCCTGTTGTCCTTATCTAACCGGTGGAACCATGATCCCTTATTATGATCCCATACCTTCTCATCCAGATATTTCATAAAGTCATAATAATCATCCGCATATCGCTGCTGGTGTGTAACATGGAAAAGTACCGCAGATGTATTAATTGCTTCTGCCAATGTCCAGTGCATCCTGTCGTGGATGACAGGGCATCCGTTCCAGTCAGTTGTATATACAATTCCCGGTTTTCCATCGACATTCCATCCATCTTCCATAGCTCTATGATATAAATTTATGGAAGCCTCCAGATACTGTTCATAATCAGCTGAACTTTTAAAAGTCGATAATGCCCATTGCAGAATCAACCTTGCCCATTCTATTCCATGTCCCGGTGTTACTCCGTACGGCTTAAACTTATCATCCGGCTGATCCTTATGAAAGTCTTTATCAATGCTCCACTTTTCGTTGTAGTGTTCCGGAATTCTCCAGTCTGCATTCTTCGCCCAGCGGATGACGTGAGCGATGATCTTTCCGGCTCGTTCACGATAAACAATCTGCCCTGTTGCATCTGCGTCTGCCAGAAAAGCCTCTACCGTATGCATGTTTGCATTAAGTCCACGATAGGTATCGAGTATAGTGAACTCTCTGTTCCAGCTATCGACCGAAAGCCCAAGTTCATCCTGCCAGAAATACTGATCATAAACTGCTTCCGCTCTCTTTCTTAACTCTGCAGCTCCAGGAATGCCTGCAAGTTCTGCGCTGCATGCAGCCAGGATAACGAAAGCATGGGCGTAGCACTGTTTTGGCCCATGGCCTGTTCCTTTCGGGGTAACGGCTGCATACCATCCGCCATAGATCTCATCGTACAGTTCGTTCGAAAGTCCAGAAATCGCCTTCGATGCCAGATCCTTTGCACCCTCCATGCCAAGCATGGACGCGAGACTGTAAACATGCGCCATCCTCGCTGTGATCCAGGTCTCCCGCTCTCTGTCAGTGCAAGGCGTTCCGTCACTTCCAAGCCAATAGGAGCTTCCTGAAGGCGCCGGGAAATGAATACCAAATTTCAGCAGATTGTTCCTGCATGCGTATAGGAAATTTAAGTTATCTGCACTGTCTAAAACATAAGAATTATTTTTATTCATGGCATGTTTATTGTTAACGTAACAACTCCTCCATTGGGCTTCCCTGTGCATCCTTCAGATTGATACCTAAAATCCTGGCAAAAGTTGGTTCTTCATCAATAATATATCATAGACGCATTTGACCTGAAAAAGCTCATCTGTCGGATGTTTAGAGTGTTTCCGGTTCAGTATAGAAACATTAGGCTTGATAATAATGGCACGCTTGCCATCAGTCATTACGACATGGTGAACGGGTTGCTTTACTTTTCTTGCCATAAATCAAGGCCTCCTATGAATGAATGTATCATAGAAGGCCCCGCTTATTAACTTTTACAGACTTTTTTCACAATCTCCAGATCGAAACATCAATATTTATAAAATCCCTTTCCGGCATTAATCCCGGTTTCACCGCGGTCGATCTTCTCTTTCAACCTCTGCCCGATCTTATATAGCGTTGTCCCCTCTTTCTGCGCGTCCGGCTTCAGCTGATTGATATTGTAAGCTGTTTCCAGCCCGACAATATCCAGAATCTGAAACGGTCCTTTCGGGGCGCCGGTAGCAAGCCGCCAAGTCAGGTCGATGGTTTCCGGATCAGCGACACCATTTGCCCAAAGTGCCTGCGCTGATGACAGGAAAGGCACCAGCATCGAATTCAGAATGTATCCCGGCTGCTCTTTGTGCAGCTGCAGCGGCACCATATTCATTTCGGATGCAAATTCAACTACCTTTTCATATACCTTTGCATCTGTTCCGGGGTGGCCCATAATTTCCGCGGTATTGTTTTTCCAGATTTCATTCGCGAAATGCAGCGCACAGTATCTGTCCGACCGGCCGGTATACGCAGCCAGAGCGCTCGGCAGCAATGTCGAGGAATTGGTGCAGAGAATTGTTTTCTCGTCCATCAGATCCCGCATCTTATCATAGACAGCGATTTTCGCCTTCGGGTCCTCTGACATTGCCTCAATAACGATATCCGCACCGGCAAGTGCTTTTGAAAGGTCCAGTTCCAGATGGATCAGCTGCTCAAAACGTTTCTGCGCCTGCTGGATGAGTACGTCAATATCTTCTAACGTGATTCCTTCCCAGGTACGGATCAATCCTCTCGGATACAAAAAAGCACCCATCGGATTGCCGACCAGTGCCTTTGCGCTGGCAAGCGACTTGCTCATTTCCTCCTTGTAGCGGGCAATTCTGGGTTTTGTTCTTCCGATGGTTCCCTCGCTTCGCATCCAAAGTGTTATGTCATGACCGGTGTAAGCACTCATAAGAGCAATCTGTGTCCCTAGAACACCGCCACCGATGATGACTACCTTGTTGAATTTCATACTATATTCCCTCCTTTGTGCAGATATTTTTATCATATAGCATATTTTCTGTTTTTTTTGTATGTAGTTCTATCTATATGCACAGATTTATTTTTTCTGTTCTTATGTCAGATTATATCATGCATAGGCAGAGCAATGTGGTCATTACTTGCCATAATCGGGAGAGCATGGACGGATAGCTCCGCTTTCCCAGTATTTCATTTGTCAGCACCTGGCCGAGTATTAATCCGCCGTCTTCCATGACCCCGGCATTCAGGTATTTGTGTATCAGCGATAGGACGCGCCCGTCCTTGATTGTCCGCGACAGCACCTCTATGCGCTTGATGTGGTTCACGGTATCAACGTATGATGCTAAATCCATACTCACCACATATGTGTAGCGTAAAATAAAAGTACCCGGAAGGGGATTTCTTATTGACAAAACACAGTCCTTCCATGCGCTGATCAAGCGGGAATGGATGAACCAGTTCCGTATTGCCAATCTCGACGCCGCCAAAACCCTTGTCTGGGAGTATATCGAGACCTTCTACAACACGGTCAGGATCCACAGCCATTGCAATTACATGTCGCCGGATCAATGCGAACATATGTACGAGAAAGCGATCGTCAAAAATCTCAAGTTAGTGAGTTAAACTGGAAAATTTCTCATTTTAATTTGTGCTAAATCTTGACAGCGGACCAGTACGGAACGCGCTGGAAAATCACCAGGTGCGCCGAGAGATCACCTCGTGAAGGTTAGAGCTTATCCGAACTTCGCCAGATCTTCCATCACTCTTTCAGAATCCACTTGCCGTTTTTCGTTGATCCGATCCTGTCCAGCTTTCCAGCAGCCCGCATCTGCTGCAGAATATACCGCACTCCGCTTCTGGACAATCCGGTCAGTTCCTGCAGTTCTTTTTGTGTCACAGAAGGATTACCGGCAATTGCATTGCGGATCTTGTCTGTGTTGTTCAATTCCGTTTCAGAGATTTCATCTTGATTCATTTCTTGGCTGGTATTGTATGGTTTATTGTTGGTTTCTTGGCTGGTTTTATTTGTTTCTTGGTTAGTTATATTTGTTTCTTGGCTAGTATTAAAGGCTTCTTGGTCAGTTTCTTGGCTAGTGACCACATTCTGCTTACGATATAGATTGACGCGAAATCCAATCTCCATATCAATAAATTCCGGCTCCCGAAGACCATATTCCTTCATTTCCCGCATGAGTTTGGGAATACCACTTCCCCATTCCTCGATCATGTTCATATAGAGGAAAGCATGCGCCAATGCCTTGTTCCGGATTTTGGAATATCCTTCCTGCATCTTCTGAATTGTCACGCCCGGCAGCAGACCACCAGGTGATGTAATCTCCAGACGATCATCATAAATAGCAACCTGAATGTGCGAATTCTGCAGGAAGCTGCAGTTCATTACGGCATTTATAATCAGCTCCCGGATACTGTCCGGCGGCAGCTCATAGACATCCTGCCGATAAATTCCAACAAGCCTTGCCCCAAGGTGGATGTTACGAAGCACATAATCATGTGCCTTTTCTACCTGCTCCCAGAGCGGTCCGGTATACTCCCTTTTATCAACAAATACACTTCTTGTGTTATTTTTGAATACGCCGCACTGGATTACCGAATGAAACGAATCTTTGCCGAGCAGGAAAATATACCCGTTGGTTGGATGGATCCTGCCATCTTCCCCCTCCTCCAGAAGTCTTCAAGAGAGCAGCTGATTCTTTGTGACATCCTTTACGGTTGCTTTCTGTCCTTCCAGCCTTGCATTTCTGACAGCAACTTCCTTCATCTGTCGGCAGAGCGACTGGATCTCCTCGTCAGTTACAGTTAGATCACGACGAACGACATTGTCATAAGAACGGCCTTCATCCTCATAATACATTTCGGCCGTCAGATCCCGGTCCGCAGGCCGGGAAGTTCCGGCGACGCGGATGTACGTGCCATCCTTTATTCCCAATGATTTGATATAGTACGGCCGCTGTTTTCCCGGACTGATCTCTACGACAATGACAGCTTTATCCTCGATCTGCTGCAGATAGACATCCGGAATAATTGTTGGCTCGCAGCAGTCCGAAATCGCTGCAGTGATCGCATCCATCTCTGAAAAAACAAGTTCCTTCGGAATGCCAATTACCTGATGGGTTTTGTCATCAACACCAAAGATAATCCTGCCGCCCTCGCCATTGGCAAAAGCGACAACGGACTTCATATACTTACTGCTGTCCTTCGGACGCTGCACTTTGAATTCAAGATTCTTCGATTCACCGGCAAGTATTTCTTTTAACGTCATGTGTGCAACCTCCCCATTAAGTTCGAAATTACCTCGGATAGTGTCAAGATTTTTTCGCAAATTCAATTTCAGCCATCGGATTCCCGGCAGTTAACCGACAGACGCCTCAGCCGTTTCAGTATTGTTCATAAGTTCCATCTGGAACAGATGATCCATGTTGAGATACCGCTTGGTTCCCCAATCCGAAGCCGCTACATAACGAAGTCCGGCGCAGACCAGCATCAGGGCACTTTGCCCGTCTGGAAACGCC
>JAQXUQ010000007.1 GCA_029224465.1 Bacillota bacterium | reverse complement strand
GAATGGCAGTGCCTGCGGCCTTAATTACTGCAAAGATTCTAAAGAACGGCAGTATCAACCGATGGACATCGTGAAAACTCTTGGCAGGCTGGACTTTATCCGCAACGGTATGAACTTATGCATCTTTGGAGCATCCGACAGCGGAAAAACGTATCTGGCCAAAGCTCTGGGTGCGGAGGCATGCCGTGAATTCCGGGTGGCTTACTATCACTGCGAAGGACTTGCAGGAGATCTTGCGGAGTTAAGAAGGGCAGATTATCCAAAGTACAAGAAAAGGTTACATTCTATTGTGAATCTCGATCTTGTCATTCTGGATGACTTTCTGCTACACCCGATTACCGAGGATAATGAGGTGAAGGCTTTGTATGATGTTTTAGAAGGCCGCAACGAAAAGTCAAAAAGCTGTATTATCTGCTCACAACGCGAGCCTAAGGCATGGCCGTCAATGCTGATGGAGGACGAGGTATCGTCCAATTCTATCCTGAAGGGGGTAACGAAGCATTACAATGTCATGATTGAACATAAAGTAGCCGAATAAGCACCGGCCACTCATAGCGCCGGGTGGCCACTCTCAACGCACCAGCGGCCACTCGGCGGCGCAAAATGCAATCACGATTGAAAAGTATTGCTGCTTTTTTCTCGTGTCTATAATTCGGGCGATTTGAAACCAGTTGTCAATGACGAATTGCAAAAAATCAAAGGTTCCGCACTGTATTGGTATGGTAAAATTATGCGAGAACGGTTTAATGAAACCAAGATGATACAAAAGCAGATGGCGAATTACAGGCAGGAGATTTCATGGATATAGAGACAGTTTCTTGTAAAGATCCGTTTTCTAATCCGGCAGACGCAAATCATAACGATACCCTGGTATCGGTTATTGTCCCCGTCTACCATGCAAAAGAATATATAGAAAAGACGATCCGCTCCGTGGAAGCGCAGACTTTTCATAATTGGGAGCTGATTCTGGTCGACGACTGCGGCGGTGACGGCAGTCTGGAACTGATTCAAAAGATCAAAGAGGCGTCGCCGTATGGCGGGCAGATCCGGATTATTCAAAACGAGAAGAACCTCGGAGCGGCCATGAGCCGCAACCACGGTGTAGAGAAGGCGACGGGACGCTATATCGCCTTTCTTGACGCGGATGACTGCTGGCTCCCGACCAAGCTGGAAGAGCAGCTTCTGTTCATGCGGCAGAAGGGCGTCGGATTCTCATTCACTTCGTATGAATTCGGCGATGAAAACGCTGCCGCGACCGGCAGAGTGGTACATGTGCCGCATAAGCTGGATTTCCGGCATGCGCTCAGCCGGACCGTGATCTTCACGTCAACGGTGATTTTCGACACAAAGATTGTTCCGAAGGAACAGATCCGGATGCCGGACATGCCGTCGGAAGATACTGCTTTGTGGTGGACGATTTTAAAGACCGGTGTCTGCGCGTACGGCATGGACCGGGCACTTACGATTTATCGAAGACCTGCAAGCTCTCTTTCGTCGGACAAGAAATCGTCGGTGAAAAGACTCTGGAATCTTCTGATCCGCGTCGCGGGATGCGGCAAAATTGCTGCCCTTTTTCATCTGATCGGCTGGGCGTTTCACGCGACCATGCGGAGAATCTGGTTCCGCAGAATCACGAATCACATTGAAGTCTGGAACAGAGTCGTGGTGCTGCTGTCTGACCTCGCGGAAACCGCAATTGCCACGCTGGTCTACGCGATGTACTGGTTCCGCGTCTATTATCCCGAGCTGGAAAGTCCGAGAATCAGTCAGGACGGTTTTTATTTCGGACCGGGCCTCAAGCTGTTCCGCAGAGGACATGTGGTTGTTCTTCTGATTTATGTGATCCTGGTATGCGTGCTGCTGCGTTCGCTTCGCGGAAACAAAGCGGCAGAGCAGAAACCGGGCAGCAGGTTTATCAATCAGGTATGCGCGCTTGTTTTGACGGATGTGATCACGTACTTCCAGCTGAGTCTGATGAATAACTGGCTGGTGCCTGTTTTGCCGATGGTGCGGGCAGTGCTGTGGCAGGCGCTCGGCTCGCTTGTTGTGAGTTATCTGACCTATTCGATTTACCGGGGGCTATTCAGCGCGAAGGAAATGCTGCTGGTCAGCGGGACGGAGGATGTGGATTCGGTGCTTTCGCGCTTCAGTACACGTTCGGACATGTACTATATCAGCCGCGTTGTGAATACGAAGAAGCTGGATGAGAACGCGATTCTGCAGGAGACCGATTTGTTCCGGAACGTTATTCTCTGGAACGTGACGGGAGGTCTTAAAGGCAGGCTGGCAAAACACTGCTACGCGAAAGGCATCAACGTCTATCTGATGCCGGAAACGGACGATGTTCTGGTGAAGGGAACACACACACTGCATCAGTTTTCGTCTTCGATTTACCTTCTGAAAAACTATCCGATGGAAGCCGAGCAGAGGATTGTGAAGCGGCTGCTGGATATTGTGCTGGCGCTGGTGTTCATTGTGCTGCTTTCGCCGGTTCTTGCGGTTACGACGCTGATCGTTCTGGCGGACGGGAAGCCGCTCCTGCACCCGAGTGAACGGGTTTCGAAGAACGGCAAACAATTCCGGATGCTGAAATTCCGCACCGTCCGGAAAGTTCAGGAAGACGGCACACTTTTGTATATCCGGGGAGGACGGACGCTCCGGCGGAGCCATCTGGACGAGCTGCCGCAGCTGTTCAACATTCTGAAAGGGGAAATGAGCTTTATCGGACCGCGGCCGGACAGGCTGGATGTGTATTCGGCGCGCTGCGCGGAGAATCCGCTGTACGCGTGCAGAACCAAAGTCAAAGCCGGCATGATCGGGTATACGCAGGTTTACGGTAAGTATAACAGTTCGGTGGAAGAGCGGATGAATCTCGATCTGGAGTATATCCAGAATTACAGTTTATGGCTGGATGTGCAGCTGTTTATTTTCAGTTTCAAGTTTTTTACAAGGGCGGATGATGAGCGTCAGGAATAAAAAGAGGCGGAAGCGGCCGCTGGTGATTGCTGCTGTAACGATCGGAGTCATTGCGGCGGTGCTGTTTGCCGGCTGGAAAGTGCTGGATGCCCTCGGAAAGAATTCGCTGTATTCCGCGGGGAAGGATGCGCCGGCGCCTTCCATGACGGGGGAAAACGCGGCGGCATCTTTGTCCGGGACGGAAGCGGCAGGACAGGCGGCGGCAGAGCAGGAAAACTGGCAGGCAGGCTGGGTACGGTACAACGGAAAAGTCTATCAGTATAACGACCGGATTCTGACATTCCTGTTCATGGGTATCGACGACATGAACAAGGTCTCGAAGAAAGCCGGCGGTCAGAATGGCGGTCAGGCGGACGGACTGTTTTTACTGGTGATCAATCCGGATACGAAGAAAATCTCGGTTGTGGCAATCAACAGAAATACCATGACGGAGATGGATCAGTACGATGCGGACGGGAACTTTGCGTATTCCGGAAAGGGGCAGATCTGTCTTGCGCACGGGTTCGGGGACGGCATGCAGCTCTCCTGCGAACGGCAGGAGAAGGTGGTGTCGAATCTTTTTTACAATCTGCCGATGAACGGCTACGTGTCCATCAACATGGGCGCGGTGCCGACAATCAATGACGCGGTCGGAGGCGTGACAGTGCCGCGGATGCGCTATGAGAACGGAAAGATCGTTTACGGAACCGAGGAGACAATTTACGGCAAGGACGCGCTGCAGTATGTCCGATACAGAGGCAATGATTTTGATGCGGCGTCGTACCGGCTGGAGAAGCAGAAGGTGTATCTGAAGGCGCTTGGCGCGAAGATGCTGGCACAGGTAAAGAGCAATCCCGCGTCGGCGGTAAATCTGTTTCAGGCGATTTCACCGTATATGGTGACGGACATCAGCCTTTCGGAGATCACTTATCTTGCGGACAATCTGGGCGGATATTCGCTGGACGACAGGATTTATTCGCTCAAAGGCGGGACGAAAGTCGGAGAGCAGGGATTCGAGGAGTTCCACTATGATGAGGGTGCGCTGTATGATTTGATGATACAGTTGTTCTATGAGGAAGTGAGGGGACAGGATCAGGCAAAAGGATGAAAAGGGAACCGGAGTACGATTTCGTGGATATGCACTGCCATGTCCTGCCGGCGGTAGACGACGGATCGGAAAGTATGGAGATGACGAGAGGCATGCTGGCGATCGCGCGGGAGAATCATATCGGGGCGATCATTGTAACGCCGCACTATAAGGAAGGGCGTCATAACGCGGAGCCGGCAAAGATCCTGCAGCGGATTGAAGCGGTGCGGGAGGCAGTGCCCGGGCCTGATGCGCCTTCACTGTATCCCGGAAATGAGATTCTGTATGACAGCACGGTGGCGGACAAGCTGCAGGCGGGGAAAATCTGCACGCTGGCCGGTTCGGATTCTGTTCTGGTGGAGTTCCGGCCGGGGGAGGAGTATTCCTATCTGCGGGAGGGACTGCGGCAGCTGATATATGCAGGGTATCGTCCGGTGCTGGCGCACTGTGAGAGGTATGACTGTCTTCTGAAAAACAAGACTCTGTCGGCGGATCTTCGCCGAAACGGCGTGCGGCTGCAGGTGAATGCGCAGAGTGTGCGGCCGGGACTGTTTTCCCCCGTTTCCGGCTTTGTCAACCGGCTTTTATCGGAAAAGCTGGTTGATTTTATCGGGACGGATGCGCATAAGGACAAAGGGCGGGCGCCGGAGTGCCTTTCCGCGTGGCGCTATCTTGTAAAAAAGTATGATCCGGATTATGTCCGCGAAATCATGCGGGAAAACGCGGCGCAGCTCCTTCCATCTTGCAAATTGCCTGCAAACCAATTAAAATAATCAGATAGCGGTGCCGGAAACTGCAGGCGGGTGACCGGAGGCGCCGCGGGGCGATGCCGGGGTGTGGCCCAATGGTAGGGCACGTGGTTTGGGACCACGGGACTGCAGGTTCGAGTCCTGTCACTCCGAGATACGGCAGAATCACATGATGGCGGTGTGGTTCTGCCGGTTTTTGTTATAGAGAGACTACAGACTGCGGGCAGGTGCGCTCCATGACATTTTCACTACTGACAATTCTGGATATGATCGGAACGGTTGCCTTCGCGATTTCGGGAGCGCTGACCGGCATCCGGCAGCGGATGGACATCTTCGGTGTCAATGTGCTCGCGATCTGCACGGCCACGGGCGGCGGGATGCTGCGCGATATTATCGTCGGCCGGTTTCCTCCGGCGATGTTCCGGAATCCGGTCTATGTCGCGGCGGCGTGCGTTACGGCGAATATTGTCTTTCTGGTGGTGCGCAAGAAGCGGGCGGTTCCGAAGACGGTCATCACGGTTTACGATAAGGTGCTGTTCTGGTTTGACACATTCGGCCTCGCTGCATTCACGGTGGACGGCGTTATGATGGGCATTGATCAGGGATATGGCTGCAACATCTTCCTGATTTCATTCCTCGGGTTCACGACCGGCGTTGGCGGCGGCGCGCTGCGGGATATTCTCGCGAATCAGATGCCGTATATCTTCCGCAAGCATATCTACGCAATGGCTTCGATCGCGGGAGCGGTCACGACCGGCCTTTTTGAGTACTATCTGCCGGGACTGCGGTTCCCGGGCATGCTGTCGGGATTTGCGGTCGTGATACTGCTGCGATTTCTGGCCGCACACTATGAGTGGAATCTGCCTGTGATCAAAATGTGAATTCGTTGTGAACCTTTGGTCAACAGAATTGTTGACGGCACCCGCGCATGCTATTATTCGCGTGTAGGAGGTATAAATTATGTGGACAATTCAGAATTTAAAACAACGTGGAAACGCAGTTTTTCATAAATCTTACTGGAGGAGTGTGCTGGCGGCGCTTGTTTTATCAATCTCCACCGGAACGGCCGGCGGCATGACGCGGACAGCAACCTATCATTATACGACCGATTATCCGGGAAGCATCCATTTCTATGGTGATTTCGGAAATGCCATGCAGCAGTTCGGAAATGGCGTCTACGGCTTCATCTCGGGCTTCGGGCCGCTCTTTCCGATTATCAGTCTGTTTGCCGCGATTACAATCTGGTCTTTTGTTGTGATGCGTATTGCGGCGGATATCTTTCTGTTTTCACCGCTGGAAGCCGGGAGCCAGCGCTTTTATGTTGTTAATCATTACACGGACGGAAACGCGAAGGTGCCGGAGATCCTGTATCCGTTTTCACACAGTTACATGAATGTCGTCAAAACGATGCTGCTGCGCGCCATCTACACCTTCCTTTGGTCGTGCCTGTTCATTGTGCCGGGCATTATCAAGGGATATTCGTACCGGCTGGTTCCGTATATTATTGCGGAGAATCCGGAGATGCAGACCAAAGAGGCATTCCGGCTTTCGATGGAAATGATGAATGGTCACAAGTGGCACACGTTTCTGCTGGATCTTTCGTTTATCGGCTGGGAGATCCTGAACCTGTTCACATTCGGCATTCTTGATGTGTTCTATGTGACACCTTACCGGTTTTCAACCAATACGGAACTTTACGTGACACTCAAGGAAAATTATCTGGGAGCGCAGGACTGAGCGGAGATTGTTTTGCCCGGCCGTGGCGCAGCTTTTTATGAGGGGAGGCTCGCACGGAATGATCAGTAAAATCACAGCCGAAGAAATCGCGGAAAACATCCGCAGCAACAACGTACAGGGCCTGAAGAACCTGAAAGAGAAATTGAACCGTGTCAACCCTGTCGATATCGCGCAGGTTCTCGACGAGCTTACGGACGAGCAGCGGCTGATCGCGTTCCGGCTTCTGAGCAAGGACAACGCGGCAGACACGTTCGTGGAAATGGAGCAGGACAGCCAGCAGAAGCTGATCGAAGGCTTTACCGATAACGAGCTGAAACAGGTGCTGGCAGACGTTTACGCCGACGATATGGCGGATATGCTGGAGGAGATGCCGGCGAATGTGGTCGAGCGTGTTTTATCCAAAACAGACCCGCAGATGCGCGCCGACGTAAACCAGCTGCTGCAGTATCCCGAGGACAGTGCGGGCGCCGTCATGACGACCGAGTATGTCGCGCTCAAGGAAGCGACGAAGGTTTCGGACGCGTTCGACTGGATCCGGAAGAATGGTGATGACAGAAAAGATCTGTATACCTGTTATGTCACGGACCCGCAGAAGAAGCTGATCGGCGTTGTTACGGTCCGCGACATGCTGCTTTGCAAGAAGGATGTCCCTGTCAGCGACATCATGGAGAAGGACATCATTTCGGTCAGAACGCTCGATGACAAGGAAGATGCCGCGAAGCTGTTCGACCGTTACGATCTTTCGGCGCTGCCGGTTATCGACAACGAGCAGCGGCTTGTCGGCATTATCACGGCGGACGACGCGATCGATGTCCTGCAGGATGAGAACACGGAAGACTTCCAGAAAATGGCGGCGATTGTTCCGCAGGAAGACACGTACTTTGAGACGTCGGTCTGGCAGCACGCGAAAAACAGACTGCCCTGGCTTCTGATTCTGATGTTCTCCTCGATTTTCACCGGGATGATCATTGACAAGTATGAGGCGGCGTTTACGACCATGCCGGTGCTGGTCGCTCTGATGCCGATGCTCTCGGATACCGGCGGTAACTGCGGCTCCCAGACGTCGACGCTGGTGATCCGCGGCATGGCAGTTGATGAAATCAAACTGAAGGATTTCTTCCGCGTGTTCTGGAAGGAATTCCGGATTGCGATTATTGTCGGCGCCTGCCTTGCAGCAGCCAACGGCGTCAGAATTCTGATTCAGTATCATAATCCGGTTCTCGCCATGATCATCGCGTCGACGCTGGTGTTCGTTGTAATTGCGTCCAAGTTGATGGGCTGCTGCCTGCCGATGCTGGCGAAGGCACTGCACATGGATCCGGCGATCATGGCATCGCCGCTGCTTACGACGGTCGTCGATGTATGTTCCGTATGGATTTATTTCTCGATTGCGACGGCATTAATGAAGTGAAGATATGGATTTGCCGGCGTTGCGAAGTTTTCGGTGCTTCGCGGCGCCGGCTTTTGCATGTGGTCTGCGGCGTGGGGTGCCGCGTCTGCGCGTTACATGCCCTGCGGGAGCTGCGCGCCCCGCAACCGATCCCGCGCCGCCCGTAACGCTAACTGGCGTTCGGGAGTAGTCAGAGAGAGTCTGGAATGGTATAGTATTCTAGGATAAAAATTTGATCCGCAGCTAATATCACAAGGATGGACAAAATTATGTTTGAGTCGCACGCGGAAATTGTCAGACTTTCCATGGCAGGGACCTGGATCTGCCTCGCTCTTGTGGCACTGTTGACAAATCTGGCTTACCGGAACAAAAAGGTCCTGCTCGCGCTTCTTACTTCCGTTCTGATCGGCATCGGCGTTGTAGCCGGGTACCTGGGCAGCAGTCTGATCACCACGGACTCGATCAAGGTCATCATGGCATTTATGCTGGCTGCCTGCGCTGTTACGCTGGTTCTCGCGATTTTTCGCAGAAATGTGACCAGTATCATGCTCGCAAGCGTTTCCGCGATGATTCTTGTAACCGGCGTCTATCTTTTCGGCGGCTTTACAAATGTCATGATCGCTGCGAACATTGAAGCAATCGCTGCCGCAAGGTTGGTCACTCTTCACGGTAATCATTAAAAGAGTGCCGTCTGATCCTTCCAAGCAGAATCTTTCTTGCGAAGAAAATGACGAATGTCATGAACAGCTGCGCGATCATCAGACTCATGACGACACCGTTCGAACGCAGCAGATATTTGACCCCAAAGCCATACCATGCCATGGCGCCTGTGCAACCAAGGGCAAGCAGCATCAGAGGAAGGCTTGCCGCCGCGTCTGAAACCGCGCTGACGAATCCGTCCAGCGTCGCGTCAAAGTAGATAAACCGCCCGATAATCAGCCCCAGAAAATACATGATAATCGTGTCATAATTGTCGTCTTCATAGATGAATTTAATGTAGACAAAGATGATGATCATGTAAAACATACCGATCAGTCGGATCGCCGCCCTCTCCCTGGGCTCGATGTAAGACAGCGGGATGATCACCTGATCCAGAAAGCTGTTCAGAATTACGGAGAGCAGAATCATGCCAAGCAGCAGGAGACTTCCGTACTTAGCCCACAAAGGGCTTCTGGCGGGTCCCAGACCATAATAGTCAATCAGGAAGTAAATCCCGACAAACAGAAAAATCGCAAGCCCGGAGAAGATCAGCTCGAAAAAGCGGTCTGCCAGATGCAGCAGTTTTTCATCCGGAGAAAGCATTTCCCCGGTTTCCCTATCCGGCCTTTCGGACAGAGGGCCGGCGGCAGCGCGCAGGATCAGGATCGCCAGTGTGATCACCAGCGCCGCGATCAGAAGGAACGGCAGCGCCTGCTTCCAGTTCAGATAATGTGTAAGATATTGAGAGAATGTCATATTCATAGTGGCATCATTATAACACCGCGAGGGTGGCGTCCGGCGGTAAAATTTGAAATAGAGGGTTGACATGTCCGCCGTTCCGTACTAGGATACGAGGCATCACAACAAAACAGCAAGGGCGACGACGAAAAAGAGTACCTGCAAGGAACGTTTCAGAGAGCTGCCGGGCGGTGTGAGGCAGTACGCAGTTACAGGGAAAATCATTTCCGAGCTTTGATTCCAAACGATCTTTCGATGCGGCAGTGCAGGCGCCGGCATCTGATGCGGCAGCACAAGAGCCGGCATACGATGCAATGGCACAGAAGATTCAGTAAGGACCAACGGCAGGCTTCCGTTATCATGAGCCACGCATTGATGGATGCGACTGAGTGGCTGCTTATTGCAGCAATAAGAGTGGTACCGCAGAGGATTTAACACCTTTGTCTCTTAGCAGAAATTTGTTAAGGGGCAGAGGTGTTTTTTGTTGGTGACCTTTGCTGACTGATATGCAGAATGAGGAGGATGAGATGAAAACACTCGAAAAAGTAAGCAATTTTGTTGGCAAGTATATGGCGTGGATCGTCATAGCGGTTGCGGCGCTTGCACTGTTCGCACCGCAGACCTGCCTTTGGATCAAAACAAGCTGGGTAAACACCCTGCTCGGCATCGTTATGTTCGGTATGGGACTTACCTTGAAGGCGTCTGATTTTGCCGCTGTTTTTACAAGGCCGAAGGATGTATTCATCGGAGCGGTCGCACAGTTCACGATCATGCCGCTTCTGGCGTTTGTTCTGACCAAGGTCTTCCAGCTTCCGCCGGAACTGGCGGTTGGCGTCATTCTTGTAGGAACCTGCCCCGGCGGCACTTCTTCCAATGTCATGACGTATCTTTCTCATGGCGACGTTGCTCTGTCCGTCAGCATGACAGCGGTTTCAACACTGCTCGCGCCGCTCATGACGCCGCTCCTGACTCTTCTTTACGCCGGAAAAACCGTTGATGTCAATGCGGCGGCGATGTTCCTGTCTGTTTTGAAGGTCGTGCTGCTTCCGATCCTTCTCGGCTTTGTAGTAAATCATTTCTTCGACAAGTTTACCGAGAAAGCGGCAAAGGCACTTCCGCTCGTTTCCACGACAGCGATCGTGCTGATCATCGCGGCGGTTGTCAGCGTGAATTCGCAGAGAATCCTGACCAGCGGTCTGTTAATCCTTGCGGTTGTTGTCTTCCACAATGTTCTCGGCTACCTTACCGGCTATGGCGTAGCGAAAGCGCTGCGGCTTGACACGACAAAGTGCCGCGCGATCTCGATCGAGGTTGGCATGCAGAACTCCGGCCTTGCGACAAGCCTTGCGGCAACGCACTTTGCGCAGTATCCGCTTGCGACAATCCCCGGCGCGGTATTCTCTGTATGGCACAATATTTCCGGCGCGCTTCTTGCAAACTTTTTTAATCATCAAGACAGCGCGAAGCGCGCGGCGGAGAGTTCTCCGGCGGCAGCGCAGGAGTGATGCGGATGCCGGGCGTCAGCCGGTGGGCAGCGTGATGGCGCCGGGCGCTTTCGCAGCCTGCCGGGCGGTTTTCACGGTGGCGCCAAGTACTTTCGCGGAGCACCGCCGAGATTTGCGGCGGCGCCAATACAATACGGCGCGGCTGAGCTGAATTGCATAGAATTTTTATGACAAATTAGAGGCGCGGGCTGGTATTGCATAGAAAACGGCATTTTCTATGCAATAGGCCCGCGCCTCTTGATTTTGTCTTGAAATCTTCATGCAAAACGAGAGAGGAGTGCTTATATTGCATGAAACATTCCCGGCGGGGCGGGAATCCGGCCGCAGCGCGGGCGCAGCCGGGCTGCGGCGATAGAAATTTCTATTCAAAGCGATCGGGGGCGGGATTGCAGAGCCGATTCGTGATATTCTAATAAGAAAAAAGAGCAAGTTTCTGCCGTTGCGAATATTAACTGCCGCGTCGTCGCGGTTTTATGGCGGCATCTTTGAGGAAATTTCTGATGGTTGTACACATAGAAGATGATTTGGACCTTGCGAAGATAGATGCGAGCGGACAGTGTTTTCGCTGGAGGCATCCCGCTGAAAAGCGCTGGATTATTCCGGCGTTCGGAAAAGTGCTGCAGGTGGAAGAACTGGGAAACAATGAATTCTGGTTCGAATGCACCCCGGAAGAGTTTGAAAGTGTGTGGAAGGAATATCTGGATCTGCAGACTTCTTACAGGGCCATTCGGACGTCTATCCCGGACAGTGACTTATATATGAAGAAAGCCGCTGATCTCGGCGCCGGGATTCGGATTTTACGGCAGGACCCCTGGGAAACGCTGGGGACATTTATTATGTCACAGAGGAAAAATATACCGGCGATCCGGCAGTGTGTGGAAAGACTTTGTTCCTGCGCCGGGGATAACCTTGGAACTTATCAAGGAGAGAAGATTTTCACATTTCCTTCACCGGAAGCAATTCTCGGGATACGCTGCAGAAAGATTTCCCCGGAGCAGGGAAGATGCAGTTATCAGGAGCAGGGTATCCCGCTTTGCGGACTTGGCTATCGCATGCCCTACGTAAGGGCAGCGGCCGCGTGGGCAGCTGCGGTTACTGCCGCTCCGTGTGGATGCGTAAACGCATCCACACAGAGCGCTGACCCGGACAGCGTGTCCGGGCCGGAAAGCGTTCAGGAAAACACGGCCATGCCAAACAATGCCCGGAAATCCCGGTCTGCCGCGGATGCCGGTACAAAACTCTCAGCAGCAGCCGCCGCGCTCAGTGATGAAGAACTTCTGCAGGAACTGATGAAGATCAAGGGCGTAGGGATCAAAGTCGCGTCCTGTACGGCACTGTTTGGCTTTCACAGAACCAATGCATTCCCTGTCGATGTCTGGATGAAGCGCGCGCTTTCGCAGTATTATCCTTCCGGCTTTGACCCGGCTGTTTACGCGCCGTATGCGGGGATTATGCAGCAGTATATGTTTTTTGCGGTCAGGGAGGAAGCCATAAAACAAACAAAGCATTGAAATTCCTTTGCTACTTAGGATACGAGGTGTCGCCGCATAACAGGGGGTATCGTTTCGAGGTACAGCATTGAGACCGCCCTACCAGGCAGAGAAAACCATCAAAACGATTGACAATGTAAACCGAACACATTACAATTCGAATTGAAAGGAGATGAACGATATGTCTACAGTACAAACTCAGATTCGTATTGATGCTGGCGTCAAGAAGCAGGCCAATGAACTCTTCAGTGAACTTGGATTGGACATGTCCGGAGCCGTCAACATTTTCTTAAGACAGTGCATCATGAGACATGGACTTCCTTTCAAGGTGGAGGTTCCACAGTACTCTAAAGAATTGCTTGACGCTGCCGAAGAGGCCAAGCGCATTTCCCGTGACCCTGACGTGCCGGGATACACAAGCATGGAAGATCTTAAGAAAGCTCTTGAGGCCTGAATGCTCTTAAATGTCAAGTTCACTTCGGCTTATAAGAAAAGCTATAAGCTGATGAAAAAACGCGGGCTGGATCTCTCTCTTCTTGATGATGTCATCAACACTTTACGTCAGGGCAAAGCGCTGGAGGAGAAGTACCATGACCACGAACTGAAGGGAAAACTCAACGGCTTCCGTGAATGTCATATCCAGCCGGACTGGCTGCTCATCTATCTGATTGAGAATGACATCCTTACGTTGACGCTGGTTGACACCGGCAGCCATGCAGATCTCTTAAACATGTAATTTGGACCGCCTGCAATTGGCGGTCTTTTTATCTGTTGCCGCGTTCGTGATGAATCTACTCGTGACAAGAACGACAAAGACTCATGAGGTTTGACTCATCGTTCGTCCCGCCTTCCGAGAGAGGAACGATGTGATGAACTTCCTCAACCGGAACGTATCGTCCTTGACAGAGGCACATCTCACAAAGAGGATGCTTATGAACGTACCGATTGCGGATGCGCGTCCAGGCTCTGCCGTATCGTTTCCCGGTGGAATAGCCACGGGTGAAGTGTTCGTACTGGCTCTCCGCCAGCTTCTTGTGTTTCTCGCAGTTGTGTAGCGTAAAATAAAAGTACCCGAAACATATCTGGTCGATCACTATGAACAGATGATGAAAGAAGACCCAGATAAAACTTCCTTGCTGAACGAAGATGTACCAGACATTTGTGTAGAGTTTGAACATGGCGCAGATGAGGCAGAATTTATCAGGAAAATAAAACACAAATATGAGCGGGTTTTCGGATGAGCCGGTGAACAGTGTCAAGTGATGAACACAAAAAGTAAAGGGTACAAAATGAACGAAGAATGGAAAACTCCCGCCAATTATTTCTATGACGGAAGAACTCTTACTGGTTATCTGTGCTTTTATAAAGATTATTTTGTTTATAAAGCAGACTCGGTAACCGGTTCACTTGTCTTTCAAGGGATACCGTATTCGGAAATAGAAAAAATTAAAGAAACAAATACCCTTGCAGTCATTCCAAACGGCTTAATTATTTACACACAAGGGGAAAAACAATATCAATTTTCTATGATGAATAGAAGCAAAATAAAGAACTTTTTGCAATCTAAGATTGGGCGAAAGGCGTAATTCCAGGGAAGTAGTTATGGTTGGAATTTTATTATTAGCTGCAGCTATTTTGTGTGTATTCGCAATTTGCTTCAGATTACAGAGCCTTCATACAAAATACTTACATGAGTTTGAAGATAGCAATTTATTCATAACAAATGATTATGTAGATGAAATAATAGAACAACAGATAGATTCCTATGGCGACTCTTCCCATGAGTTTAATTATTGCTATAACAGGAAGAACATGCCCTTCGGAAGAGTTATGTCCTTTTTGAATTTCTTTGGCCGCTCAATATATGATGAGGAGCCATATCTCTTTCTTTGTAAAAGAAGTTCAAGAGATAATGAATTCAGAGAGTATGGATGTGTGTTTGCGAGAACAGGCATATATATATCTGTTGAAAATCCGAACAATAAAGATCGGAAAGAAAAAGAAGACAGTCTGCCGCCCCAAAATAAGCACATTGATTTTTCTGGATTAGTTGCAGCTCATAGAATAGGAAATAGCATATGGACTGTTAACTTCAGACCAAATCACCATTTTGAAAGTTATAAGCTAATTTCAATTGGTTCTGCTTCTGTAGCAGCAGCCATTGAAAAATGCTGTAGCAGTGTTATTGAGAATCAAATAGGACTTAAATTGCAAAAAGGACAAGTAGTAGAAGTCCTTGATCAAGAAGATATAGAAAGACCTGTGCCTGAAAACTATGAAGAGAAAAATAAATTCGACGATAGGTCAAAGAAATATTTTGATGATGTAACCAGGCAAAAAGAAAAAACACTTAAGGCACATGATAACCATGCAGAACAAGCAGCTGGAGTACAGGCTGTTCAGCCAAAGTTTGCGGCTTTTTTCGGTGAAGTGAAGAACTTGATGAACGGGGCAAGAGGCCATGGCTATGCAGCAGAATATGGAAATAATACTTTCGATAGAATGCATGGGCGACAGGTAGAAAGTGCAGCTCAAAACCTTAACGAACATGGTAGACAAGTAAAACACGGAGCAGACAGACTGGTTAATAATGTTGAGATACAGACAAAATATTATAAGACGGCCTCTGAAACCATAGGGGCGGCATTTGAAAAAAAGCATGCAATTTATCTTCGCTCTGACGGCTCTGGGAAAATGATGCAGATAGAAGTTCCAAGAGATCAATACCAGGATGCGTTAAAAGCAATGCAGAAGAGGATAGATTCTGGGCAGGTTCCTAATGTGGCTAAAGGGGAAGATGCCCATGACTATGTTCGAAGAGGCTTTTTCGCCTATGAACAGTCTTTTAATATTGCGAGATCTGGGACTATCGAAAGTCTTTCAGTTGATGCAGTAGCGGGAGCAGTATGTTGCGTTCAAGCAACTGGTATTTCTGCTGTTATTGTTTATGCACATGCACGATGGAGTGGCGCATCGAGAGTGGACGCCCTTAAAAATAGCCTAAGTGCTGGACTACTTGTCATGGGTAAAGGAACACTTATTTATACTTTGACCATGCAACTTTCCAGAAAAGAAATAGCAAACATTCTGGCTGGTAAAGTCTTTACTGCTGATGGCATTTCTCAGGGGGACAGTGCTATTGCAAATCCTATATACAGTATTTCGGAGAACATGGCCACAAACATTAAGAACTCTGTAATTGGACAAAGTGCGTTCGGCCAGAAATTTGGACTCGATAAGATAGGAGGGCGTCAGCTTATTGGTGGAGCCGTTACCGTAGCTGTTGTCTTTGGACCGGACATATTCAGGGCCTTGGAGAGAAAAATATCCGTAAAACAGCTTGCGAAGAATTCAGCAATTGGAGCAGCTGGTATAGCGGGAGCTGCTATAGGACAGGCAGCAATACCAATTCCGGTTGTAGGGGCAATGATCGGTGGCGCTGTAGGAGGAGTTGCTACTAAAGGTATTCTTGACCACTTCGTAGAGGATGATTCTAAGGAAATGTTTAGAATCTTGAAGGGAGAGTTTATTGACCAGACGATGCAGACAGGCCTTTCGCAGGAAGAGTTTAAGGAAGTTGTAGACATGACGGTTGCTGCAAAAAAACTTCCTAAAGTCTTACAAAAGATGTTTCAATCGAAGAACTACAGAAATTATGCAAGGGATCAGATTATGATCCCGGCCATTGAAACAGTTTTGCAGAACAGAAATAAGATTACTGTAGATGGCTATAACCAAGCCTTGCTTGAATTGGCGACAGAGCAATAAACTGTTTAAGAATACCGTGTATCTT
The DNA here is from genome assembly GCA_029224465.1 of Bacillota bacterium. GTDB lineage: Bacteria > Bacillota > Clostridia > Lachnospirales > Lachnospiraceae > CAG-791. Next base: position 1,897 of record JAQXUQ010000007.1, on the reverse strand, counting down.
TTAAGGACAGCGTAGGGGTTTCTTTTTCAGGGTATGCTAGGGCGTGCCGGAAGTGACAGAATCAGTTTATCAGACAGGTATTTTGAACATGAGATCAATTGTGGGGAACGGAAAGATGGCGAAAAACCGCACAGTTACGGGCATTTCCGGCGCTTCTGTGACTGATACAGTTGGTATCCAAGATAACGTCTTAATAGATCCTGCCGGACCCGATGCCACAATACTTGTAAATGTTAACAAAATATTCAAATATCAGTATATTAAATTTAGTGAAAAACGTATAATATAAGTATATAAAATCATCTGTACCGGAATCTGCAGAAATTTCCGGGGCAGAAATAATCAGAGGGAGGTAAGGGATGGATACGAATGACAACACTGCGAATCAGCAGAATCCGGGTTCCGGCGAACCAGTAACCGGAAATGGAACAGGTGCCCCTGATGCCGGGGGAAGCACGTCTTCTTCCGCATCCATGAAGCCGACGCCGCAGCCGGTTCCGCAGCCGGCGCCGCAGGCAGGTCCTGCACAGGGCACAGCATTGAACGGTGTGACACACGAGGACATGGCAGGCATTGCCGGCCGTCTGGACGACGTTGTGGGCGCGCTGGGTGATATTGCCATTGCGGAGAAGAAACACGCGAAACAGGCAAAGATCTCCGCTGTCGGGAGTGTGCTGTTGTTTCTGGCATTCACGGCAGTTTTTATCTGCCTGACGCCCGGAATGTTCAAGCTCCTCGGTAATCTGAATTCCACACTGACGCAGCTTGGCACGACAGTGAGTGAAGTCAACACACTGGTTGCTTCCGCCAACAAGACAGTTACCGGCGTGAACGGAATCATTGACGATGCAGGGGCGAACATCAATGACACATTCCGGCAGATCAATGACGTTGTCAGCAATGTGAACAATGAAGTCACGGATGTCATCAAGACTGTGAATACGGATCTGGATACGATCACCGGCGCTGTCAATACGGCGAACGATACGATCACAACGCTGTCCGACACAGTCAATGATACGATTCCGGCCATCAATAATGCTGCAGATGCCGTCAACGACATTGCGCCGCAGATCAAGGAAGCTTCGAAGTCCCTGAACGAAGGTATCCCGAAGGTCAATGACATGATTGACGAGCTTTCCGAAAGCGTACCGAAGGTGAATGACACGATTGATCAGGTGAACAGCATTGATTATGCTTCGATCAATCAAACTGCGCAAAACATCGAAGCCGCCACCAGTCACCTCGAAGATGTGATCACACAGGCCAATGAAGTTCTCCGGAACACGAACGCGACCGTCAGCGATGTGAACGGCACGGTCAGGGATCTTTCGAGCGCAGTCACGGATACGACGAAGGCGATCAGCTCCGCGATGGATACGGTCAATTCCTTTGACGTTGATGGACTCAATAAGTCAGTCAGCAGCCTGCAGGATGCTTCGAGGCAGGTGAACAAGGTCGCTGCCGGCATCAATGATACCGTCGACGGGCTTGGCGAAGCTGTGGAGACGACGCAGAATAAGATTTCGGATTCGCTGGATTCGGTTGACTACGACAAGCTCAATGACGCGATCTCGAAGCTTCAGGAATCCGCAAAGAAGCTCTCCGAAACAGCAGGGGAGATTTCCGGGAGGGCAGCGAAGCTCTCCGAAAAGAGCGGCCAGTCTGCTGCGACAGGCAAATCGACTGACAGTAAAGCGAAAACAGACAGCACAACCACTTCAGACAGCAAGACGAAAGGCGGCACGAAGTCATCGTCAGACAGCAGGACAAATTCCTCGAAGAAATAATATAGAAGAGAGGATGGCTGTCAGAAACAGAGGCAGCAGTTTTGCTATAATAAGACATGAAGAGGCGGGGGGGGCAGAGCCCCCCCCCGGGCGGGGGGGGGGTTTTT